>JAXDIL010000194.1:0-12842 GCA_034664005.1 Thermoleophilaceae bacterium | reverse complement strand
CTTCGCGACACCGACCCACACGACGTGGACATCGCCGTCGAGGGCGATGCCCGCGCCGCAGCGCGCGCCGTCGCGGACCGGCTCGGCGGCGAGTTCAAGGAGTACGAGCGCTTCGGCACGGCGACCGCGTCCGCCACCGCGCGCGTCAGCTCGAGCTCGTAGCCGTCCTCGGTGCCGTCGCGGTCCATGCTCGTGAGCAGGATCTCCCCCGCCCCGCGCTCCACGCCCTCGCGCACCCACTCGATCGCGTCGCGGCCGACGGGCGTGCGGCCACCGTTCACGTACACGCCGTAGGAGCCGTCCCGCTCGCGCCGGGCATCGATGGCCAGCACGACGCACTGGGCGCCGAACACCTCGGCCAGCTCGGACAGGAGCTCCGGCCGCGCGACCGCGGCCGAGTTCACGGACACCTTGTCGGCGCCGGCGTCGAGCACGGCCTGAGCGTCCTCGACGGCTCGAACGCCGCCGCCGATCGTGAACGGGATGAAGAGGTCGTCGGCGCAGCGCCGCGCCAGGTCGGCCGCTGTCTCGCGTCGCTCGTGCGACGCGGTGATGTCGAGGAACACGATCTCGTCGGCGCCCTCGTCCTGGTAGCGCACGGCCAGCTCGACCGGGTCGCCCGCGTCGCGCAGGTTCACGAACTCGACGCCCTTCACCACGCGGCCCTTGTCCACGTCGAGGCACGGGATCACGCGCCGCAGCAGCATCAGGCGAGCGCCTCCTGGCCCTCGCTCACGCCGAAGCGGCCCTCGTAGAGCGCCTTGCCGGAGATCACGCCGGTCAGGTTCGCGAGCCCCAGCGCCCGCAGCGCGCGCAGGTCCTCGATCGAGCCGATCCCTCCGGAGTAGAGGAAGTCGCCGCGCACGATCTCGGAGATGCGCCGGATCTCGTCGAGGTCGAGGCCCTCGAGCATGCCGTCGCGGTCGACGTTCGTGTAGATGAAGCCCGTTACGCCGCGCTCCTGCATCCGCAGGATCGCTTCGTCGCCGCGCAATTCGGTCTCGCGCGTCCAGCCCGCCACCGACACCAGCCCGCCGCGCACGTCCACGCCCACCAGGATCTGCGACCCGAACGAGCGCAGCGCCTCGTCGAGCAGCTCGGGATCCGTGAAGGCGGCCGTGCCGAGCACCACGCGGCTCGCGCCCGCGGCGAGCGCGCGCCGGATCGAGTCGATCGAGCGCAGGCCGCCACCGAGCTCCACCGGGACATCGAGCTCGGACGTGATCCGCTCCACGTGATGCAGGTTCGCCGGCTCGCCCTCGCGGGCCCCGTCGAGGTCCACCAGGTGCAGGTAGCGGGCGCCCGCCTCCACGAACGAGCGGGCGGCCTCGAGCGGATCGTCGGCGTAGACGGTCTCCTGGTCGAAGTCGCCCTGGCGCAGCCGCACCGCCTTGCCGTCGCGGATGTCCACCGCCGGCAGGAGGATCATCGCGGGGCCGCTGCGAGCGACACGAAGTTCTTCAGGAGCCTCAGTCCGTCCGGTCCCGACTTCTCCGGGTGCGACTGGAGCCCGTAGACCGGCGCCTGCTCCACCACGCTCACGAACTCGCTTCCGTACTCGGCCGTGCCGAGCACCGCCTCCGGATCCGCCGGCCGCGGGGCGAACGAGTTCGCGTGGTAGAAGGCGCAGGGCGCCGGGAGTCCCTGGTTCAGCACGCTCTCGCGCCGCCAGTCGACCGGGTTCCAGCCGATCTGGGGCACCTTCAGCCCGGGCGCGTCGAGCGCCTCGACCGGGCCGGACAGCAGTCCGATGCCCTCCGCGCCGCCCAGCTCGGTCGTGGAGTCGAACAGCAGCTGCATCCCCATGCAGAGGCCGATCACCGGTACGGACGCCTCCACGCGCTCGCGCAGCAGCTCGTCGAGCGCCAGCTCGCGCACGCGCTCCATCGCCTTCGGCATGGCCCCCACTCCCGGCAGCACGATGCCGGCGGCCTCGCGAACGCGCGCGTGATCGCTCGTCAGGAACGGCTCAGCGCCCACGTGCTCGAGCGCCTTGCCGACCGAGCGCAGGTTCCCCATCCCGTAGTCGAGGATCGCTATCCGCGTCAAAGGACGCCCTTGGTGGAGGGGACGTCCTCGACTCGGTCGTCGTCCTCCACCGCGGCGCGCAGCGCGCGGGCGAAGGCCTTGAACGACGCCTCCACCATGTGATGCGCGTTCGTGCCCGCCTCCACGCGCACGTGCAGCGTCAGCTTCGCGGCGTTCGCCACGGCGCGGAAGAACTCCTCGGCGAGGTCCGTGTCGAAGTCACCCACGCGCTCGGCCGGAAACGAGCCCTCGAGCATGGTGAACGGCCGGCCGGAGATGTCGATCGCGGCCGACGCGCGCGCCTCGTCCATCGGCACGACGGCGTGGCCGAAGCGCCGGATCCCGGCGCGGTCGCCCAGCGCCTCGTCGAGCGCCTGGCCGAGCGCGATGCCCGTGTCCTCGACCGTGTGGTGCGGCCCGGTCTCCAGGTCGCCGTCGACGCTCACGTCGAGGTCGAGCAGCGCGTGACGCGCCACAGCGTCGAGCAGGTGGTCGAAGAAGCCGACGCCCGTCTCGCGCGCGCCCTCGCCCGTGCCGTCGAGGTCCAGCGACAGCTGGACGTCGGTCTCACCGGTGGTTCGATGGATCTGCGAGGTGCGGCTCACGCGCGGCGCTCCATGGATTCTGCATGCAGGGGAAAGCCCTCGGCGCGCGCAAGCGCGGCACCGGCGGGCGCGAGGCGGGTGGCCGCCTCGGCGGGCAAGGATACGCGGGCCATCCGCCGCCTGAACGTGGCGGGCGACAGCGCGGACTGAAAGCGCGCCGCGCCGCCCGTGGGCAGCACGTGGTTCGAGCCGGCGACGTAGTCGCCGAAGGCGGTGGCGGCGGAGGTTCCGACGAACAGGCAGCCGGCGTTGCGGACGCGGTCCGCGAGCGCCTCCGCCTCCGCGCCCATGAGCTGGAGGTGCTCCGGAGCGATCTGCTCCGCCAGCAAGAGCGCCCCAGCGAGATCGCTCGTCTCGACGAGCTGCGCCTCGGCGTCCGCGACGTTCGCTCGCTCCGGTGCGAGCCGCTCGACGGCTTCGGCCACGACATCGAGCAATCCCGGCTCGGGCGAGAGGCACCAGACCGGGCTGTCCGCGCCGTGCTCGGCCTGCGCCATGAGGTCGAGCGCGATCAGCTCCGGATCGGCACCGCTGCTCGCGATCACCACGAGCTCGCTTGGCCCGGCGATCCCGTCGATGCCGACCTGCCCGACGACCTGTCGCTTGGCCTCCTGCACGTACGGATTGCCCGGGCCGACGATCACGTCCACGGCCTGCACCGACTCCGTTCCGAATGCGAGCGCGGCGATCGCCTGAGCGCCGCCGATCCGGTACACCTCGGTCACCTCGCACAGCACGCACGCGGCGAGGATCACGGGGTGCGCCCGGCCGCCGGGGCCGGGAGGCGCGCAGACGACGATCTCCTCCACGCCCGCCACACGCGCCGTGACGGCACCCATCACGACCGTGGACGGGTAGGGCGCGCGGCCGCCGGGCACGTACACCGCCGCGCGCCGCACCGGCCGCTCCACGACTTCGACCGTGTGGCCCTCCGGGAGCTCGACCCCTACGGGCTCGTCACGCACCTGCGCTGCCGCGACCGCCTTGACGTTCGCGATCGCGGTACGAAGCCCGGCGAGCACCTCCGGCTCGAGCACGCCGACGGACGACTCGAGCTCGTTGGCGTCCACGCGCAGCTGCTCGGGCCCGAGCTCGGCGTGGTCGAAGCGCTCGGTGAGCTCGACGACGGCCGCATCGCCGCCCTCGCGGACCTGCTCGATGATCTCGGCGACCGCGCGCGTCGGGGTCGCCAGCATGCCGCGGCGGAACCACGCGTCGCGCGTGCGCTCGACCCTCATCCCCGGAGCCGCTCCACGACCGAGTCGATCTGCTCGGCCTTCAGCTTGTGGGCGACCGGGTTCGCGATCAGGCGAGCGGTGCAGGTCGCGATCCGCTCCACCACGCGGAGGTTGTTCTCCTCGAGCGTCTTGCCGGTGGCCGTGAGGTCCACGATGCCGTCGACCAGGCCGGTGAGCGGCGCCAGCACCACCGAGCCCTTCACCTCGACGATCTCCGCCTGGCGGCCGGTCTCCGCGAAGTGCTCAGCCGCCACGCGCGGGTACTTGGTGGCGATGCGGACGCGGCCGAGGCGGCGCAGCGCGTCGCCGATCGGGTCGCCGTGATCGGGCGCCGCGACGACCATCTCGCACGCGCCGTAGCCGAGGTCGAGCAGCTCGTAGACCTTCCGCTGCGACTGCTCGAGCAGCACGTCCTTGCCGGTGATGCCGATGTCGGCGGAGCCGTGCTCGACGTAGGTCGGCACGTCGCTCGGGCGCATGGTCACGATGCCGACGTCCTCGAAGAGCAGCTTGCGGTCGTTCGAGCGCACCTCCGCCGTGTCGATGCCGAGCCGGTCGAGCAGGTCGAGGGTGCCGCCGAGGAGCGCCCCGCGCGGAACCGCGATGGTGAGTCGCTCGCTCATTCCGCGAGCGCCTCCTCTGCGGCCTGCGCGAGGTGCACGCGCTGCACGTCCAGCGCGAGGCCGCAGGCGGGCAGGTCGCGGCCGAAGCGGCCGATCAACTCGTCGTAGCGGCCGCCGCCGCCGAGCGTGAAGCCCACGGCGGGGTCGTAGACCTCGAACACCGAGCCCGTGTAATAGCCGAGCTCGCGTACGAGGCCGAGGTCGAAGATCACGCGATCGGCGACGCCGCGCTCGGCCAGCAGGTCGTACAGCGCGCGCAGCCCCTCCAGCGCCGCGCCTGTGGGCCCGCCCGCCGCGCCCGCCGCTGCGGAGGCCGCCTGGTCCAGCACCTCGCGCCCGCCGCGGAGCTGGGGAAGTCGCACCAGGAGGTCGCGGTCGGCGCTGCCGAGCCCGAGCTGGTCGACATGCCGCTCGAGCCCGACCAGGTCGCGGCGCGAGAGGCTCTCGAGCATCGGCGTGTGCCTCTCCTCGAGCACGCCGAACGAGCCGAGCAGGCTGCGGTAGAGCGCGCCATCGCCGACGCCGACCCTGTGACGCCGGAGGCCGGCCTCGTCGAGCGCGGCGATGGTGAGCGCGACCACCTCGGCCTCGCCCTCCGCCCCGGCCACGCCGATCAGCTCCACGCCCGCCTGTAGGAACTCACGCGACTCCCCCACACCGCGGTCGGTCGCCCGCCAGGCCCGCGCAAAGTAGGAGAAGCGGAGCGGCGGCTCGGCGTCGGCGTAGCGGGTGGCCACCACGCGCGCGATCGGGATGGTCATGTCGGAGCGCAGCGCCAGCACCTCGCCCTGCTCGTCGAAGGTCCGGTAGCGGGCCCCGGCGGCGCGCTCCTCGCCGCGGCGCAGCACGTCCTCGTACTCGAGCGCCGGCGTGTGCACCTCGCCATAGCCCGCGCGGTCGAAAACGGCGCGCACGCGATCGCCGATGGCGCGCAGCTCGCGCATCTCCTCGGGCAGCACGTCCCGGGTCCCGGCGGGAATGGGGTGTGTCACCGACGCCTCCCGGGTCTACGCGGGCACGCGCTCGGCGGCGACGCGCTCGATCCGCGCCCCGAGCAGCCGCAGCCGCTCGTCGATCCGCTCGTAGCCACGGTCGATCTGGCGAATGTTCCCGATCTCGGACGTGCCCTCCGCGCACAGCGCGGCGATGAGGATCGCCATGCCCGCCCGGATGTCCGGGCTCTCCATGCGCTCGCCGTGAAGCCGGCTCGGGCCGCTTACGACCGCACGGTGCGGGTCGCAGACGATCACCCGAGCGCCCATCGTGACCAACTTGTCGACGAAGTAGAGGCGGTTCTCGAACATCTTCTCGTGGATCAGGATCAGGCCCTCTGCCTGCGTGGCCATCGCCACGGCGATGCTGGTGAGGTCGGCAGGGAAGGCGGGCCAGGGACCGTCCTCGATCTTCGAGATCGCGTCGCCCTCGTCCGACTTCACGCGGAGCCGCTGGCCGCCCGGCACGACCACGTCGTTGCCCTCGAACTCGATGCGACAGCCGAGCCGCTCGAACGCGAGCCGCGTCATACGCAGGTCGTCGGGCAGCGTGTCCTTGATGCGCAGCTCGCCGCCGGTGCAGGCCGCGAGCGCGATGAAGCTGCCCACCTCGATGTAGTCGGGGCCGATCGCGGAGTCCGCTCCGCCGAGCTCAGCCTGGCCGTGGACGACCATCAGGTTCGAGCCGATCCCCTCGATGCGCGCGCCCATCGCCATCAGCAGGCGCGCGAGGTCCTGCACGTGCGGCTCGGAGGCCGCGTTGTGGATGACCGTCGAGCCCGGCGTGAGGGCGGCGGCCATCAGCGCGTTCTCGGTCGCCATGACCGAGGGCTCGTCCATGAAGAAGTCACAGGCGTGCAGGCCGTCCGGCGCGGCCAAGCGGTACCAGTTGCGGTCCACGTTCACCTCGGCGCCGAGCGCGCGGAAGGCGTCGAGGTGAGGGTCGAGCCTGCGGCGCCCGATCACGTCGCCGCCGGGCGGCGGCATGTCGGCGCGACCGTGGCGCGCCAGCAGCGGGCCGGCGAGCAGGAACGAGGCGCGGATGCGCTCGGCCACCTCACGGTCCACGTCCGAGTGGCTCAGCTGGTCGGCCTGAAGCGCGACCACGTTGTCGTCGCGCCACTCGACCTTCACGTCCAGCAGGCGGAGCAGGTCCAGCATCGCCTCCACGTCGCTGATGCGCGGGATGTTCCGCAGCACGACCTCCTCCCGCGTCAGAAGCGACGCGGCGAGCGCTGGCAGTGCGGCGTTCTTGTTACCGGCGGGGGTGACCGTCCCAGCGAGGGGCGTCCCGCCTTCGATGATGAACTTCTCCATTTGCAGACCCGTTCGGGAACCGACGAGGATACCCTGCCGCAGATGGCCCAGCCGACCCGTGAAGAAGCCTGGAAGCTCGTCTGCGAGTGGACGGAGTCCGAATCGCTCCGAAAGCACATGCTCGGCGTGGAGACCGCGATGCGGGCATACGCGCGGCAGTTCGGTGAGGACGAGGAGCTCTGGGGCGTGACCGGGCTGCTTCACGACCTCGACTACGAGCGTTTCCCCAACCTGGATACCGGTCACCCGCGCGAGGCGCTCAAGCTGTTCGAGGAGAGGGGCTACCCCCAGGAGCTGATCGACGCCGTGGCCGGCCATGCGACCTTCCTGGGCGTCCCGCGCGAGACGCGCATGGCCAAGACGCTCTACGCGGTGGACGAGCTGTCCGGCTTCGTCTCCGCCTGCGCGTACGTCCGCCCCGACGGTGTGCACGGCATGACACCCAAGTCAGTGAAGAAGAAGCTGAAGCAGCCGAGCTTCGCCGCCGGCGTGAACCGCGACGAGGTGCGCGAGGGCGCCGAGGAGCTCGGCGTGGACTTCGACGAGCACGTGGCGTTCGTGATCGGCGCCATGGAGGAGCGCGCGGACGAGCTCGGGCTCGGGCCGCGCGAAGCCGCCTGATCGTTCCGTCCTGGACTGACACGAACATGCGTTCGTGTCCATCCTCCACGCCGACCTCGACTCGTTCTACGCCTCTGTAGAGCAGCGCGACGACCCAGCGCTGCGTGGGCGTCCGGTGATCGTCGGCGGCGGCGTGGTGCTAGCGGCGAGCTACGAGGCGAAGGCCCGTGGGGTCGAGAGCGGCATGGGCGGTGGCCGGGCGCGGCAGCTCTGTCCCGACGCCGTGGTCGTGCCCTGCCGCTTCGAGGCCTACACGGAGGCGAGCAAGGCCGTGTTCCGCATCTTCAAGGACACCGCCCCGGTCGTGGAGGCGCTCTCGATCGACGAGGCGTTCCTCGACGTGCGCGGGATGGAGCACTTCGCCGGCACGCCGCGCGCGATCGCCGCGCGGCTGCGTGCGCGTGTGCGCGAGCAGGTCGGGCTGCCGATCACCGTCGGCGTGGCGCGCACGAAATTCCTGGCGAAGGTGGCGAGCGCCGTGGCGAAGCCGGACGGCCTGCTCGTGGTGGCGCCCGACGCCGAGCTCGAGTTCCTGCACCCGCTGCCGGTGGAGCGGCTCTGGGGTGTCGGGCCGGTCACCTCGGAGCGCCTCCGCGGCGCTGGCATCCACACGGTGGGCCAGCTCGCGGAGCGCTCCGAGCGATCGCTCGTCGGCCTGCTGGGACTGGGCGCCGGGCGCCAGCTCCACGCGCTCGCGCACAGCCGCGATCCGCGCCGGGTCCAGGTGCGACGGCGACGGCGCTCGATCGGCGCGCAGCACGCGCTCGGCCGGCGCTCGCGCTCGCCGGAGGCGGTCGACGCGGCGCTCGTTGCGCTGGTCGACCGCGCCTGCGGCCGGCTGCGCACCGCGCAGCGCGTGTGCCGCACCGTGGTGCTGCGGCTGCGGTTCGCCGACTTCAAGCGCGCCACGCGCTCGCACACGCTGCCCGAGCCCACCGACCGGACCACGGTCGTGCTGGCCGCCGCGCGGGTGCTCCTCGATGCCGCGCGGCCGACGATCGAGCATCGAGGGATAACGCTCGTCGGCGTGGCGCTCTCGAACCTGGACGACGCGGGCGCGCAGGGCGGCGCCGCCCAGCTGGTCCTCGACGACGGCCGGGCGGCCGCGCTGGACGCCACGCTCGACGACCTCCGCGACCGCTTCGGAACCGACGCGATCACCCGCGCGGTCCTGCTCGACCACGACGAAGGCGCCCGCCTCCCCATGCTCCCGGATTAGCCCCGACTGGCAACGGCGGGCGAGTGGCTTTAGGGTCGCTCAGACGCCCGATGCTCACGCGACTTCGTCAGCGCCTGACGTACGCCAATGTGATGGCCACCATCGCCGTCTTCATAGCGCTCGGCGGCAGCGGCTACGCGGCGGTCTCGCTCCAGCGGAACAGCGTGAAGGGCAAGCACATCGCGAAGAACGCGGTGACCTCGTCGAAGGTCAAGAACCGGTCGCTGAAGCGGATTGACTTTGCGCGCGGACAGCTTCCGAAGGGCGACCAGGGCCCCAAGGGCGACCGGGGCGCGCCCGGTCCCGGCGAGGAGGCTGCGATCAGCTTCAGCGCTCCGGACGGCAGTCCGGCGACGGTCAAGACGCAGATCTTCTCCGGCGACGGGTTGATCCTCGAGGCCAGCTGCGGTAATGCCTCCAACTCGAATCTCACCCTGTGGGTCTCGAGCACGGTGAACGACGGCATTCTCACGTTCACCAGGGTGAACACCGGGGCTCCCGCCGGCACGTCCGGCTCACGTGACAACGACCTGGATCCGGCTGCTCCGTACGCGTTCGCGGGCGTTCCCGAAAACACCGGCGCAGGGGGCACGCTCAGCTGGAAGAGCCCGGATGGCGCGCAGCTGAGCGGCACCTGGCAGGGGAACGGGGCGACCGCGACCGGGCCCTGCCACTTCGACGCCCTCCTGCTGCGCCACCACTAGGCCCAGCGCCCGCCGGCCTTCGCCCACTCCGCCATGTGGTCGACGGAGCAGAACCCGTCCGGGATCCGGTGCTCGCCGCGGTGGCGGACGAGCACGACGCGCACGTCGCCGAGCTCCTCGCCGCAGTGCGAGCAGGCCTCGAGCGAGTCGGCGATGCCGCTCGGTTCCTCGAGCTCGCCGGGCTCCCAGTGCGGTCCCTTGATCTTCCACGGGACGACGTGCTCGAGCCGGCAGAACGCCGCGCGGCGCGCGCCCGGAACCTCCTCGACACGCCAGCCGTCGTGACGCTCGATGGCGTTGCCGCACCACGTGCAGCTCTCTGTAGATTGCGCCCCCATGGCTGAGCCCCTGCGAATTATCGTCCTCGAGGGCGACGAGACCGGTCAGGAGCTGCTCGAGCAGGCCCTGCGCGTGCTCGATCCGGACGTGCTCAAGCTGCCGGTCGAGCTCGAGCACTACGACCTGTCGTTGGAGAACCGCCGCGCGACCAACAACGAGGTGGTCACGCGGGCGGCCGAGGCGATGCGCGAGGCGCGCTTCGGCCTCAAGGCCGCCACGATCACGCCCGAGGGCAAGGACGACGTGGGCAGCCCGAACCGGCTGCTGCGCGAGGCGCTCGACGGCAAGGTGATCATCCGCACCGGCCGCCGCATCCCGGGCGTCACGCCGGTGGCGGGCGTGCACTACCCGATCGCCGTGGTCCGCATGGCGGTGGGCGACGCCTACGGCGCCGAGGAGCGGCGCGAGGAGCAGGACGGCGACGAGCTGGCGTTCCGCGTCGAGCGCATCTCGCGCAATGTCTGCCACGCGGTCGCCGAGTACAGCTTCCGCACGGCGTCGCGTATCCACGGGCGCGTGTACGGCGGGCCCAAGTGGACCGTCAGCCCGGTCTACGAAGGCATGCTGAAGGAGGAGCTCGACGCGGCGGCCGAGCGCCACCCGGAGGTCCCCTACAGCCCAGTGCTCATCGACGCGACCTACGCCGGGCTGATCAGCGGCGCGGCGGACGCGCCGCTCGTGATCCCGGCGCTGAATCGCGACGGCGACTGCCTCTCCGACCTCGTCATGCCGCTGTTCGGCTCGATTGCGGGCGCGGAGTCGGTTCTGCTGGCCTTCGACGACAACTACGACGCCAAGACGGTCATGGCCGAGGCGCCGCACGGCACCGCCCCGGCGCTGCTCGGCAAGGACATCGCCAACCCGATGGCGATGATCCTCGCCACGGCGGCGGTGCTCCACTACGCCGGCGAGCTCGGGCACGAGGGCTGCGACACGGCGTCGCGCGCGATCTACGAGTCGGTGCTCGAGGCCGTCGCCACGGGCGTGCGGACGCCCGACCTCGGCGGCCACGCCGCGACGAGCGAGTTCACCACCGAGGTGATCTCGCGCGTGCGCACGAAGATCGACATCTGGGCGTCGCTCTAGCTCCCCCGGCGGGGGCGCCTGCTGCGCCCCACCGGAAGGCCGGCCGAGGCGCGGCGCGGATCGTCCAGGTGCTTCCTACGGCGGGCGATGTAGTAGCGCCGCTGGATGAAGAGCGTCAGCAGGCCGGCGAGCACGATCGACGTGAGGTTGATCGCCAGTTGCGCGGCCGCCCCGCCCGCCTCGTTCCAGTCCTCGTACGCTGCCGCCACGCCGATGTTGGAGGCGGCCGGGATCGTCGTCACCGAGATCAGCACGCCGATCAGCGCCCCGGACTTCGCGTTCGTCAGGGAGAGGATGCCGGCCGTGCCGGCGACGAAGGCCACGAAGAACGAGAAGAACCCCGGCTCGGAGATGAAGCGGGTGAGCTCGTGGTCGGACGGCACGAAGTTGTCGGGGCTCGCACCGATCCACTTGAACACGAGCGTCGCCACGCAGGCGAGCGCGATTCCAGCCGGGAACCCCACGCCCAGCGCGACGAGCGAGCGGCGAGCGAGGTCCTGCCGGCGCTCGACCAATGCGACGGAGAGGCCGGCGAGCGGGCCGAACTCGGGCCCGACCACCATCGCCCCGACGATCAGGATCGGCTGGTCGAGCAGGATGCCCACCGCGCCGATCTGCATGGCGAGCACCATGAAGGTCACGAAGCTGATCGACAGCTCCGTGTTCTCACTGGTGCGCTGCTCGACCTCCTCCCACACGACCGCGTCCGAAGGGAGCCCGGGCGCGGCCCTCTCCGCGGCGTCGGCGGCATCGGACAGCGCCGTCTCGATGTGCTCCACCGCGATCGAGCCGACGCGCGGGATCTCGAGCTCCTTGAGGTCGCCGAGGATGACGCTGGCCTCCTCCCGGGCGACGTCGCAGAGGATCAGGTCGCCGTCCGGCTTCTGCGCCGCGCCGTGCAGGTGCACGATGTTCAGGACCGCCGGCGAGCCATTCAGCACCTCGAGCGCCCTGTGGGCCACGTCCTCGGGCGCGACGATCCTCAGGTGGATCATCCGGCGTAGCGCTCCAGGCCGGAGCGCATCTCGTCCGGGATCGGGGTCTTCTCGAGCGTCTTCGTGTCGATGTAGACGTGCCGGAGATCCACCTCGGCGAGCACCGCGCCGTCGCCCGCGCGCTCCGCGCTGATCCGGGTGACGGTGGAGGTGGTGCCGATCCGCGTGACGGTGGCGACGAGATCGACGTCGTCGCCGAAGCGCGCCGGCGCGCGGTAGCGGATGTTGGCTTCGGCCACCATCATGTCGACCCCGCTCGCGATCATCCCCACGTAGCCGCCGCCGAACGCCTCACGCGTGAGCTCGGTCATGGCCACGTCGCAGTAGACGAGGTAATTCGCGTGGAAGACCACGCCCTGCGGGTCGCATTCGTTGAAGCGCACGCTGATGCGATGACGAAACGGCTCGGCCACAAGCGGCATGCAAGCAAAGTTGCAGCAAACCGCGCTTTCCATCCGACCCCCGGCGTACCTTCCCGAACGCATGTTCCCCCGGCTCAGAGAGCAAATCGGCACGGCGCTCGACCTCTTCGTCGAGTTCTCGACCCTAGGCGAGTACCGCCTGGAGGTCGAAGGAAACGGCGCCTCGAGCGCCCCCGCCGAGGCTCCTGGCCGGGCACCGCAGCTGGGAGGCGTAGGCGCGCGAGCGCCGCGCGCTGCGGTCCGCCGCACCGTCGCGGGTGGGCCGGCCGGCACAACGCCGGTCGCGACCCCCGCGGCCCGGCGGCTGATGGACGCCGCCGCGCCGCCCGCGCACGCGCCAGCCGCGCACCCGACTGCCGCGCACGCGAGTGCCGCGCACCTGAGTGCCGCGCACGCGAGTGCCGCGCACCCGTGCGGCACGCGCCGCCACGCGAGCGAAGCGGGCAGCCGCGCGCCGGCCCGGAGCCGCGCGCGCAAGGGCGCCACGAACGCGCCCGAGCAGCTCTGCCTCGCGGTCTAGGGCGCCGGCCCAAGCACCCGTCCGTCCAACCGCCCCGGTCCGCCGAACCGCCCCCGGCCGCCCCACCGCACGGTCCGTCCCACCGCCCCCGTCCGTTGGGTAAGGCGTTTTTCCTTTCCATTTCGCAATGAAA
>JAXDIL010000124.1:0-7202 GCA_034664005.1 Thermoleophilaceae bacterium | reverse complement strand
GAGTAGCGAGTACGCAGGAGTACAAGTGGCGAAGGCACGTGGTGGAACACAGACGCGAGACCGGAAGCGCGGTCCGCGCGGCAAGGGCGCCCCTAGCGGGCGTTTCAAGCCCTGCCCGTTCTGCCGGGAGAAGATGGACGTCGTCGACTACAAGGATCTCTCAGCGCTGCGCCGCGCGATCAGCGACAAGGGCAAGATTCGCTCGTCGCGCGTGACCGGCGCGTGCCGCCGTCACCAGTCCCAGCTCGCAACCGCTGTCAAGCGGGCTCGCGAGGTGGGTCTCCTGCCGTACGTCGCCGACAGGTAGGCGACGGGACCACCATGGCCCAGGCAATCCTCCTCAAGGACGTGGACAACCTCGGCGGACCCGGCGACGTCATCGACGTCTCGCCGGGCTACCTCCGCAACTTCCTCGTGCCCCGCAAGCTCGCGCAGCCGGCTACGCCGGCGTCGATTGCGGATGCCGAACGGCGGCGTGAGTCCGCCGAGCGCGCTGTCGCCGATGCGGCGGCAAAGGCCGAGGAGACCGCGGCGCTTCTGAGGAAGACAGTCCTCACGATCTCGCACCAGGCGGGTGACGACGGCCGGCTGTTCGGCTCCGTGACCTCGCAGGAGATCGTCGACGCGATCCGGCAGGCTCGCGGGGTGCGGCTCGACAAGCGCCGCATCAAGCTGGAGGAGCCGATCCGGACCACGGGCACTCACATGGTCTCCGTCGAAGTCTCCGACGGTGTGACGTCCGACATCAAGACGATCGTCACCCCAATCGCCTAGCGTGGCGATAGCCGTCCCGCCCGCGACGGCGGCCGGCGTCCCGCCGCATAACGAGGAGGCCGAGGCCTCCGTCCTCGGAGCCATCCTGCTCACCGAGCAGGCGCTCGACGGCGTGCTGCTCGAGATCGGCCTGCGGCCGCACGACTTCTACCGCCCGCGCCACGGCGCGATCTTCCAGGCGATGATCCGCCTGAAGGAGAAGGCGACGCCGGAGGCGGTCGACGCGCTCACCGTGACCGAGGAGCTGCGTCGCAGTGGCGAGCTCGAGAAGGCCGGCGGCGATTCGTACGTTCACTCGCTGCCGACCGTGGTGCCCGCCGTCGGCGCGGTGCTCGACTACGCGCGCATCGTCAAGGAGCACTCGCTGCTCCGCAGCGTGCTGAAGGCCACGCGCGAGATCCAGGACGACGTGGCCTCCCACAACGGCGAGGCGCGCGAGCTGATCGAGCGCGCCGAGGCGGTGCTGTTCAAGATCGGGCACGACGGCGGCACGTCCGAGATGCGCTCGCTGGAGGAGATCCTCCACGACGAGATCGACAAGCTCGAGGAGCTCTCCAAGTCCGACGTCGGGCTCACCGGCACGCCCTCCGGCTTCACGGACCTCGACGCGCTCACGGGCGGCTTCCAGCCCGGCAACCTGATCGTGCTGGCCGCGCGGCCCTCGATGGGAAAGAGCGCGGCCGCCACCAACATCGCCGAGTACGCGGCCGTCGAGGCCGGCGTGCCGGTGGCGCTGTTCTCGCTCGAGATGTCGGAGACGGAGCTCGCGCACCGCTTCCTCGCCTCGCAGGCGCGCGTGTCGAGCGACGACCTGCGCAAGGGCCGCGTGCGCGCTGAGAAGTGGCCCAAGGTGCTCCAGGCGGTCGAGAAGCTGGCGCGCGCGCCGATCTACGTGGACGACTCGAGCGACATGAGCGTGCTGGAGCTGCGCGCTAAGTCGCGCCGGCTGGCGGCCCGCCACGGACTCGGCCTCGTGGTTGTGGACTACCTGCAGCTGATGCGCCCGGAGGGACGGCCGGAGAGCAGCCGGGTGGAGCAGATCGGGCAGATCAGCCGAGGTCTCAAGATCCTGGCGCGCGAGCTCGAGGTGCCGGTGATCGCGGTCTCGCAGCTGTCGCGAGCGGTCGAGTCGCGCAACCCGCCGGTGCCGATGCTGTCCGACCTACGCGAGTCGGGTTCCATCGAGCAGGACGCCGACGTCGTGATGTTCATCTACCGCGACGAGTACTACAACAAGGAGTCCGAGCGGCTGGGCGAGGCGGATTTCATCGTCGCCAAGCACCGCAACGGACCGATCGGCGAGGTTGCGCTCACCTTCCTGCCGAAGTATCCGAGGTTCGCGAATCTCTACCGCGACCGGGCGGCGGAGCCGATGCCGCCGATGTCGGACGCGACGGTCTAGCTCTCCGGGACCTAGACTCAGCTCGCTATGCCTGGAGTGGTCATCGTGGGCGCCCAATGGGGTGACGAGGGGAAGGGGAAGGTCGTGGACCTGCTCGCCGAGCAGGCCGACCTCGTCGTCCGCTTCCAGGGCGGCAACAACGCCGGCCACACGATCGTCCGCGACGGCGAGACCTTCAAGTTCCACCTGATCCCGTCCGGGATCCTCTACCCCGGCAAGCTATGCGCGATCGGGAACGGGGTGGTCGTCGACCCGGTCGTCCTCACCGCGGAGATCGACGAGCTGCGGCGGCGCCGCATCGACCTGAGCGGCCTGCGCGTGTCGGCGAACGCGCACCTGATCATGCCGTACCACAAGCTGCTCGACCAGGAGGGCGAGGCGAAGCTCGGGAAGCTCCAGATCGGTACGACCCGGCGCGGCATCGGCCCCTGCTACGCCGACAAGGCGGCCCGGCTCGGCATCCGCATGCAGGACCTGCTCGACGAGAAGATCCTTCGCAAGAAGATCTACGCCGCGATGGAGCCGAAGCGGCTGATGCTCCGGCCCTACGCCAAGCTGCCGGAGCTCGACCTCCACACGATGACGGAGGAGTACCGCACCCATGGCCACCGCCTCGAGCCGTTCATCGCGGACACGCCGCCGATCGCCTGGCGCACGCTCGACGACGGCGGACTCGTCGTCTTCGAGGGGGCGCAGGGCGCGCTCCTCGACATCGACCACGGCACCTATCCGTTCGTGACCTCCTCGAACACGGTCGCGGGCGCGGCAGGACCCGGCGCAGGCGTGGGGCCCGGCTCGCTCAACGAGGTCTGGGGGATCGCCAAGGCGTACACGACACGCGTGGGCGCCGGGCCGTTCCCGACCGAGCTCGACGACGCGCTCGGCGAGCAGATCCGCGAGTCGGGCGGCGAGTTCGGCACGACCACCGGCCGGCCACGGCGCACGGGCTGGCTCGACCTGGTGGCGCTCAAGTACGCCCAGCGCATGAACGGCCTCACCGGCCTCGTCGTCACGAAGCTGGACGTGCTCACGGGGATCGGCCCGCTGAACGTGGCCGTCCGCTACCTGGGCCCCGAAGGCGCCCGCTTCGACGAGTTCCCCTACCACCAGTCGATCGTGCACCGCGTGCAGGGCGACTACGTCGAGCTACCGGGCTGGCAGGAGGACATCACCGACTGCCGCCGCATCGAGGATCTGCCCGCAAACGCGCAGGCGTACCTCGACTACATCGCGGACTGGCTTGGCATTCCCATCGTGATGGTTGGGGTCGGCCCGGGCCGCGAGCAGATGATCTGGACCGAGGCGGCGGAGCGCCTAGGCCCTCACCACGTGGGTTGAGACGATCATGTCGTGGAGGGCGCGGTTCTCGTCGTCCCAGAGCGGCCAGAAGTAGTCCAGGATGTACGGAATCAGCGGGATGACCGATCCGGCGATGCCGAGCGCGAGCCCCTTGACCGCGATCTCGCGCAGCGCGGCCCAGCCGAAGCTCATCCGCTCGCCGCTGTCGCGCATCACCCGGATGCCCATCATCTGCTTGCCCCAGGTCTGCCCGTTGTGCTCGCCGTCGCGGGACATCAGCACCGGCGCGTAGGCGAACGCCACGAGCAGGTAGGCGAGGAAGCTGAATACGCCGGTGACGATCGCGCCGGTGTCGCTGCCGGCGGCGATCGCGATGACGATCGCCGCGATGACGATCACGGGCACGAGCAGGATCAGCCAGTCGATCAGCTGGGCGCCGACGCGGCTGCCCCAGGTCGCAAGCGGCCGGCCATGCCAGCCCGGCGCCTGCTGCGCGGCGATCGGCTGCTCCCAGCCTCCCGGGGGGGCCTCGGGCGCGGACGGCGCCTGCGGAGCGGACGGCGCCTGCGGGCCCGAGGGAGGCGGCGGCGGCTGATGGTCGGGCGGCTGGGAGCTCTCCATGCCGCTATCAAACCACTTCAGGACGACAAATCGGGTGTGACGAGCACCAATTCCTCGCCGCGCCGCAGGAAACGCAGCGCCAGCGCCAGCGCGCCGAGCATGGCCATAACGGTGAGCGTGATCTGCACGCTGAGCAGCCCCTCGCGGCTCCAGTAGACGTCCTCGAGCTCCAGGAGAAGCGCCGACTCGTCGAGCGTCAGCCCCATCCCGACCCCGAACGGGACGGCGAGGACCGGCTCGAGGCGCTCGTCGCGCGTCAGGATCGCCGCGGCGCCGGAGGTGAACGCGATCACGATGCCCGGCACGAAGTGGTGCACGTGGCGCCGCCCGACGCGGAGGTTCCGAAACGGCCCGAAGCTCCGCCGCGTGCGCAGGACGTAGGTGATCGTGCGCGCCAGCAGGAAGGTCGTCGCAAACGAGGTCAGCAGGTTGAACATCGAGTTCTCGCGCGTGGACACGACGCGGTAGCCCTCGCGGGCAACGCGAGCGGTCTCGGCCACGGCCTCCTCGGCGGCCAGGATGGGGTGGTCCTCCTCGTGGAGCGCGGACGCGGAGCCGCGCCGCCAGACCCGCCGCAGGTCGAAGGCGACCACCGTGCCGACAACCGCCGTGGCGGCCGCGCCCAGCGCCAGCGTGCCGCGCCCTGGCGCGAGCGGACGCCGTCTTCTCGGCCTCACGCCGAGGCCTCGTCCACCACTCGCGCCGGCACGCCCATCGCGAGCGCCCCGGGCGGCACGTCACGCGTCACGACGGCGCCCGCGGCCACGAACGCCTCCGCGCCGACCTCCACCCCGGGCAGCAGCACGGCGCCCCCGCCGATGCGGCAGCCGCGCCGCAGCGTGGGGCCGCGGAGGTCCATGTCGGCAGGCCGGCGCCCTGCCGTGGGATCGTTGGTGAGGATCACGCCCGGCGCGATGAAGACGTCGTCCTCGACCACCGACCAGGCGGTCACGTAGGCGCCCGTCTGCATGCGCACGCGCGTGCCGACGCTCACGTCGTTCTCGACGGATGCGCCGCGGCCAACGACCGACTCGTCACCGATCGTGGTGCGCTCGCGCACGTGGGCCTGGTCTGCCACGACGCAGCGCTCGCCGACCGTCGCCCCAGCGACGATCACGGCGCCCGCGCCGACCGTCGTACCCGCCCCGATCACGGCCGGGCCCGCATCCGCGCCGCCCGCCATGCTCGAGCGAGCGCCGAGCGCGACCGGCTTGCCGACGACACAGCCGTCCTGAAGCCTGGCGCCGGCCCCCACGCGGGTGCCCGCGTGGATGACCACGTTGCCGCCGATCTCCACGTCGTCGGGCAGCTCTACGCCCTCGCCGAGCAGCAGCCCCGGCGCGCGGTCGGATCGCTCGAGCTCAGCCACCGGCGTGCGAGCTCTCCGTGAGCGAGCGCTGCAGCCGCTCCAGGACGCGCACCACGCGCAGCGCGGACTCGCCTCCCGAGCGCGGCTCGCTGCCGTCACGGACCGCGTCGAGGAAGTGCCTGCACTCGATCCGGAGCGGCTCGTCGTTCGGGACGCGCGGCGAGAAGACGTCGCCGGAGCGCGCGATGTACTCGCCGTAGGACGAGTAGTCCTCGTCGAAGCCCTTGTCGTAGACGGTGAGCTTGCGCTCCAGCTCCATGTCGTCGAAGGTCGCCATCCGCTTCGATCCGACCACCGTGAAGCGGCGCTCCTTGTGCGGGTCGAGCCAGGACAGGTGCATGTGCGCGGTGAGGCCCGACTCGAAGCGCATGAAGGCGAACACCACGTCCTCGACGCCCTCCTTCACGTAGCTCTCCCCCATCGCCGTGCACTCGTACGGCTCCTCGCCGGCGAGGAGCAGGATCACCGACACGTCGTGCGCCCCGAGTGACCACAGCGCGTTCTCGTCCTGGCGGTGCTTCCCGAGGTTCAGCCGGTTGGAGTAGATGTAGCGGAGGTCGCCCAGCTCGCCGGACCGGACCAGCTCGCCGAGTCGCTCCACGCCCGGGTGGTACTCGAGCAGGTGCCCGACCATGAGCACGCGCCCAGCCTCGCGCGCGGCGTCGACCACGCCCTGGGCCTCCTCCTCCGAGCGCGCGAGCGGCTTCTCCACGAAGCAGTGCTTGCCCGCCGCGAGCACGCGCGTGGCGATCTCCGCGTGCGTCGGCACCGGCGTGGCCACCACCACGGCGTCCAGCGAGTCGTCGGCGAGCAGATCGTCGAGCGAGCTGGTCGTCCGCGCCGAGGGAAAGCCCGCCCCGACGCGCTCGAGCGCGTCCTCCGAGGCGTCGCAGAGCCAGGTGAGCTCGGCGTCCGGCAGCTGGTCGAAGTTGCGGGCGAGGTTCGGGCCCCAGTAGCCGAGGCCGACGACCCCGACGCTCGTCACAGACGCACGAGGTTCGGGGCCTCGATGCCGCGGGTCACCCCACGGAAGTCGACGACGATCGGCGCCTCGCGCACCACGCGCTCGAGGTCGAGGCCGGGATGCGCCGTCACGATCACGGCGCAGTCCACGTCCTCGGGCCACTGGGAGCTGAGGCCGTGCTCCGGGAGCTCCGGCACGAACTCGTCGTGGTAGACGATCTCGGCGCCACGCCCACGCAGCAGCCGGATGATCCGCAGGGCGGGCGACTCGCGCAGGTCGCCGACGCCCGGCTTGTAGGAGACCCCGAACACCCCGATGCGCGAACCGCGCACCGACTTCGACTGGTCGTTCAGCGCTCGGGCGATGCGGTCCACGCAGAAGTAAGGCATGCGCTGGTTCACCTCGCCGGCGAGCTCGATGAACTCCGTCTGCATGTCGAACTCGCGCGCGCGCCAGGCCAGGTAGAACGGGTCCACGGGGAGGCAGTGGCCGCCCATCCCGGGACCGGGCTTGAACGACATGAAGCCGTAGGGCTTGGTGGCCGCGGCCTCGGTGACCTCCCAGATGTCGATGCCCATGCGGTCGCACAGGATCGCCAGCTCGTTCACGAGCGCGATGTTCACGGAGCGGAAGACGTTCTCGAGCAGCTTGGTCAACTCCGCGGCCTCCGGCGTCGAGACCTCCACGATCTCGTCGCAGACCTCGCGGTAGAGCGCCACGGCGCGACGGCGGCAGTCGTCCGTCAGCCCGCCGACCACCTTCGGCGTGTTGCG
>JAXDIL010000085.1:0-3341 GCA_034664005.1 Thermoleophilaceae bacterium | reverse complement strand
CCGGCGCCCTGCTCGTAGGCGCCGATCGCCTTGTGCTCCACGCCGTGGTAGGCGGCGAGGTCGCCGCTCCGGAGCGCGAGCAGCGCGGGCGCCAGGCTCACGAGCGCCACGGCCGCCTCGCGCCCGGCCGTGCGCGCGCCCGGCTTGCGCGCACCGGCGGTGCGGATCGCCTGGCCCGCGAGCGCGGCGGCGCCCATCGAGCCGAGCGTCCTCAGGTCCTGCATCGGCAGGCGAGCCTCCGGCAGCGCTCGCTTCACGAGCGGGATCACGGCCATGGCCTCCGCGAGCTTCACCACGCCGCGGATGCCGGGCAGCCGCTCGGACGCCCGGCCGCCGAGGTCGGGCTTGCGGCCGGAGGCGACCTTCAGCTCGCCCTCCGGCGTGCGCACCGCGGCGGCCCAGTGCGTCGGCCCGTGCACGAGCAGGCCGTTGCGGAGCGCCATGCCGCCCAGGCGCAGCTTGTCCTCGGGAACCGGCGAAGTCATAGAGTCAGGGTAGATGTTCGCCGCCGGACTCTCATACCGCGAAAGCGGTCCTGCGGACGGTCCGGTGGCGCTGCTCCTGCACGGCTACCCCCAGTCGTCGTACATGTGGCACGAGGTGATGCCGGCCATCGCGGACGCGGGCTGGCGCGCGATCGCGCCCGACCTCGCCGGCTTCGGCGACTCGCCGCCCGATCCGCCCGGCACCTGGGAGCGCCACGTTGAGTCCGTCGAGCGCTTCCGCCAGGAGCTCGGCATCGAGCGCTGCGTCCCGGTCATGCACGACTGGGGCGGCCTGATCGGCATGCGCTGGGCGTGCGAGCACCCCGACGCGGTGGAGGCGCTCGTGATCAGCTCCACCGGCTTCTTCCCGGACGGCAGGTGGCACGGAATGGCGCAGACGTTCCGCGAGCCCGGCACCGGCGAGCAGGTGATGGAGGCGATCGAGCGCGACGGCCTCGCCGCGGTGCTGCGCCAGCAGAGCCCCGGCATGACGGACGAGGCGATCGACGAGTACTGGAAGGCGTTTGCGGACGAGACGCGCCGCCGCGGGCAGCTCGAGCTCTACCGCTCGGGTGACTTCTCGAAGCTCGAGGACTACGACCTCGCCGGGCTCGACGTGCCGGTGCTGCTGGTGTGGGGCGCGGACGACGAGTTCGCCCCCGTGGCCGGCGCCCACCGCTTCGAGCGCGAGCTGGCCGACACCGAGCTGGTGGTCGTGGAGGGCACGCGCCACTTCGTCTGGGACGACGCGCCGGACCAGTGCGCGGGGGCGCTGCGACACTTCCTAGATGGACGGGCAGCTGTTCGAGATGGAGGAACCGCCGTCGGGACCTGACTCCGGCGACGCGGCCACGCAGCCGCTCGCGGCGCGCATGCGGCCGGCCTCGCTCGGCGAGTTCGTAGGGCAGGAGCACCTGCTCGCGCGCGGCACGCCGCTGCGCACGGCGCTGGAGGAGGGCAAGCCGCATTCGATGATCCTGTACGGGCCGCCCGGCACCGGCAAGACGACGCTCGCGCGACTGCTGGCGGTGAACGCGCGGGCGGCGTTCGAGGAGGCGTCGGCGGTGAACGCCGGGCGGGCGGAGGTGCGCGCCGTGATCGAGCGCGCCCAGCATCGCCTCCAGACGAGCGGCGAGCGCACGATCTTCTTCCTCGACGAGATCCACCGCTTCAACAAGGCCCAGCAGGACACGCTCCTCCCGGCCGTCGAGGACGGCACCGTGGTGCTCGTCGGAGCCACGACGGAGAACCCGTACTTCGAGGTGAACTCGGCGCTCCTGTCGCGCTGCCGCATCTACGAGCTCCAGTCACTCGACGCCGAGCACGTGCTCGGCCTGCTCAGGCGAGCGCTCGGTGCGGAGCGGGGCATCCCGGATGCGCCGCGCGTCGACGACGACGCGCTCGAGTTCCTCGCCGCGCGCTCGGCCGGCGACGCCCGCACGGCCCTGTCGGCGCTCGAGCTCGCCACCGAGACGGTCGGCCCGAGCGGCGCCGTGACGCTGCGCGTGGCCGAGGACGCGCTTCAGCGGAGCGCGATCCTCTACGACAAGGGCGGCGACCTCCACTACGACCTGATCTCGGCCTGGATCAAGTCCACGCGCGGCTCGGACCCGGACGCCTCGCTGCTCTACCTCGCGGCCATGATCGAGGGCGGCGAGGACCCGCGCTTCATCGCCCGCCGCATGGTCGTGCTGGCGAGCGAGGACAGCGGCAACGCGGACCCGCGCGCGCTCGAGGTCGCCGTGAGCACGGCCCACGCCGTCGAGCACGTCGGCATGCCGGAGTGCGCGCTGAACCTGGCGCAGGCGGCTGTCTACCTGGCGCTCGCGCCGAAGTCGAACGCCTCCTACGAGGCGATCAAGCGCGCCCGCGCGTGGGTGAAGGAGCACGGCACGCCCGAGCCGCCGGCGCCGCTCCGCAGCGCGGCCTACCCCGGCGCGAAGAAGCTCGGCAGGGGCCTCGACTACGACTACCCGCACTCGCATCCGGAGGGCGTCTCGGGGCAGGAGCTGATGCCCGCCGAGGCCGTCGGCGAGCGCTTTCTCGAGCTGACCGAGCACGGCGAGGAGGCCCAGCTGCGCGAGCGGCTCGAGCGCATCCGCCGGGCACGCAAGCGCGACTGACAGAATCCAGCCCGATGGAAGCTGCCCTCAGACCGGCCGGGGTAACCCAGCTCGAGTCCTTCAGCCCGCTCGACGGAAAGCGCCTCGGAGCGGTGCCCACGATCACTCCAGGCGAGGTGCAGTCCGTCGTCGACGACGTGGCGAGCGTGCAGCCCTTCTGGGCGCAGCTGCCACTGGTGGACCGGGCCCGCTACATGCGGCGTGCAGCGCAGGCGATCATCGACCAGATCGACGAGCTCGCGGAGCTGCTCACGCGCGAGCAGGGCAAGCCGCGCAACGAGTCGTACGTGATGGAGCTGCTCCCGACGGTCGACTCGCTCCGCTGGCTGGCGGACGCCGGCCCGGAGATCCTCGACGACGAGCGCATCCCGCTCCCGATCTTCCTGAAGCAGAAGCGTGCGCGCTTCACCTACGAGCCGCTCGGGGTGGTCGGTGTGATCGCGCCCTGGAACTACCCGTGGTCGATCCCGTTCGGCGAGGTGGCGATCGCTCTGATGGCGGGCAACGGCGTGGTACTCAAGCCCGCCTCGCTGACGCCGCTGATCGGGCAGCGGATCCAGGAGATCTTCGAGCGCGCCGGGGTGCCCGAGGGGCTCGTGCGCACGGTGCACGGCGGAGGCGCTGTCGGGCAGGCGCTGGTGGAGTCGAGCGCGGCCAAGATCTTCTTCACCGGGTCGGTCGAGGTCGGACGCCAGGTGGGCGTGGAGTGCGCGCAGCGCATGAAGGGCTCGGT
>JAXDIL010000072.1:0-8542 GCA_034664005.1 Thermoleophilaceae bacterium | reverse complement strand
TCTCGGACCGCCTCGGCGTGGGGGCGCTCGGCCAGCACTACCAGCGCGAAGGCACGGACGGCGGCGGGCGGCAGCGTCGGGAGCCAGGCCTCGACCTCGCGTGCCGCCATGGCCGGGTCGATCGGGCCGGCAGGCCGGGCGGGCACGGGTCGCAGCGGCGCGTGCTCCATCAGCCGTGCAGATTACCCCGACACGACGGTCGAGCTTCGATACGGTAATCCCGACCGGATTTCAGGAGAATTGGAGAGGCTGTGGCCGATTACGCGAAGGACGTGCTCGTTGACACCCAGTGGGTCGAGGACCACCTGAACGACGACTCGATCCGAGTCGTCGAGGTCGACGAGAATCCTGCCCTCTACGCCGAGGCGCACATCCCCGGCGCGATTGGCTTCGACTGGAAGAAGGACCTCCAGGACCAGGTGAAGCGCGACTTCCTCGGCCCGGCGGAGTTCGGCGACCTGTTCGGCAGCCACGGCATCTCGAACGACCACACGATCGTCCTCTACGGCGACCGCAACAACTGGTTCGCGGCCTACACGTACTGGTACCTCAAGTACTACGGCCACGACAACGTGAAGCTGATGAACGGCCCGCGCGAGAAGTGGATCTCGGAGGGGCGCCCGACCTCGACCGACGTGCCGAGCTACGACGCTCAGAGCTTCTCCGCCCAGGACGGCGACGCCGCGATCCGCGCGATGCGCGAGGAGGTCCTCGGTGCGCTCGACTCATCCACGCGGCTCGTGGACGTGCGCTCCCCGCAGGAGTTCTCAGGCGAGCTGATCGCGATGGCCGGCTACGAGCAGGAGGGCGCTCAGCGCGGCGGCCACATCCCCGGCGCGGCATCCGTGCCGTGGGCCCAGGCGGTGCAGGAGGACGGCACCTTCAAGTCGGCCGACGACCTCCGTGAGCTCTACAGCGGCAAGGGCGTGGTCGACGGCAATCCGATCATCGCCTACTGCCGGATCGGCGAGCGCTCGGCGCACACCTGGTTCGTGCTCCACGAGCTGCTCGGCCAGGACGACGTGAAGAACTACGACGGCTCCTGGACCGAGTGGGGCAACATGGTCGCGGTGCCGATCGAGAAGGACGTTTGAGCGTTTGACACATCCATCGCGGCGGGTAAATACCGCCGCGATGGGGGAGCCGGAGTTCCGCGACGGGGTGTGGTGGTTCCGCCAGCCCGACGGCACACTGCTGCGCTGGGACACGGCCAGAAACGTTTGGGTCCCGGCAGGGCCGGGAGGCGCCGGACCGGAGGCCCCGGCGATCGCCTCGCGCGCTTTCGCCGAGCCCTGGCAGCCGCTCGAGACGAGCGCGAAGGTCGTTCGGACCCTGCTGTGGGTTGGCGCGGTGGTCGCGCTGATCGCCACGGTCTCGGACATCTTCGAGATCGAGCTGCTCGGTCGGATCAAGAGCGGCGAGCTCGTGTCGAACTCGGAGGCGGACGCCAATGACATCAGGCAGGGCGTGATCGGCATTGCCCAGACAGCGCTCGGGCTGGCCACGGCCGTGGTCTTCATCATGTGGTTCTCGCGGGCGTACCAGAACGTCGCGCGGCTCGGCGCGGGCCCGCTCAGGTACGGAAAGGGTTGGGCGATCGGAGCCTGGTTCGTGCCGATCTGGAACCTGTTCAGGCCGAAGCAGATCGCCAACGACATCTGGCGGGGCAGCGATCCGGACATGCCGCGCCTGCCCGACGCGAGCGACTGGCGCAACGGCCCGATCCCGGGTCTCCTGTTCGGCCTCTGGTGGCTGCTCTGGCTCGTGTCGAACTTCGCGCTCGGCCCGGGGCTCTTCAGCGCGGACACCCCCGCTGAGCTGCAGGCGCAGTCGATCCGCTTCCTGATCTCCGACTCGGCGGGGGCCCTGGGAGCGGTCCTATGCGCGATCGTCGTGGACCGCACCACGCGCCGTCAGGAGGAGCGAGCCCGGCGCGTCGCGGCCGCCCAAGCCCCGTTGCCCGCTACAGCACCGGCCTGATCCGCTCGAGCAGCTCCTGCACGATGCGGGCGGTCGCGCCCCAGACGAGGTGCCCGTCCACCGTGTAGGTGGGCGTCTTGATCGGCACCCCCTTGCGGATCAGGCGCTGCATCTCGTGGCCGCGCACGAGGTCGGCGAGCGTGAACTCGAGCACCTCGGCGACCTCGGTCGCCTGCGGGCGCCAGGTCTGCCCGGGCTCGATCAGCCCGACGAACGGGAAGATCCGGTAGCCCGTCACGAACGTGCCGACCGGCGGCAGCGCCCCCACCAGCTCCACCCCCGCCGGATCCAGTCCGATCTCCTCCTCCGCCTCGCGCAGGGCGGTGGTGCGGAGGTCCTCCTCCGGGTGGTCCTGGCGGCCGCCGGGGAACGAGATCTCGCCGGCGTGGCGGCGGAGGTCGGCGCGCCGCTCGGTGAAGACGGCGGTGAGCGGCTCGCGGTAGAGCGGCACCAGGACGGCGGCGTCCTTCGAGCCGGGCGCGTCCATCGCCGCGGCCTCCTCGGGGGTCAGTAGGTACTCCCGCACCGGCTTATTATCGGAGGCCGATGCCCGAGGCCCTCATCGTCGTGGACTTCCAGAACGACTTCACCCCCGGCGGGGCGCTCGCCGTGCGCGACGGCGACAGCATCGCCGCGCGCGTGAACGAGCTCGCGGCCGACCCGCGCTTCGAGCTGGTGGTGGCCACGCGCGACTGGCATCCGGCCGACCACGGGTCGTTCGAGGAGCGCGGCGGACCGTGGCCCGTGCACTGCGTGCAGGGCACCGAGGGCGCGGAGCTCCACCCGTCGCTCGAGAGCGAGCGCGTGGACGTGGTGATCGACAAGGGCACCGATCCCGGCACCGAGGGCTACTCGGGCTTCGAGGGCACCGCGCTCGGCGAGCTGCTGCGCGAGCGCGGGATCGACCGCGTGACCGTCGTCGGCTTGGCGACCGACTACTGCGTGAAGAACACGGCGCTCGACGCGCTACGGCAGGGCCTCGACGTGACCGTCGACAGCGAGGGCGTCCGCGGTGTCGACGTGGCAGACGGGGACTCCGAGCGGGCGCTCGACGAGCTGCGCTCCGCCGGCGCCACCGTCACGTGATCAGACCAGCTCGACGTCCTCCTCGAACATGACCTCACCCTCGAGCACGCGGTGCACCGGGCACTTCGCGCCGATCTGCATGAGGCGCTCGCGCTGCTCCTCGGGCAGCTCCTTGGGGAAGTCGACCACCAGCTTGAAGCGGGTCGGGGAGCCGCGCTGGGCCGGCTCGTAGTCCACGTGGACCGCCACGTCGCCGACGTCCCAGCCCTTGCGCTGGGCATACATCTCCATGGTGATCGCCGTGCAGCTGGCGAGGCTCGCCGCCAGCAGCTCCTGGGGGCTCGGGCCGGCGTCCTCGCCGCCGTGGGCCTTCGGCTCGTCGGCCGTGACGGTGTGGTCGCGCATCTCGACCTCGTGCTTCAGGGTGCCGTTCTCGCGGCGTGCTGTTGCTCTCATCCTCTCCCCTCGAAGAGTTCAGGCTCCGGCTCGTCGGCGAAGCGGGCCATTGCGTAGACCGCGTCGGAGAGTCGGTTCAGGTAGGTGATGACGATGTCGTCGGCGAGATCGCCGTCGTTCTTCAGCTCGGCTACCCGGCGCTCGGCCCGCCGCACAGCGGCGCGCGCCACGTCGAGCCGCGCCGAGAGCTCCGTGCCGCCCGGGATCACGAACTTGGGCGGGAGCTCCACGCGCTCCATGTAGCGGTCGATGTCCGACTCGAGCCGCTCGACCATGTCGGGCGTGACCTTGGACACGCCGGGCTCCAGCCGTCCTGACGCCTCCGGCGCCGTGGCGAGCTCGGCGCCGGCGATGAACAGCTCGTTCTGGAGACGCAGGATGTCGGGGTAGAGCTCGCCGCCGCGTTCGGCCGCCGCGCGGGCGAGCCCGAGCGCCGAGGCAGCCTCGTCGATCGAGCCGTACGCCTCCGGCCGGCCCGCGAACTTGGCAACCCGGCCGCCGTACCAGAGGCCCGTGGTGCCGTCGTCGCCCTTGCGCGTGTAGATCTTCACGACAGGGGATTGAACAGCAGTCCGGTCGGGACCTTGGGGTAGAAGTAAGTCGACTTGGGCGGCATGGACTCGCCTGCGGCCGCCACCTCGCGCACCTGGTCGACGGGCGTGGCGCGCATGAAGAAGCCGGCGTCGGCGGCTCCCGACTCGACCCGCTCGATCGCGTCCGGCAGGTCCTTCGAGTAGTCGAGCCCGCGCAGGTGCGAGATGTCGTCCTCGCTCATCGCGAGCGCGCCGCGCAGCACGATCGCCTCGAGCACGGCGGTGTCGAGCCGGCGGTAGGGCTCCGGCATCCCGGCGAGTGCCTCGTCCGCGATCTGCTGGTCCTTGAGGGTCATGCGGAACGGCTGCTTCAGGAAGCTGTCCATGTAGCCGAACATGACGCGCCCGTCGCCGGCCGGCGGCTCCAGCTCCTGCGGGTCGTCGAGCGGCTCGATCTCGAAGTCGCGCCTCGCGACGTCGCGGATCGCCAGCTGCTTCGCGGTGTCGTCCTTGAGGCCGGTCAGCAGGCGGTGGGTCGGGAAGACGAGCAGGCCCGGGTCCTCGAGCGCCACCAGCAGCATCAGCACGTAGCGGTGATCGCCCTCGCCGCCGATCTCGTCGGCGTACACGCGCGCGGTCTCGTAGCGGTGGTGACCGTCCGCGATCAGGAGCTCGGCGTCCGCGAGAGCGGTCTGGAGGGCGGCGATCCGCTCCGGATCGGCGAGGCGCCAGAGCGTGTTTCGCGTGCCCTCGTGGTCGGTGACCTCGGCGAACGGCTCATCGTCCGCGGCCCGCTGGAGCGTGTCCCTCGCGGCACCGCCGGCGTCGGGGTAGAGCGTGAAGATGGGGGACAGGTTCGCGCGCGTCGCGCGCGTGAGCTTCAGGCGGTCCTCCTTCGGCCCCGGATGCGTGCGCTCGTGCGGACGGATGCGACCCGGCCCGTAGTCCTCCACGCGCACGCGCGCGAAGAAGCCCGTGCGCGTCCGGGCACTGCCGTCGGGCGCGGTGTAGTCCTGGCGGAGCACCCACATGGCGGGCTCGTCCTCCTCGACAAGGACCCCGCTCTCGCGCCACTCGTCGAGCTTGGCCGCGGCGCCCTCGTAACTCTCGGGCAGGTCGAGCTCCACGACGTTGTGAGCGCTCCGACCGGCCAGCTCGGCCCGCAGCTCGTCGTCGATCACGTCATACGGCGGCGCGATGAGATCGCCGAGCTCCCCCGCGGTACCGGGGTCATAACGGAGCGTCCTGAGCGGCTGCACATCGGCCATCAGCGGAGCCACCCTAGCGCGGCCTAGAATTCGCCGAGACGGGGTGTGGCGCAACCTGGTAGCGCGCTGCCTTTGGGTGGCAGAGGTTCCCGGTTCAAATCCGGGCACCCCGATTTAGCGAATGGCCGAAACCGCACATGAGCCGCGGTCGACGGGGCGGATCAGGCCGATCCTCCTTGCCGCCGCCATGGCGTTCCTTGCGCTCAACGTGTGGACGGGCAGCCCGCTGCTCGCCGTGTGGATCGGGTCGCGGGTCCAGGGCGAGGAGAGCCAGCCGTCGATGGGGGCGTACGCGGTCGTGATCATTTCGTTGATCGCGTTCAGCTGGGGGCTTTACCAGCTGCTGAAGCTCGTCATGAACGCCTACCAGGACGCCACCGGCACGCGGCCAACGGTCCGCACTCACGCTCCCTGGCTCGAGAGCATGCGCGGCGAGCGGCCGCAGCAACGTGCGACCAGGCGGATCTCTGGCGCGGAGCGGATCGTGGTGGTGACCGTGCTGATCGCGGCCGCGGCGTTCGAGATCTGGTTCTTTTTCTTCAGCGGCTCGTCGATTGGCGGCGGCGGGGGCCGCTGACCTACGCTTGCAGGCACGCCCCGGTAGCTCAGCTGGATAGAGCGGTGGCCTTCTAAGCCACGGGTCGCAGGTTCGAGTCCTGCCCGGGGCGCCTCACAGGAGTAGGGTCGGAGGGTGACTCGCGTCGCCGTATTCCTCGCCCTGCTCGCATTGCCGTCCACAGCCGCGGCGCAGGAGCCGCCCGCGTGCGCGCCGGACAAGGCGTATGAGGCGACGCTCACGAGCCAGGAGGCCGGGCAGAATGCGTCGCTGGTGGCCACGCACGAGGTGTATGTGGTCGCTGAGATTCTGGGCGACGCGAGAGCGATCTCGCTTACGCCGCAGGACGGCGTTGCCGTACTCGACAAGAATTCAGACGGGTCGGGGATCATTCTGTTCGCGCCGACCACACCCACCCTGACGGTCACCGCGTCATGGCGCCAGTCGGCGGATCCGTCGAATCCGGAGGAGACCGCGCGCTGCAGCGCGACGCGTGTCCTCACGCTGCCGGTGCTCTCGGCGAACCCGGCGCGGGGGGTGCGTCAGCCCGGGTCGGCGCGCGAGTTCGCCACCTTCGCGATCGCGCCCGCGCTGAGGCGGCCCGACCTGTCGCCTCTCGAGATCTCGATCAGGACCACGAGCCGCGTGCGCTTCCCACGAGCCAACGAGCGACTGCGCACGATGGTGGTGCCGATGCGAAACGCAGAGCAGGTCAGATACAAGACGCGTCTGCCCAACTACGCCTACGCCACGTTCCCCCAGCTGTGCCGTTCCTGGTGGTTGAGCTGTGGCTCCGCCAACAGTCACGTGGGCCAGCTCAACGTCAACAACGGTGGGCGGCCGGATCTCGACGGAAGCAACGCAATCCTCAGACCGCTTGCCGCCAGCCAGCCGGCGCGCTGGGCTGCCCGATACGGGCTCGTGGTCTCGGCCTTCCCGGGCGCCGGCAAGAACCGCCCGTTCGGCTACGACGTCCAGGTCAAGCAGGCGGGCCGGCTACTCGCCCGGATCCGAAGGGCCGGTCGTTGCGTCGACATCCGCCGGAGCAGCGGCATCTTCCACCAGTGCACGATCGTCCGCAAGAGCCAGCTGCTGCGCTGAGCACGCGGGATCGCGGGTAAGGGAGAGGTCATGCGTGCCATGACCGTTATCCCCGGCCAGCCCGGCAGCGCCGAGCTCAGCGAGCGGCCCGAGCCCGAGCCTCGCGACGGCGAGCTGCTGGTGGAGCCGCTCTACCTCGGCGTCTGCGGCACGGACCGCGAGATCCTCGAGGGCGCGCACGGCGAGCCGCCGCCCGGCAGCGAGCGGCTCGTGCTCGGACACGAGCTGCTCGGCCGCGTCAAGGACACGGGCGAGCTGGTCGCCGGGATCGTGCGGAGGCCCGACCCGGTGCCGTGCGCCTGCTGCGCGAACGGCGAGTGGGACATGTGCCGCAACGGCCAGTACACCGAGCGCGGCATCAAGGCACTCGACGGCTACGGCGCAGAGCTGGTCACCATCGAGAAGGACTTCGCCATCCCCGTGCCGCACGAGCTCGGGACGCTCGGCGTCCTCACCGAGCCGGCGAGCATCCTCGCCAAGGCCTGGGAGCAGGTGGAGCGCATCTCGGCGCGCGCCTGCTCCGCGCACGAGCGCGTGCTGGTGACCGGGGCCGGCCCGATCGGGCTGCTCGCGGCGCTGATGGCGGTCCAGCGCGGCCTCCGGACACATGTGCTCGACCGGGCGCAGGAGGGCGCCAAGCCCGAGGCCGTGCACGCACTCGGCGCGGAATACCACACGGGCGACATCACCGAGATCTCGGAGGCGATCGAGCCCGACGTGGTGATCGAGTGCACCGGGGTGGCCGAGCTGGTGGCCGGGGCGATGACCCACACCGCGCCCGGGGCGATCGTCTGCCTGACCGGGGTGGCGTCGTCCCGGAACCTGAGCGTGGACGTCGGGGCGCTCAACAACGAGCTCGTCCTCGAGAACGACGTGGTGTTCGGCTCGGTCAACGCGAACCGGCGCCATTTCGAGCAGGCGGTCCGGTCGCTGCGCGACGCTGACCCGGACTGGCTACGTCGGCTCGTGACCCGCACGGTGCCGCTCGAGAGCTGGCAGGAGGCGCTCGAAAAGGGCGACGACGACATCAAGGTCGTGGTCGAATTCCCCCAGCGCTAGCGGCGGACTACCGCTACTCTCGTGCCGGATGCCGACCTCCCTGGTGACAGGCGGCGCGGGCTTTCTCGGCTCGCACCTGTGCGACTACCTCCTCGCGCGCGGCCAGCGCGTGATCTGCATCGACAACCTCGAGACGGGCTCGCTCGAGAACGTCAGGCACCTGAAGACCGGGGCGAACTTCCGCTTCGAGATGTTCGACATCACGGACCACTTCGAGGTCGACGAGCCGGTGGACTTCGTCTACCACATGGCCTCGCCCGCCTCCCCGATCGACTACGCCCGCCTGCCTCTGCACACGCTGAAGGTGGGCGCGTACGGCACGCACAACGCGCTCGGCCTGGCGAAGAAGCACCGCGCCCGCTTCCTGCTCGCATCGACCTCAGAGGTGTACGGCGACCCGCTCGTCCACCCGCAGCCCGAGACCTACTGGGGGAACGTGAACCCGATCGGCCCGCGCGGCGTCTACGACGAGGCGAAGCGCTACGCCGAGGCCCTGACGATGGCCTACCACCGTCAGCAGGGCGTGGACACCTGCATCGTGCGGATCTTCAACACGTACGGCC
>JAXDIL010000056.1:0-18523 GCA_034664005.1 Thermoleophilaceae bacterium | reverse complement strand
CCAGCCTTGCCGCTCACCCACTGGCCGCTCGCCAGCGGTCCGCTCAGTGAGATCGACGGTGGCACTGGGTCGTCGATCGTCACTTCGAGTATGTGGGAGTGCATCGCGGCGCCGGGGTCGCATTCGGTCCAGCCGCACAGCACGAGCTGTTGGAGTTGGGTCGTTCCGGCGGGGACGGTGAATGGCATAGGCCATCCGCGCGTGTCGAGTCCTGTGGTGTCGCACGACTGGCCGTTGGGCAGACCGATGACGTTTGCCTGGCTTGGGAGCGCGCGGAAGTAGGTCCCCCACCGGCAGTTGCTGCGGACGATTCGGCCCGCCCACCGGAGCTGCGTGATCGTTGTGCCCTGTGGAGCGCTGAAGACGTGTCCCGAGTGGCTGTAGCCCGTGTACGTGGCGCCGGTCAAGCGATTGCTGACGCCGGCATTTGTGCCGCCGCCGGTCGGGCAGCTCTCGTACGCGGTTCCAGCGTTTCCGAAGGGCACCCAGGCGGATGCGCTGTGGCCGAAATACAGGTCCGAGTCGCACGACGACACCGTGTACGTGCGTGCTTCGGCCTGCCAGGGCGCCGTGAGGGCTGCCGCGAGGCACCAGGCGGTCGACAGCAGCCAAAGAGGAGTTCGCAACGTTGCGCTGAGCTCTTTCATGCGTCGGTCTAAGGGTGTGGGGCGGAGAGATTCGCCCCAGCAATGTCGAGAGGTGGGTCAGCGTAAGCACGGGTTATCGAGCTTCGCCAGAGACAGCGACTCAGGTTTGAAGCGGAATTCCCGCAAGTTGCACAGAACCCGTTGATCGCACTATGTCTCTTACACGCTGAGCGACTCTACGACACTGGGGGCGAACTGTCTGGACGCCAACCTTCCGGAGTACGATGGAACGCGCCAGGTGGACCGATGACCAGATCGAGCGAGAGATGAGCGCCATCGATCAGCGCTCCAAAGAAGTCAGCGCTGACCTAGCCGACCTCCGTGGCGAAGTCCGCGCGTTCCGGACGGACATGCGCGCCGAGATGCATGAGCTGCGGGCGGAGATAATCGCCATGCGCCGCCATTTCGACCTGATCCTCACTGGCTTCGCCGTCGGCCTCGTCGGCCTTATCGGCGCGAGCCAGCTCTAGCCGTGAATCAGCCAGCCGTCCGTCGCCCGGGCGGCCTCCATGACCGCTTCGGCGAACGACGGGTGGGCGTGCACGGTGCGGGCGACCTCTGAGTAGCCGCCCTCGAGCTCGCGTGCGGTCACGAGCTCCTGGATCAGGTCGGCGGCCTTCACGGAGACGATGTGGCCGCCGAGCAGCTCGCCGTACTGCTTGTCGCCGACGATCTTGACCATGCCGCCGCGGTCGCCGTAGACGGTCGGGGCGCCCACGGCGCCCATCGGGACCTTGCCGACCACCACGTCGTAGCCGGCGTCCTTCGCCGCCTTCTCGGTCATGCCGAACGAGGCAACCTGCGGGTGGCAGAAGGTCACGGCTGGGATGAAGCCGTAGTCGAGCTCGTGGACCTCGTTCCCGGCGGCGTCCTCCACGGCGACGATGCCCTCGTCGGAGGCCTTGTGGGCGAGCGCGGGCCCGGGGACCATGTCGCCGATCGCCCACACGCCCTCGCGGGTCGTGCGCAGGCGGCCGTCGACCTTGATCAGCCCGCGGTCGTCGCGCTCGATGCCGGCCTCCTCCAGTCCGAGGCCCTCCACGTCGGGCGCGCGGCCGGCGGCGATCACCAGGTAGTCGAACTCGCCCGTCTCGCCGTTGAAGGTGACGCTCACGCCGTCGTCGGAGGCCTTGGCGCCCTCCACCTTGGCGCCGGTCTCGATGCGCACGTTCTGCTTCTTGATCTCGCGCGCGGCGGCCTTCGCGATCTCGGGCTCCTCGAGCGGGAGGATCTGGTCGAGCGCCTCGAGCAGCGTCACCTCGGTGCCGAGCCGCCCGAGTGCGGAGGCGATCTCCGTGCCGGATGCGCCCGCGCCGATCACGCACAGCTTCTTCGGCTGCTCGTTGAGAAGCCACATCCCGGCGGTGTCGAGGATGCGCTTGCCGAAGTTGAGGCCGAGGAGCGGCTTCGGCACGGAGCCGACGGCGAGGATCACGCGGTCGGTCTCGATCTCGGTGCCGTCGAACTGGCCGCCGATCTTCACGTTGGCGTCGTCGGTGACCGAGCCGAACCCCTCGATCAGGTCGATCTTGTTCTTCTCGAACAGCATCGCCACACCGCTCGTGAGCGTCTTGATGACCTTGTCGCGGTGCTTGGTCGCGCCGGAGTAGTCCACGGACGCGCCCTCGACCTTGATGCCGAAGTCGCTCGCGTGCTGCGTCTCGTGGAAGACCTCGGCCACGCGGAGCATCGCCTTCGCGGGAATGCAGGCCTCGTTCAGGCAGCGACCGCCCGTGTTGGCCTTCTCCACGACGGCCGTCTTCAGCCCAAGCTGAGCGGCCCGGATCGCGGCCACGTAGCCGCCCGGGCCCGATCCGATCACGATGCAGTCGTACTTCTGCTCCGGCATGACGGCGGTGAGGCTATCTAACGGGCGCGACTTGGCCGTTCGGGCATCTGGATGCGCGCCATGGCCTTGACCATGAACCAGAACAGCGTGCCGGCCAGCACGATGATCACGATCAGGACCAAAATCGCGCCCGCGCTGCCGGCCGTGACCAGCCCGAGCGTGGAGGCGATCAGGGTGAGGGCCAGCAGCGTCTGCATGCCGAGCACTGCCCAGTACCTGGCGTTCCACATGCCCCAGGCGACGGCGCACAGGAGGCCGGTCACGAGCAGGCTGCCCGCGATCGCGCGGGCGCGGTCGTCGCTCCCGGCGGCGCCGTCCCAGCCCGCGACCACCGCGATCAGGTTCGCGGCAGCCAGCAGCCCGGCGACGGCCGCGCCGACGGTGACCGCGGTGGGGCGCTCACCGGGCCCGAGCGGCGTGAGCGCCGCGCGCGCCGCCTCGTCCTTCGCCCGGCCGCGCGCGTAACCGCCCTGCGCTTCGCCGGAGGGAGCCGGCGCTTCGCCGGACGGGGCCGGCCGCCGCTTGGGCGTCTGCCCGGCACGCTTGCGCTTCTTGGCCATCGCGTCCGGACGTTACCGGCGCATCGATCCCTAGGCTGCCGGGTTCTGTGCTCGCGATGAAGCGCCTGGCCGTGCTCTCGGTCCTTGCAGTCATGCTGATCGCCGCAGCTCCTGCGGCGAACGCGGCCGTGCCGCGCGCGCCGAAGCTGTTCCACGGCGTCATGTGGGATCGCGCCGCGGCGGGCACGAGCCTGGAGGCGATGGACGAGCAGTGGGCGCTCATGGGGCGCTCGGGCGTCGAGACCGCGCGCGTGGTCTTCTCCTGGGCGCACGCTCAGCCCACGCCCAGCGGGCCGCTCGACTGGAGCGCGATCGACGAGCAGGTCGAGCGCGCCACGCTAAGCAGGATCCGGCTGCTGCCGGTGGTGCTCTACACGCCCGGCTGGGCCAGGAAGTACGCCGAGCGGGCCGGCTCTCCGCCGGAGCGCCCTGCCGACTTCGCGTGGTTCGTGGGCCTCCTCGTGGAGCGCTACGGCCCGGGCGGCACCTTCTGGGACGAGCGTCCGGAGCTCGCGCGGCGCCCTCTGCGCGAGTGGCAGATCTGGAACGAGCCCCACCTCGGCTTCTACTGGTACCGCCCACCGGACGACGGGGCCGACGCGTGGATGGGCCCGTACACGGACCTCCTCGGGCAGGCGCGGCGCGCCATCAAGGCGGTCGACCCGGGCGCGAAGGTCGTGCTCGCGGGGCTCGCCGACGCGAGCTGGCGGCTGCTCGCGAAGCTCTACCACCACGGCGTGCGCGGCAAGTTCGACGTCGCGGCCATCAACATCTTCACGGGGCGGCCGGGCTTCGTGATGACCGCGACGCGGCTCACCCGCCACGTGCTGAGGCGCTTCCACGAGCGGCGCAAGCCGATCTGGATCACCGAGACGACCTTCCCGGCGGCCAAGGGCGAGGTGCCCCGGCCCGACCCCGAATGGCAGCGCCGCTGGTACACGACGGAGAGCGGGATGGCGCGCCGGCTCACCGAGCTGTACTCACTCGGAGCGAAGAACGCTCGCCGCCTCGGGCTGCAGCGGATCTACTGGTACACCTGGGGCACGAGCTACAAGGGCGCCGACGATCTGTTCGACTACTCCGGCCTCGTGCGGATAGTCGACGGCGAGGCCAAGCCGCAGCCCGCGCTGCGCGCGTTCAAGCGCGCGGCCCGGCGCTAGCCCGCTAGTCCGGGAGCGCCGAGCGGAGGGTCTGAGCGGCCGACTGCGGATCGGCGGCGTCGCGGATCGCCCGCAGCACCACCACGCGGCGAGCGCCCGCCGCGACGACCTCGCCGACGTTCGTCGCGTCGATGCCGCCGATCGCGAACCAGGGCCGCGAGCCGCCGTGTGCTGCGGCGTGGCGCACGTAGTCGAGGCCCGTGGCCGGGCGCCCGGCCTTTGTCGGCGTCTCCCAGACCGGGCCGACGCTGAGCTGGTCCGCCTCTGACTCGAGCGCCGCGTCGAACTGCTCCGGCGAGTGCGTGGACAGCCCGATCAGCAGCGCGTCGCCGACCCGCTCGCGCACCGCGGCCGGCGAATCGTCGTCCTGGCCGACGTGGACGCCGTCGGCGCCCGCGGCGAGGGCGAGGTCGGGCCTGTCGTTCAGCCAGAACAGCGCACCGTGCTCGGTGCAGGCCGCGCGGAAGCGCGCGGCCGCCGCGAGCAGCGCGTCGTCGTCCAGCTCCTTGTCGCGCAGCTGGACCATGTCGACTCCGCCGCGAAGCGCCGCGGCCGAGCACGTGCTCCCCGCGGCGCCCGGGCGCTTGACCTTGCCGCGGTTCACGTTGAACCAGCGCCGGAGGGCGTTGTAGCCCGCGTTCCGCTTGCCGCTCTGCGACACCAGCCCGAGGTCGAAGAACGACGCGCGCGCGGTGCGCGGCGGCGACACGAGCAGGTACTGAAGCTGGCTCTTCACGCGCGGGTTCTTGAGCGCGATCGTGTAGGCCTGCTGGAGGTAGCGGGCACGCGTGCGTGCCGGCAGGGCCCTGTGACCTGACGCGAAGTAGCCGTACTCGGTCAGGTACAGCGGCATGCGGCCGCCGCCGCTCGTCCGCAGCACGCCGGCGCGCGACAGCTTGTCGAGCGCACGGGTGAGCCGCGACAGCGTCCCGATCGTGACGTTGTCCGCGCCGGGGTACTGGAAGTTCGGCGCGTGGGCGAAGTCGTACGGATGGTGCGCGTAGCCGTCGGCCTTCAGCTTCGGGCACGAGCGCGTGCGCCTGTACTTCACGTTCACGCACGTGACCGCGCGCATGAAGGCAAGCGGCGAGGTGGACCAGCCGGCCCGGCCGGTCGGGGCGGTCTCGCCGATCAGGACCTTCGCGGCCGGGTCGGCGGCCTTGATGGCGTCGTAGCCCTTCACGTACAGCGAGCGGTACAGCGCCGGTCCCGACTTGAGCGGGCCGAGCCAGGTCTTCCAGTTCGGCTCGTTCCAGATGCTGTAGCGGTCGACACGGCCCTTGAAGTGCTCCGCGACCACTGCCGCGAACTTGCCGAACTCCGTGGCGTTCGGCTTGTACCACGCACGCCGCGCGGTGAAGCGCCTCGCGTTCGCCCAGCGCGGCGCCGGTCCGGTGAGCGAGATGTGGATGCGCTGACCGTGCTTCGCGGCACGGTCGATCAGGGCGTCGAACAGGCTGAAGTCGTAGTGGAGCTCGGCCGGCTTGTTGCGCGCGCTGTACTCGTGCACCGGCAGCACGTAGGACCACAGCATGTTCACGCGCTGGCGAGTGATGCCGAGCGGGCGGCTGTAGTTGAAGGGCTTGTCCCCCTGCCAGTTCGTGTAGGTCGCGCCTACGAAGACGGCGTCGTCCTGGATCGCCAACTCCATCCCGCGGGCGGCTCTGCTCTCACTGGCATCGAAGAGGCAGCCGGTCAGCAGCGCGGTCGCCGCGACAAGCGCGGCCAGCAGGACTCGGGTCGGGCGGGGTACGGCAAACACGAAGGAGCTCCTCGCTACGGGGTCAGGTGCGTCTACGGGTCAGGGTGCAACGGGCCGAGTGGTTCGGGTGATCCCGCCCAGCTTGACCCTGAATGTCTGGCGGAACGCGTTCTTAAGCGGAAGGATCTGCCTGAAGTAGCCGGCCTCGTTCACCGGCACGGACGCCACCGAACGGTAGCGGCGCCCCGGCTCCTTGGCGGCGATCCTGGCGATCTGCCCCGGCCCGCCGCGGCCGCCGCCGAAGAGCTCGACCGCGTTCCCGCCGAGCGAGCGGACGAGGAACGGCATCCGGAACGCGTCGTAGACGCGCGGCTTGGCGCGGCCGTCGTGGAAGCGCAACCCGGACTGCCATGTGCCCCAGCGCGCGAACGGGCGCCCCTCGGAGCGTGGCGGCTCGTCGACGAGCGTGTACTGCGCGTAGCTCGCCACGCGCTTGTCGCGGAAGGCGATCCACTCGCTCACGTCCATGAAGGCGGCGGCGCGCCGAAGCGGAATGCCGAAGACGGGGTCCGGAGGGCTCGTCTGGTAGCCGAACTCGGTGATCCAGATCGGCAGTCGCTTCGGCAGCTTGCCGTGCCGGCCAAGCGCGTCGAGCGTGCGCACCACGCGGTCGAGCTGGCCGATCGAGGCATCGTCGGGAAGCTCGGCCGCGCGCGGTCCCGACGGCAGCGTGTAGGGGTGGTAGGCGAGTCCGGAGGCGGGGATGCGGCCGACCGTCCCGCAGCCGCGACTGCGCGCCGCGCGGCCGCGGTACTGGCGGTAGTTGCTGTCGAGGCAGGCGAGCTCACGCAGGAACGTCAGCGGGCGGATCTTCTTCCCCGACCTGCCGCCGCGCGGCATCAGCTCGCCCAGCAGGATCCGGTCAGCCCCGTGGCCCGAGTCCACGAGTCCTGCGTGCCCCGCGAGGTACAGCCTGCGATAGATCGAGGGCGCCTGCGGAACGCCGTTCTTCCGCTGCGGGCTGAGCCAGGAGTAGAGGTTCGGCTCGTTCCACAACGACCAGATCTGCACGTTCGAGAACTGGCGCCCGGCGGCTTGGGCGAACAGGCGAAACTCCTTCGCGCTCGGCCGGTAGGTGCCGGGCCGGCCGCGGTTGCCGCTGGCCCAATCGGGCGCCGGGCCGCCGATGCTCAGGTACGGGCGCATGCCCGCGGCGATGACCGCGCCGACCGCCCCGGGAGAGGTGTCCCAGTGGTAGCTCGACGGGTCGGTTGCGTCGAACCCGTCCGGCTTCCTTCGACCGGCCGGCGCCACGTCGCGCCAGTGGATCTGGATCTTCACGACGTCGGCGCCGAGCGAGCGGAACTCGCCGGCGGTCGCCTCCGGCTGGCCGAGCATCCGGGAGTTGTCCTGCATGATCAGGAGCTGCTCGCCCGAGGCGCTCGCGGCGGGCGCGGCTACGGCCGACAGGAGGATGAAGAGCAGGCTCAGTCGTTTCATGGCAATTCCGCGCGTTCCAACACGCACCAGGCTCGAGGTTGCGGTCGCTGCCCCTGCTAGCGTCCGCTGAGCGGCCCCTAAAGCCGTATCAGAATGGGAATTGGAACGTCGATATTCCTGATCGCGGTGGGCGCGATATTGCGCTACGCGGTCAACGTCAGCGTCGAGGGCGTCGAGATCGACACCGTCGGCCTGATCCTGATGGTCGTGGGGATCATCGGCCTCGTCATATCGCTCGCAGTTGTGTTCATGGGACGCGACGACGGCGTGGCACGACCGGACGACTACCCCACGCGACGGCTCTAGACTTCGCTCCGTACACAACGGGAGCTCGGGCGGACCGGGCTGAGAGGGCGGCTGCGGCGCCGCCGACCGTAGAACCTGACCGGGGTAATGCCCGCGAAGGGAAGGTGATGGAGCTGCCGCGGAGCACACGCTACGACGCCGTCGTAATAGGCGCAGGCCTCATCGGCCTGTCGTGCGCATGGCGCGCGCGCAAGCGCGGCCTGTCGGTGCTCGTGGTGGACCGCGCCGAGTCGGTAGGGGCGGGAACCTCGGACGTGGCGGCGGGCATGCTCGCCCCGGTGACCGAGGCGGACTTCGGCGAGGAGGGCCCGCTGCGCGTGAATCTCTTGGCGCGTGAGCGCTGGCCGGGCTTCGCGGCCGAGCTCGAGGAGGTGACCGGGCTGCCGACCGGCTATCGCGACAGCGGCGCGCTCGTGGTTGCCGCCGACCGCGACGACGCCGAGGCGCTCCGGCGCCTGCACGACTTCCAGCGCTCGCTCGGGCTCGACTCCCAGTGGCTGCCGCCGTCGCGCTGCCGCGCGCTCGAGCCGGGCCTCTCGCCACGGATCGCGGGCGGCATCCTGGCGCCGCAGGACGGCAGCGCGGACCCGCGCGCGACCGTCCGCGCGCTGGCGGCCGCCGTCGAGGAGGTCGAGCTGGGCATGACCGTCGAGGCGATCGAGCACGACGGCTCGGCGGTCACCGGGATCCGGACGAGCGCCGGCGCGGTCGAGTGCGAGCAGGTGGTGGTGGCCGCCGGCCCATGGAGCGCCTCGCTCGCGCCGCTCGACGACGGACCGCCCGTGCGTCCCGTGAAGGGCCAGATTCTCGAGCTGCGCACGCGCGGCGCCATGCCGGAGCCGTTCGACAGGGTGCTCCGGACGCCGCGCTGCTACCTCGTCGCGCGCGGTGACGGACGGGTGGTCCTCGGCGCGACGATGGAGGAGCAGGGCTTCGACACGAGCGTCACCGCGGACGGTGTCTTCCGCCTGCTCGAAGCGGCCTGGGAGGTGCTGCCCGAGGTGGGCGAGCTGGAGCTGGTCGGCGCCCGAGCGGGCCTCCGGCCCGCCACCCCGGACAACGCGCCCGTGGTGGGCGCGGGCGAACTCGACGGACTGATCTGGGCGACGGGCCACTGGCGCAACGGCGTCCTGCTCGCCCCGATCACCGGCGACGCCGTGGCGGCACTGCTGGCGGGCGACGGGTTGCCGGACGAGTTCGAGGCGCTCACGCCGGCACGCTTCCGAGGCGTACGCGCGTGACCGTCGTGACGCTCAACGGCGAGTCACGCGAGCTCGGCGAGCGCGCCACGGTCGAGACGGCGGTGCACGCGATCGGCGCACCCGACGGCCGCGGTGTCGCGGTGGCCGTCGACGGCGAGGTCGTCCCGCGTGGGGCCTGGGCCACCACTGAGGTGCGCGACGGCCAGCAGGTCGAGGTTCTCCACGCGGTTCAGGGGGGCTCGTGAGCGCCCTCGAGATAGCCGGCCGTCGGCTCGAGTCGAGGCTCATCCTCGGCACCGGCGGCTTCCGCAACCTCCAGGTGATGGCCGAGGCGGCTCGCGAGTCCGGCGCAGAGCTCGCCACCGTGGCGATGCGGCGCGTGGACCCGACGGCCCGCGGCTCGCTCGTCGAGGTGCTCGAGGAGACCGGCGTCGACGTGCTCCCCAACACGGCCGGCTGCTTCACCGCGCGCGAGGCCGTGACCACGGCGCAACTCGCCCGCGAGGCGCTCGAGACCGACTGGGTAAAGCTCGAGGTGATCGGCGACGACCGCACGCTCCTGCCTGATCCGGCCGAGCTGCTCGTGGCCGCCGAGGAGCTGGTGGCGGACGGCTTCACGGTCCTGCCCTACACGAACGACGATCCGATCCTGGCGCGCCGGCTCGAGGACGCCGGCTGCGCCGCGGTGATGCCGCTCGGCTCGCCGATCGGGAGCGGCATGGGCATCAACAATGCGTACAACCTGCGCCTGATCGTGGAGCAGGCACGCGTGCCCGTGATCCTCGACGCCGGCGTGGGCACCGCCTCTGACGCCGCGCAGGCGATGGAGGCCGGCTGCGACGCGGTGCTGCTCGCGAGCGCGATCTCGCGCGCCGCCGATCCGGTCGCGATGGCAGGCGCGATGCGCAAGGCGGTCGAGGCGGGCTACGAGGCGCGCCTGGCGGGCCGCATCCCGCGGCGGCTGTACGCGCAGGCGTCCTCGCCCGAGGAGGGGCTCGCGGAGCTTGAGCACTGAGCTCGAACGGGGCGCCGTCGACGCGCTCGCGGAGCGCTGGCGGGCTGGCTGGGAGGGCGGCGGCTTCGAGTCGTGCTGCACTCCGGACGTGTCCTACGAGGACCCGGTTGCGGTCGATCTCCTGCGCGGAGTGGACGCGCTCGACACCCATGCGGCGCGCCTGCGCGAGGCCTTCCCGGACCTGCGGCTGGAGGCGACGGCCTCGCCGCTCTTCCGGGGTGAGAACGCCTGCGTGCCGTGGCGCGCGCTCGGCACGCACCGCGCCGACCTCGGCGAGCTGCTGCCGGCCACCGACCGCTTCGTGACGATCCACGGCCTCCACTACCTCGAGCTGGCCGACGGCGGCGTGCGCCGCGCACGCGGCTTCTTCGACCTCTACGCCGCCGCCACCCAGCTCGGCCTGCTGCCTAGCCGCGGCGGCCTGGGCGAGACGGCGCTGCTGCTGCTGCGCGGCTTCGGCGTGAGGCGCAAGGCGTGACCGCGGCCGGCCAGGTGTCGCGGGGGACCGGGGCGTGAGCCCCCGGACCTATTTCACGCTGATCGAGCCCGACATGCCGGGCGCGTGCACCTTGCAGACGTACTCGTACTTGCCGGGCTGATCCAGCGTTAGGTCGAAGGTGTCGCCCTGCGCCATGCCGCCGGGTTCGCCGGAGCTGAAGTCGCCGTCGGGTCCCGAGGTCTTGTGCACGTCGTGGGGGATCGACTCGGTGTTGGTGAACGTGATCGTCTCCCCGGCCTTCACGGTCACGTCCCTGGGGCTGAACTGGACGTTCTCCATCTTGACCTCGACGCCGCCACCGCTCGACGAGCCGCCGTTGGCGGCCGGCTCCTGAGATCCCCCACCACCGTCGTCTCCGCCACAGGCGGCGAGGCCGAGGCCGAGGGCCAGGCAGGCGAGTATCGGTGCGAGCGGCTTGATCACCGCGGCAACAGTAGATGCTCGAGCAGCGCCTTCTGGGCATGGAGGCGGTTCTCCGCCTCGTCCCACGCGGCAGAGCGCTCCCCGTACAGCACGTCCTCGGTGATCTCCTCGCCCGGGTGGGCCGGTAGGCAGTGGAGGACGATGGCGTCGTCGCGTGCCTGGGCGAGCAGCTCGGCGTCGATCCGGTACGGCGCCAGCAGCTCGCGGCGGCGATCGGCGTCGTCCTCGTCGCCCATGCTGACCCACACGTCCGTGTAGATGGCATGGGCGTCGCGCACCGCCTCGCCCGGCGAGACGGGGGGCGCCTCCGGCAGCGACAGCTCGGGCGGCGACGCCACCGCCAGCTCCACCCCGGCCAGCCGACACGCGATCAGGAGCGAGCGCGTCATGTTGTTCCCGTCGCCCACGTACGCGAGCTTCAGCCCCTCGAGCTGGCCGAAGCGCTCGCGCAGGGTCATCAGATCGGCGAGCGCCTGGCAGGGGTGGTGCTCCTCGGTGAGCATGTTGATGACGGGGATCGAGGCGTGCTCGGCAAGCTCCTCGACGAGCGCGTGCGGCCCCGTCCGGATGCCGATCGCGTGGACCATCCGCGACAGGACCAGCGCGATGTCGCGCGGCGACTCGCCACGCGCCATCTGCAGCTCGCCCTCGCGGACGACCAGCGCGTTCCCGCCCAATTCGAAGATGCCGGTCTCGAACGAGACGCGCGTGCGGGTGGACGGCTTCTCGAAGATGAGGGCGACCGACTTCCCCTCGAGCGCACGCGAGGACAGGCGGTCGGCCTTAAGCTCGATCGCCCTGTCAAGGAGCCGCTGCTGCTCTTCAGCCGTAAGCTCCGCGCCGGTTAGGAAATGCTTCGTCATGCGAGTCCTGAGCTGGAATCTCTACCACGGCCGCGACTTTCCTCCCGACGAGGCCCTCTTCACGCTGCGTTCGAGGCTGCTCCGCGTGACCGAGCGGAACGCCACGCACGTGCAGGTGAACCGCCCGCTCCGGGATGAGTTCGCGGGCTGGCTCGCGGAGCACGAGTGGGACGTCGCGCTGCTCCAGGAGGCGCCGCCGCTCTGGTTTCGCGAGCTCGGCACGCGCACGCACTCGAACGGCGTGCGGGTGCTCACGTCGCGCAACGTCCTGCCGCCGGCGCAGCGCTTGCTCGCGAACGCGAACCCCGACCTGATCGCGTCGTGGGAGGGCGGCTCGAACCAGCTCTTCGTGCGCGCCCCCGGCCGGATCATCGAGCACCGCAAGCTGACGCTGGCGCGCCGCCCCGAGCGGCGCCGCATGGTGTGGGCACGCGTGCGCCTCGCGGGCGGCGAGACCGTCTGTGTCGCGAACCTGCACGCCTCGGCGGGGCTGCCCGATAGGGCGGCGGGCGAGCTCATGGCCGCGGCGGAGAGCGCGGTGGAGTGGTCGGGCGGCGATCCGCTCGTGTTCGGCGGCGACCTGAACCTGCGCCCCGCGCGCAACCCGCTCCCGTTCGAGGAGCTGCGCGAGCGCTTCGGGCTCGGTGACCCGACCGGGCCCCACGCGATCGACCACCTGCTCTCACGAGGGCTCGAGGTGGCGGGGCGCCCTCGGCGCCTTCCACCGGAGGAGCGTGAGCTGCCGCAGCCGGGCGGTCTGCGGCTCCGGCTCTCGGACCACGCGCCGGTCATCGCGACTTACGAGGTGAGATAGTCCCGCTTTCGGGGGAAGAGTCCCACCATAGGTTCGCGGGATCAGGAGGGGAACAGATGGCGCAGAGTCGAAGCACCGGCAAGTCGGGGGGCGGGTCGAAGCGATCGAGCTCCGCGCGGAGCAAGGCGGCCAGCTCGGGGACCAAGTCGGCCAGCTCGCGCAGCAAGTCGGCCAGCTCGGGGACCAAGTCGGCCAGCTCGCGCAGCAAGCCGGCCAGCTCGCGCACCAAGTCGGCCAGCGCACGCAGCTCTTCCAGCTCGTCGTCCGGGAGCTCCCGCTCCACATCGGCCAAGCGCACCGCCGCCGCCAAGAAGGGCGGAAAGGCGCGCGGGCGCCAGCAGCAGGCGCGCAAGGCGGCGAAGACCACAGCGAGCAGCACGTCGCGCACCGCGCGCAGCGCGGGCGTCGAGGCGAAGACCGTTGCCGAGTTCCGCGAGGCGCTCCGCAAGAACCTGATCGGGCCGATGGAGATGGTGCTCCTCACCCGCGATCGCATCGAAGAGGTGCTGAGTGAGGCCGTGGAGCGCGGGCGGATGACGTCAGCCGACGCGCAGGGCGTGGCCAGCGGGCTGCTAGACCTGGGCCGCAAGCAGACGAACGACGTCCTCAAGGACCTCGAGGGGCTGCTCGAGCGCGGCCGCAAGGAGCTCGAGGGCCGCACCTCCGGTGTGCGCAAGACGGCCGGCGGAGCGGTGGGAGCCGCCCGCGGCCAGGCCTCTGGCGCCCGTAGCCGCGCCGTTCGCGCGGCGGCGGGGCCGCTCGCCCAGGCGGACCGTGCCCGGCGCGCCGCCGGGGTCGGGCCGAACTTCCCGATCCTCGCCTACGACGACCTCACGGCCGACCAGGTGGTGAGCCGGCTGAGCGACCTCACGCCGGCCGAGCTCCGGAAGGTGCGCGACTACGAGCGCCGCAACGCCAACCGGAAGACCGTCCTCAACACGATCGAGTCGAAGCTGAGCTAGCTGCGACCATAGGGCGTCGTGGAAGGCGCCCAACAGCAGACCGCTCGCCCTCGTCCCCGCAGGGGCGATGAGCTCGAGTTGACAATCGACCGGCTCGCCTATGGCGGGGCCGGTGTCGCCCGCACCGAGACGGGCTACGTCGTGTTCGTGCGCGGCGCCGTGCCGGGCGACCGCGTGCGCGCGCGGATCGGCAAGTCGAAGCGCTCGTGGGCCGAGGCCGAGCTCGTCGAGCTGCTCGAGCCGAGCCCCGACCGGATCGAGCCGAAGGCGCCGCATCCGGGCGCGCCCTGGCAGGTGCTCCCCTACGAGCGCCAGCTCGCGGAGAAGGAGGCGCAGGTCCGCGACGCGCTCGAGCGGATCGGCAACTTCGAGGACCCGCCCGTCGAGCCGATCGTGCCGGCCGAGCAGCTCTTCCGTTACCGCAACAAGCTCGAGTACTCCTTCGGCGAGGCCGAGGACGGCAAGCTCGTACTCGGCTTCCACAGAGCCGGCCGCTTCGACCTCATCGACGACGTGGAGGACGACATCCTCGCCTCAGAGCGCATCAACGAGGTGCGCGAGGCCGTGAAGGCCTGGTGCCGCGAGGAGGGACTCGGCGCCTGGGACCGCGAGACGCAGACCGGCGTGCTCCGCAACCTGGTGGTGCGCGAGGGCCGCCGCACCGGACAGGTGCACGCGCGTCTCGTGACGAGCGCCGGCTCCGAGTTCCGCGTGGACGAGCTTGCCGCCGCCACGCCCGCTGACTCGTTCCTCTGGACACGTGCCGAGGGCGTGGCCGAGACCACGCGCGGCGGCGACACCAAGGTCGTGAAGGGCAAGGCCGTGCTCGAGGAGGAGCTCTCGGGCCTCCGCTTCCGGATCTCCCCTGACGCCTTCTTCCAGACCAACACCGAGATGGCCGAGCGCCTCTACGAGTCCGCCAAGGAGTTCGCCGGGCTCACGGGCCGGGAGCGCGTGATCGACCTCTTCTGCGGCATCGGGACGATCTCGCTCGTGATTGCGCTCGACGCGGACGAGGTCTGGGGCGTCGAGCTGGTCGAGGATGCCGTCCGGGACGCGATCGAGAACGCGAAGCTGAACGGCGTCGACAACGCGCGCTTCTTCGCCGGCGACGTCCGGCTGGTGATGCGCGAGCTGCTGGAGCAGTCGGGCAGTCCGGACGTGCTCGTGGTGGACCCGCCGCGCGCGGGGCTGTCCCAGAAGGTGGTCCGGCGCATCATCGAGGCCGAGGCACAGCGGATCGTCTACGTCTCCTGCAACCCGACGACGCTCGCGCCGAACGCGCGCCAGCTCGTCGACGACGGCGGCTACGTGCTGAAGAGCGTCCGGCCCGTCGACATGTTCCCGCAGACGCCGCACATCGAGTGCGTGGCGCTGCTGGAGCGTGCGCCCTCGGCCGCGCCCTAGGGCGCGACGTCCTCGCCCAGAGCAACCTCTTCGTTCGCGTGCACCGTGCACATGAACGGCCCGCCGGTCTCGAGCGAGGCCTTGATCTCGTCGTCCGTCAGCTTCGTGCCGCACTCGGCACAGGTGCGCTCGATCACAGGATCGACGCCGGAGTGCTCCTCGAGGTCCATCAGGTCTCGCTTCCTACGACGTGGGTCACGGGCAGCCCGGTTGCCGCCTTCGCCTTGCGCGGGAGGTCTACCCGCAGCCACTTCGATACATGCAGGGGGAGCGTCGAGACGATCAGCTCGTCGTAGTCGCTGAAGTTGCACTCGTCCTGGATGGCGGCGAGCGGGTCGGGGTCGCCGACCTTCGCGTCACCGACGTTGAGCCCCTCGACGCGCAGCTCCTCGACGAAAGCGCGGCGGTGCTCCTCGGCCTCATCGCCACCGCCGTGCATGTTGCCGGCCCAGGCGAGGCCATGCGGCGTGGACGGGATCAGCAGCGTGAACTCGCACGGTCCCTGCATCGTGCGCGTACGCAGCGCATCGAGTAGCTCGGGGCTCTCGGCGGTGCGATTGGCGACTACGAGGACGCGCGCCTCGGACACGGGCTAAAGCCTAGTACGGCGGGAAGTCCGCGTACCACTCGCCGAGCGCGCGGAAGGCGCCCCAGAACTCGCGCTTGGCCTGCTCGTCGTCGAGCGAGCGGTCGATGTCCGGCACGGTGAGGGCTTCGATCGACGGCGTGAGGTGCTGGATCTCGTCCGGGTTCCACTCGAGCTGGCGGCCCAGCGGGATGTGCAGGTCGTTCAGCTCCTCGATCGCCTCGTCGCCCATGACCACGACGATCCGGGGCTGCACGATCGCGATCTCCTCGAGCACGCGCGCGCGGCAGGCGGGGGCGCAATCGTCGGTGTCGTGAACCGGGCACTTCACGAAGACGGTGCCGTAGACGGCGAGCGGGTCGATCCCCAGCCGCTTGAAGCTCTTCATCAGCGCGCTGCCCGCGCGTCCGTAGAAGGCCACGCCCTCCTCGATCTCCGAGGGCATGGGCGCGAACTTGAGCAGCATGATGTCGGCCTGCGGGTGGCCGGACCCGAGCACGGGCATCAGGTTCCCGCGCGGGCAGTGCGAGCAGGACTGAATATCGCGCGTGAGCTGGTTCAGCTCGCGGATGGCGCGCTCGAGGTACTTCTCGCGAATCTCGTCGTCAGTGGCCGGCACCGTCCCCCTGGCTTTTGACGGACCGGGCTGCGCTCCTTTGAGGCGCATCACTTCTTGCCTCGCGTCTGGATGAACTTGAGCGCTTGGACATAGAGAAGCGACTGCCGCTTTCGGACGATGTCGGCGTCCCTGAGCGACTCGAGAAACTCCTCCGCGCCGTCGAAGTCGCGCATGCGGATCTTCACCGAGCCGAGCCCCTGAGCCACGTGGCTGTCCGAGCCGGCGCCCGCGACGATGCGGTACTTGGCGGCGAAGCGCGCGGCCTCCTCGTTGAACGCGGAGAACGCCACGCGCGGGTTGAAGACCTCCATCGCGTCGATGTCCTCCACCACGTCCAGCAGGTGCTCGTAGTCCGGGACCGCATGCATCCGGTCGAAGGGGTGGGGGACATAAACGAGGCCCCCCTGGCGACGGATCTCCGCGATCGTCTCCTGGAGCGTCATGCCGCGCGGGATCTTCTCCTCGATGAAGAGGCCGATCACCTCGCCCTGGTCCGCCGTCTTCACCTCCTCCGCCACGATCACCTTGATCCCGTTGGCACGCTCGCGCGCCTCGAGCGCGCCCGAGATCTCGTTGTGGTCGGTGATCGCGATCGCGCCCAGGCCGACCTTCTTGGCGGTCTCGAGCAGCGTGTCCACCGGGGTGGCGCAGTCCGGCGAATGGTCGGTGTGCATGTGGAGGTCGACGTCCACGAAGTCGCGCGAGCCGAGCCGCTTGCGCACCTGCGGACGCCCGTCCGGGTCGTGGCGGCGCGCGGCCACGCGCTCGTAGAGGGCCTCGAACTCGTCCGCCACGCGCGACCAGTCGAGCTCCGGACGCGCCTTGGCGACCGCGCCGGAGTAGCGCGCCACGAGGCTGGGGTCGCGGACGAGGCGCTCGAGCTGGGCGGCGAGGGTGATGGCGTCGCGCGGCTCGAAGAGCAGCCCCAGCTCGCCCTCCTTCAGAAGCTCCTCGTACTGCGGCAGGCGCGAGACGACCGGCACCGCGCCGCCCGCCATCGAGCGCAGCACGAGCTGGGGCGCCGGGGCCGTGCCCGCCGAGGCCGCCACCGCGATCGTGGCCCTGGCGAGGTGCTGTGCCTCCGAGCCGTCCGCCGGGCCGGCGAGCGTGACCCGCTCGCGCAGGCGCCGCGAGAGCGCGGGCGCCGTCGCCGTCGCCGGGTCGCGCAGCCAGATCGTCGCCCGCCAGTCGACGTCGGTCGGAAGGCGGCGCAGCGCGCGGATGAAGAGCCGCAGCGCCCCACGCTCCTCGGCGTCCGAGAAGACGATCTCGGGCGGCCCGTCGTGTCTCGTCGCCGCGCGCTCGCTCAGGTCGGCGCCCGGCTGGATCACCGTGTAGTTGCCGGGGAAGTAGCGGTCGATCAGGTCACGGGTGGCCGCGAAGCTCGCCGTGCGTCCGTCGAGCCTGCCGAACAGCAGCTCCACGACCTTGCGCGCCACCTGTGTCGACACGAAGCGCTCGGTGGTCGAGTGGAACGTCCCGATGTTCAGCGCGCGCGAGTGACGCAGCGCCGCCGACGCCGCGCTGGGCGCGAACGGCTCGTGCACATGGAGGAAGTCGAGCTCGGCGCGGTCGAGCAGCTCCTCGAGGGTGCGCGAGACGTCGAGCGGGAGCGACACCGAGCCGCCGCGCCGGAACGGCAGCGACTGGCCCACGGCCAGCACGGATGCGCACCCCGGCTCGGCCCAGAGCGCATCGGGATTCGTGCGCATGGCATCGACGGTGGCGCGCCCCTCGCGGATCAGCTCGCGCGACTCCGAGGGCGCCACGACCACCACCCGATGCCCCCGCGCGCACAGCTCGTCCGAGAGCCGCTCGACGAACCGGTTCACCTCATGGTGCTGCTCCCAGGGCCAGGGAGTGACCTGAGCGATGCTGAAGGGCACCCCCGGAGGATATGCCGCGATTCACGAACTACAGCACTGAAGGAGAGGGACGGTCCTGCCTAGGGGGTCTATATGGACCCCTACCCAGGACTGTCCCTGACCTCAATGCTGTCGTTGAGCCCGGCGCGAGACGCTAGGTGTCGATCGTCGTCTCGGTCTTGGCGGCCGTCGGCGTTTGGCCCGGCAGCTTCGGCGCTCCGCCGTGCTCGGCGATGAAGTCCTCGACCATGTCGCGGGCGACCGGGTCGGGGTGCTGCTCCGGCGGCGACTTCATCAGGTACGCCGAGGCGCCCTCGATCGGGCCGCCCAGGCCGTGGTTCAGCGCGAGCTTGCAGCAGCGAACCGCGTCGATGACGATGCCCGCCGAGTTCGGCGAGTCCCAGACCTCGAGCTTCGCCTCGAGCGTCAGCGGCACGTCGCCGAAGGCCTCGCCCTCGAGCCTGATGTGCGCCCACTTGCGATCGGTGAGCCACGGCACGTAGTCCGAGGGGCCGATGTATACGTCGTCGGCGGGCAGCTCGTG
>JAXDIL010000047.1:0-6054 GCA_034664005.1 Thermoleophilaceae bacterium | reverse complement strand
CCACCATCACCGCGAGATGCTCCGGGTCGCCGCCGTTGAAGCGCAGCCCCACGCGCTCGTTGGAGGGCACGATCTCGCGCAACCCGCCGGTGTCGGCCACGATGCAGGGACAGCCCGACGCCATCGCCTCGAGCGCCACCAGGCCGAAAGGCTCATAGATCGAGGGCACCACGGTCAGGTCGGCGATCCGGTAGAGCGAGTGCAGCATGTCGTCGCCGATCCAGCCGAGGAAGGTGCCGTGCCGGTCGAGCCCGAGCCGGCTGGCCTGCTCGCGCAGCTCCTGCTCGGCGGTGCCCGAGCCGGCCACCAGGAAGCGCACGTTGCCGAGCCGCTCGATCAGGTCCGGCAGCGCCTCGAGCGCGAGTTGGAAGCCCTTCTCGTAGACGAGCCGGCCCACCAGCAGCACGAGCTTCTCGTCGGGCGCGGCGAAGCTCGAGCGGAGCGCGTCGAGGTCGTCGACCGGCACGAGCTCGGACGGGTCGATCCCGTTCGGGATCACGTGAACGCGCTCCTCCTCGAGGCCGTAGATGTCCGCCACGTGCTCGCGCATGTAGGCCGAGCAGGTGATCACGCGCTCGGCGCGGTTCGCCATCCAGCGCTCCACACCGTGGATGTAGGACTGGGGGTGCTTGTCGACCCAGCCCTGGTGGCGGCCGTACTCGGTGGCGTGGATCGTCACCACGAGCGGCGCCCGGAAGCGCTTGGCGAGGTGGTCGCCGGCGGAGGCGACCAGCCAGTCGTGGCCGTGCACGACGTCGAAGTCGTAGCGGTCCCCCACCTCGACACCCACGGCCAGCATGTCCGAGTTCATGTGCTCGATCCACGCGACGAACTCGCTCAGGTCGCGCGGGCGCTCGGGCTCGCGCACGCGGTGAACGAGCACCCCGCCCTTCTCCTCCTCGGCCGGATCCTCCTCACGGCCGCGCGCGATCACGTGGACGTCGACGCCCTGCGCGGCCATGTTCTCCGCCAGCTTGCGCACGTGGCGGGCGAGCCCACCCTCGATCAGCGGTGGGTATTCCCAGGAGAGGATGAGCGCGCGCATGCGATCTAGGGAGTCGTGAGTGGGGAGAGGTCGAGGTGAGGCGCCAGACCGCGAACCCACGGCTCCGGAGCGGCTCCTGAGTCTGTCAGAGCGGTGAGCGCCTCGTCGAGGGAGCTGCCGTGGCGGCGCATCCGCTCGGCGGGGTAGTCGGCGGCGAGGTCGCGGGTGATCATGAAGGCCCAGTCGCTGGCCTGCATGGCGAGCAGCTCGCGCACGGCCCGCTTCGCCGCGTCGCTCGACGCGCCGTGAGTCGCCAGCGCCGCCACCGTCCTGAGCTCCGCCGCGCGCGCCTCGAAGGCCATCTCGGCCACCGGCGGCGCATCCCAGGTGGCGAAGCCCTTTCCGTGACCCCAGGTCGAGGGCGCGAGCGCCCGCGCCGCGGGCTCGGCGAGCTCGATGCCCTCCGACACGGTCACGAGCCGCACGCCCTGCGCCTCGGCCTCCTCGACGACCGCGCCGAGCCAGGCGAGCCCCTCGTACCACCAGTGCCCGAGCAGCTCCGTGTCGAGCGCGCAGCACACCAGTCCGCCGCCCTCGAGCCGCTCGGCTGCACGGCTCACGAAGTCGCGCGCGTGCTCGCGGGCCAGCTCGAGCGCCGCCGCGCGGTCGTAGGCCGTGCCGGCGTTGCTCCAGGGCTTCAGGTCGTGGACCGTGCGGCCCCAGTAGTTGCGGTACGAGTCGTGAGCCGGGTAGCCCGCCTTGTCCCACACGAGCTCGACCATCTCCCAGTGGATCGGCACCGCCACCGGTCCCGCCTCGGTGGCCACCGGCACGAGGTGGTCGAAGCCGGGCACGTCGGTCTGGTCCACGCAGAAAGCGCGCACGCCGTGGTCGGCCAGCTCGCGTTCGAGCCCCGGAACGTAGGCGCACTCCGGCAGCCAGAACCCTCCCTCCCAGCGACCGAAGCGGTGCAGGTGAGCGGCCGTGCCGGTGGCCACCTGGAAGCGCATCCCGGCGTCCGTGGCCATCAGCGGCAGCAGGCCGTGCGTGGCGGCCGAGGTCCACAGCTCGACGCGCTCGAGCGCCGCGAAGGCCGGCACCAGATCGCGCCCGCGCTCCTCGAAGGCGCGCTCGGCGTAGGCGTAGTCGGCGGCGGCGCGGCGCACCTCGGCGGCCAGCTCGGGCTCGCCGCCGCGCTCGAGCCCCTCGGCGTCCTCCGCGTGGATGGGCGCACGCACGTCGCGCAGGAAGCTCACGTAGCGGTCGCCGGCGTCGCCGCGCATCGCGTCGAGCTGGTCGCAGAGGACGGGCGTGAGCCCGAGCGTGACCGGTACGCCGTCGAGCAGGTCGAGCAGCGGGAGGTACACGCAGGCGACCGCCTCCCAGAGCCACTCCTCGCCGAACGGCCAGGTGCCGAAGCCCTCCACGTACGGCATGTGCGAGTGGAGCACCAGCGCGAGCGCTCCCCCCTCGGGTCGCCGGCTCAAGGGCGGAGCACCGCAACGAAGTCGAGAGCGCGGTCGAGCGGACCGGCCCGCAGCGCGAAGTCGCGCGCGGAGATCGCCGGCGTGAAGCGGTCGTAGAAGGGCTTCGTGATCCTCAGCGCGGCGTGGACGCGGTCCCAGCCCATCCGCAGCGCGAGCTCGTGCGCGCGCAGCGTGCGCGCGTGGAAGAGGCCGAGCAGCTCGACCCGCCCGAAGACGCTCTCGCACAGCGCCCGGAACTCCTCCGCGCGGTACTCCTTCAGGTGCCAGGGGTTGTCCGACTTGTCCGCGCCGGGCGGCGCCAGCGTGAGCAGGTTCGGCGTGGACACGAAGACAGCGCCGCCCGGGCGCAGCATGTCGCGGAAGTGCCGCAGCACCGCCTCAGGGTCGGGCACGTGCTCGATCGTCTGTAGGAAGACGACGGCGTCGCAGGGCTCGTCATAGCTCTCCACGAGAGCGCGCTCGAAGCGCACGCCCGGACGCGTGTACTTGACGCGGGCGTGCTCGTACGCCTCCGGGTTGGCGTCCACGCCGGTCACGTGCCGCGCGCGCCCGGCGAGCACTTCCACGCCGTAGCCCTCGCCGCAGGCCATGTCGACCACGTCGCGGCCCGCGCAGCGCTCGGCGACCCACTCGTAGACGGCCAGGTGCCGCCGGAACCAGTAGTTCTCGGCGGGCACGTCCGGGAGCGTGCGCTCGCCGGTGAGCTCGAGCGGCGGCACGCCCTCCGGCTGGGCTCTCTGGACCGTCTCCTGCATGGGCGGGGCAGTCTAGGTACTAGGCTCCTGCCGCCGAATGAGGAGCGCGGAGAACATCAGGGACGCCAACGTCCGCTACCACGACCTCGCCGCGGAGCACTACGACTCGAAGTGGGGCATCGACTACGGCGCGATCGGCCAGGCGCAGGTGGTCGGCAAGCTGCGAAAGGCGCTCGGGCACGAGCCGCGCCGCTATGCCCGCGCGCTCGAGATCGGCGCCGGCACGGGCTACTTCTCGCTCAACCTGCTGCTGGCCGGCGTGGTCGGCGACGCCGTCGCCACCGACATCTCGCCCGGCATGCTGCGCAGGCTGGAGCGCTCCGCCGGAGAGCTCGGGCTCTCCGTGGAGACCGCCGCCTGCGAGGCGGCCGAGCTGCCCTTCGAGGATGCCTCGTTCGACCTCGTCTTCGGCCACGCGGTGCTCCACCACCTGCCCGATCTGGACGCGGCCTTCCGCGAGTTCCGGCGCGTGCTGCGTCCCGGCGGCGTGGTCGCCTTCTGCGGCGAGCCGTCCCATTACGGCGACCGCATCGCGGCCTGGCCGAAGCGGGGCGCCAACGCGGTGGCGCCGCTGTGGCGTGCCGTGATGGGCGCGGCCCCGCGCCCTGAGAACGGCAACGGCGGCGGTGAGGAGGACGCTCTCGAGCGGGTGGTGGACGTACACGCCTTCACGCCCGCGGAGCTCGCGGGGCACGTCTCGGCGGCAGGCTTCAGCGAGGTGCGCGTGGGCGGCGAGGAGCTCGTGGCCGGTCTGTTCGGCTGGGCGAACCGGACGCTCGAGGCCTCCGCCGACCCGCTCGACGTGCCCTGGGCCTGGCGCGTCTACGCGCACCGCGGCTACCTGCTGCTCCAGGCGCTCGACCGCTCCCTGCTCGAGCCGCGCCTGCCCCCCGCGCTCTTCTACAACCTGCTGCTGTCCGCCCGCGGCTAGCGGAAGTCGACGACTCCGAGGAGGAGCAGCAGGACCAACGTCACGGCCGCGGAGACGAGCAGCGAGCCGGCACAGCCGAGCCGGTTCGAGAAGAAGAGGAACACCGCTAGCCCGCGGTCGTCCCGAGCTCGCGGGTCAGCTGGTCGAGCACCGCCCGCTCGTCCTCGGAGACCTCCTTGCCGCCGATCCCGAGCACGCCGCCTTCCTTGTGCGCATGGGCAACCACGTCGGCCACGCGCAGGATGAAGCTCTTGTAGTCCTCCACCTCCTCGGGCGTCCCCTTCTCCTCGACGAGACGCACCGCCTCGCGGATGCGCTCGGGCAGTTGCTGGCGGAGCTGGTCCGGCTGGCCGAGCGAGTTGGGATCGAGGCTGGGCGGCGACGAGACGAGCTGCTCGATCAGCTCGCTGCCCCCGTCGCGCCGCGCCTCTGCGTAGGCCCTGCCGAGCGCCAGGCTCTCGCGGATGGTCCCCCCGCGGTCGGCCATCATGACCATGAGGGCCGCTAGCGCGGGTGCCCGCGCGACGGCCTCCCACTCCTCGGCGTTGAACTGGCTCTTGGTCGTCATGGCTGATGGCTACCCGCCCCCGGTGCCGAAAAACAGCACCGAGGAGGCCAGTGCCAGGGCCGACGCGATCAGTGCCCAGTCCACCGGGCGCGCGGACAGCCGAAGCGGCGGCGCCGGCGGCGCGGCGCGATACGCCTCCGCCTCGCGCCGTACCCACGCCAGCACCGCGTCCAGCAGGGCGCGCGGTCGCTTCGGAGCCGCGCTGACCAGCCGCGCCAGCGAGCGCGCCGACTCGGCCAGCCGGCGCTCGGATGCGATCGCGTCGAGCACGGCCACTGCCTCCGGGGCGGACGGCAGCCGGCGCAGGCGGCCGAGCACGCGATGGAACACCTCGCGGAGCCCGCGCACCCCGGCGGCCGAGCGCAACCAGGTGGCCACGAGCACGAGCAGCGCAGCGCGGCCGGCGCGGCGCAGCGCGACCTCGAGCCCGAGCCCGCCGCCGAGCGCGAACAGCAAAGCACCCAAAGCAAGGACTCCCGCGAACACGGCCCCCGCCGCGAGCGGCTGGCGGTCCCCGCGAGCGAGCAGCCAGACGATCAGGAGCCAGCCGCCCACCGCGCCGAGCAGACCCCAGTCAGTACCGGCGAGTAACAGAACGAACGCGACGAGGGCCGCGAGCGCCACCGCCCGCGGGTCAAATCTCCCCGGCTGGATGACAAACGTGGCGGAATCCGCAACGTTTGTCATCCACCTGGGCGTGGCGGGCTGTGCCTCGGTGCTGTCGTTCGTCGGCCAAGAGCGCAGGCCGCGGCGGTAGACCAGCACCTGCACCGTGCTCGCGAACGCAGCCCAGGCCAGCAGGCTCAGCATGGTGAGGACGAGCGCATCCGCAGTGCCGACCTCGAGGCCGACGCGGCGGCCGATCGCGTCGTAGGTGCCGGCGTAGGCGTCGAGCCCGCCGGCGATCACCCAGATGAAGAACGCCGTGGTGGCCGCGTTGTGGACCAGCCTCACCGCTGCACACGCGAGCAGTTGTGGCCAGAAGCCGATACCGCGGGCGTGCAGCCGCCCGAGCATCGGCGCGGAGAGCGCCTGCGTGAGCGGCACGCCGAAGCGCGCCGGGCCGATGATCGCGACCGTCTCGAGCATCGCGGCCGCGCTCGCGCCGAACCCGAGGCGGGCACCGCGGCGCTCGGCCAGGCGGGCGAGCGCGACGCCGCCGGCGAGCGCGACCCAGAACCCTCCGGTGGGCGCCGCACGCGCGGCGAGGAAGGAGACCACCGCCACGTGCGCCGGCCCCGCCGCCTCTTGCGGCGCGGGGCCGGTCACGGGCGGGGCGGGGGCCATGCGAGCGCCCGTAGCGGGAGCGGATCGCGCCGCTCCCGCTA
>JAXDIL010000080.1:0-12458 GCA_034664005.1 Thermoleophilaceae bacterium | reverse complement strand
GGCGTGACGCCAGGGCGCACGCGCCGCGCCGTCCACGGGGTGCCGGTCGTCGACACGGTCCAGCAGGTCGTGGAGCACAACGGCCGCCGCGTGCCGGACGGCTCCGTGGTCACGGTCCCGCCGGCGTTCACCAAGGACGCGGTGCTCGAGGCGATCGACGCCGGCATCGGGCTGATCGTGATCGTGACCGAGCGGATCCCGCGCGGAGACGTGGCCCAAATGGTCGAGGCCGCCGACGCGCGCGGCGCCCGCATCATCGGCCCCAACTGCCTCGGCCTGGTCGTGCCCGGCGTGGCCAAGATGGGCGGCATCGGCGGGCCCGCCAAGAACACCGAGCAGGCCTACCAGCCCGGGAGCGTCGGCGTGATGTCGCGCTCTGGCGGCATGACCACCGAGATCTCCTCCACACTGACGGCCGCCGGCCTGGGGGTCTCGACGGCGATCTCGATCGGCGGGGACGCGATCATCGGGTCCACCTACGCCGAGTTGATGCCGCTGTTCGAGGCAGACGAGCAGACCGAGGCGATCGTGATCTACACCGAGCCGGGCGGACGCATGGAGGCCGAGCTGGCCCGCTACGTGACCGAGGAGTCCACGCGCAAGCTCCCGATCGTTGCGTTCATGGCCGGCCGCTTCATGGACGAGATGCCCGGCATGAGCTTCGGCCACGCCGGCACGATCGTGGAGGGCAAGGAGGACACCGCGGCCGAGAAGATCGAGCGGCTCGCGGCCGCCGGGATCGTGGTTGCTGACGAGATCGCCGAGATCCCAAGCCTCGTCAGGGAGCGGATCGGGGTCGCGGCATGAGGAAGGACGGCGTCTTCATCGGGGTCGAGGTGGACGACTCGGTCAGCGGCGACCCCGAGCTCGCCAGGAAGCTCGAGGATGCCTGCCCGGTGGACATCTACGCGGCCGGCGAGGACGGCGTGCGGATCGTCGAGGAGAATCTCGACGAGTGCGTGCTCTGCGGCCTCTGTCTGGACGCCTCGCCGCCCGGCACCGTCAGGGTGATCAAGCTCTACGACGGCGGCGCGCTCTTGGAGAAGGCCGCCTGAGGGACCGTCACTCGGATGGCGGCTGGCGCCGGAACATCCGCCGGCGGCGCGGCATCCGCTCGTAATCGAGCTGCTCCTGGAGCAGCTCGACCCTGTGCCAGGCGATGCTCAGCTCCTGCTCCAGCGCCTTGATCCGCCCCGCACGTCGCAGCAGCTCGGCCTCGGCCTCGTCGAATGCCGCCTGCTCCTCGTGCAGGCGCGTGAGCAGCTGGTCGCGTTCGCTGGCAGGCGCCTCGGGCGCGTGCGACTCGCGGCTGAAGCGGGCGGGTGGGTCGGTCGTCATGCTCGGTGGGAACGGTCGGCGGCCTGGCGGCGGGCGATTACGTTGCCGAGCAGCTGGGTCACGGCCGCGTCGCCCGTGACCCTCACGTGTCCGTGCTCGTACGCGTCGACCCAGTGGCGGAGCTGCCCGTCGGCCGCGAGCTCGTTGAAGTGCGAGCGGGAGACCGAGACGTCGAGGCGCGCGTCGCCGGCTGGGTCCTTCGTGATCACCGGGCCGGGGACCTCGACCCTCCAGATGGGTGTGTCCCCGCCATGGGAGCGCAGCTCGAGTTTCACAACCAGCTTGAGCGATTTCAGGGAGGGCACCTCTGCCAGAAACCGCGCGACCGCCTGTGCGATGAGCTCCCGGGTAGCTACGGCGGACACTCCCGGCAGACTACCCGTCGGCGGGCCCGTGTTGCGCATCCACCAGCTCCCGATAGAGCGCGAGATGGCGCGCCGCGATTGCGTCCCACGAGTGTTCGTCGCGGGCCACGCGCGCGGCGGCAGCGCCGAGGCGCTCGCGCTCCCCGCGGTCGGCGATCAGAGCCGAGAGTGCCTCGGCCAGTGACGCGTCGTCGCCTGGGGGCACCGCGACCGCCGCGTCGTGAACGTCGGCCAGCTCGGGCAGGCCGCCGACCCTGGAGACCACGAGCGGCCGCCCGAAGGCCATAGCCGTGTTCAGCACCCCCGACTGGTCGATCTCGCGGTACGGGAGCACGACGATGTCCGCGCGCCTGAAGAACGCCGGCAGCTCCGCGTCCGCGACGAAGCGCGACACGAAGCGCACCGTGCCCGGTGCCGCGTCGGCGAGCGCGTGGAGCTCGCCCATCTCCATGCGCGGAACCCCCACGATCCAGAGCTCCGCGCCGCTTACGCGCGCGAACGCGCGCAGCAGGACGTCGACGCCCTTGTAGGGGTTGAGGAAGCCGAAGAACAGGATCACGGGCTGCTCGACGGCGGTGAGCTCAGGCGGCAGCGGGCGCTCGCCCGGCGGGCGTGTCAGATGCTCGAACGCGCCGTGTGGGATCACGTGGACGCGCTCAGCCGGAACCCCGAACTCGGACCTCAGCCGGTCGGCCCCGTTCTGGGAGTGCACGACCACCGCGTCCATGCCCAGCGCGATCCGCCGGAAGGCGGCCGCATGGCCGGGCCGGGGATCGCGCGGCACGACGTCGTGCGCAGTGAACACGCGCGGCCGCTTGCGCGGCAGCATGCGCGAGGTGAGCTCCTCCATTCCGAGCCACTGGTAGTGAACGACGTCGGCCGCCCGCGCGCGGCGGCCGAGCCGCAGCATGTCGAGCGGGGTCCGGGCGAGCTTCAGGACGCGGCCGGCCCGGCCGCGGGCCGGGCCGGCGCAGAACACGACGGCACGGTAGTGCTCGTCCCCGGCCGCCGGTTGGGCGTCCGGTGGCCGGCCCGTGAGCAGCTCGACCTCGGCGCCCGCGCGCCCGAGCGCGGAGGCGAGCGCGTGGTCATACGGAGGCGTGCTAGCGGGGAGATCGGCCAGACACACCCGCATGGACACGCCGCGAATCTAGCGCGCTGGCGGAAGCGGCGGTGCTGGTGCATAGTCGTGGGCGATGAAGTCTGTCGCGGCGCTGACGCTGCTGGCGCTCGCGGCCAGGGTCGTCCACATCGAATACAAGAGCCTGAACGGGGGCGACGAGCCCTATTCGCTCGCGCTCGCGCAGCGGCCGCTGTTCGACATGCTCGAGCTGTTCGGCTACGAGGCGAACGGCATGCTCTACTCGCTCGTCCTCTGGCCGCTCGTGCGCATCTCGGAGAGCGAGGCCATGCTCCGGGCGCCGGCCGCCCTGGCCGGGATCGCCTCCGTGCCCGCGCTCTGGTGGGCGGGCCGCACGCTGGTGAACGAGCGCGTGGGGCTGGTGGCCGCCGCGCTGCTGGCCGTGAGCCCCACGGCGATCTGGTACTCGCAGCTGGCGCGTCCGTTCGCCTTCGTGATCCTGTTCTCGATCCTCAGCTTCCCGCTGCTCGTCGCCGCCCTGGAGCGCGACGGCGGCTGGCGCTGGGCGGCTTACGTGGCGGTCATGGTGGGAGCGGCCTACTCGAACACGTTCGCCTGCCTGGTGCTCCTGCCGGCGCACCTGCTGCTCGCGCGCGGACACGCCGGCGGCGTCCGCCGCTGGGTGCGCTCGCTGTTCGTCCTGGCGATCACGCTCCTGCCGCTGGCGGCGCTGCTCGTCGTCGAGCGGCTCCAGCGCGACCCGCTCTACTGGCTGGAGCGGGCGACGCCCAAGTCGGTGGGCATCGCCATGGTCGAGCTGACCACCGGCTTCTCGAACCTCAAGATCGTGGCGGCGGCGATCGTCCTCGTGACCGTCGCGGCCGTCGTGTGGCTCGTGCTGCACCTGCGCCGCAGTGGTGAGCCGGCGCCGCGCGAGTTCGCGGTCATAGCCGCCTGGGCGCTGCTGCCCGGGCTGATCCTGATCGCCGTGATCGCACCCGTCTTTCGCTCCCCCTACTTCATCGGCTGCCTGCCCGGCATCCTGCTCGGCACGGCGGTCGCGCTCGACCGGATGCCGCGCCGCGCTGCGCTCGCCGGCCTCGTCGTGCTGCTGGCGCTCCAGGTGGGAGCGTCCGTGTGGCAGACGACGAGACAGGTGTCCGAGACGTGGCGGTCCGCGATGGCCTGGGTCGACGACCAGCGCCGCCCCGGCGACCCGCTCATCCTCGACATCGCGGCCGTGCTGCCGGTGCTCGGGTACTACGACGACACCTACCGCGCTCCGGACGGGGACCTCGTGGTCCACGAGTGGGGCGACCGGCCGATGCCGCGCGGAGTGCTGCCGTACGACGACCCGGGCGGCTACGGCGGGACGGTCGGCCCGCCCACCCGCGCGACGATCGCCAGGCTTGCCCGCGGGGACCGGCGGCTGATCGTCGTGCTCGCCGAGTACGTCGAGGCGCTCCAGGGCGACGTGCCCAACAGCCCGGGGCTGCGCTGGGCGCGGCGTGAGTGCACGGTCAGCCGGCGGCAGGAGTTTCAGATCGAGCTGTTCGCCGTGACCGGCTGCCCGGCTCAGCCGTAGCGGCGCCCACGCGCGACGCGGCGTGCGACACGCGCGGGGGGCGTGTCGCGCAGCGCATGGAAGACGCCGCGCAGCCGCAGCTCGTAGACGAGCCTGCCCTCCACCGGATTGGGGCTCACGCGCTGAAGCTCGTACGGCGTGAGCCCGCCCAGCGCGCCGCACGTGACGGCGCTCGTGTAGCCGGCCCGCTCGGCGGCGGCCGGGCAGGCCGGCGAATACCCGCAGCTCGGGTAGGCGAACGACACGACCGGCGTCTGAAGCAGCTCCTCGAGCGCCCGCTTCGAGCCGTCCATCTCCGCGTGGGCCTCGGCCTCGCCCGCGTCGTCGAGCTCGGTGTGCCGCGCGGTGTGGGACCCGATCTCCACGCGCGCGTGTGCCGCGAGCCGACGCAGCTCCTCTTCCGTGAGGAAACGCATCCCCGCCTCCGGCTCGGTGAACGGGTAGGGCTCGCCGAGCAACCCCGGGCACACGTAGAAGGTGCCCGGGACGTCCAGCTCGTCGAGCAGGCCGGCGACCACGTTCAGGTTGTTCTCGAGGCCGTCGTCGAAGGTGACGGAGCAGGTCCGCTCGACCCCGTCCCCGGAGGACAGCCGCCGCGCGAACTCGGCCTGGGTCACGAACTCGTAGCCGCGCCTGCGGAGCAGCGCGACGTGTCGACGGAACGCCTCGGCGGGCACCATCATGCCGCTCGGGTCGAGCGGCCGTGGCAGGTCGCCGATGCCGTGGTAGGCGAGGACGAGCGGCGTCCTCACCGCGCGTCCGCCCGGCCGCGCGCCGCCAGCTCCGCCCAGAGCCCGGTGAGCTGCTCGACGGTGCGCTCCATGCTGAACACGCGCTCCGCCCGCTCGCGGCCGCGACGGCCGGTCTCCGTCGCGAGCTCGACGTCCTCCAGGTACGGGCTGATCGCATCGGCGAAGCCCTCCGGAGTGAGGTCGTCCACGAGCGTTCCGGCGTCCGGGCCGATCACCTCCGCGATGCCCGCCTGGCGGGGGCCGAGCACGGGCCGCCCGTGCGACATCGCCTCCATGAGCACAGTCGGCGCGCCCTCGCTGGGCTTGCCGCCGCGCTTCGGCGGCGACGCCATGGCGAACACGCGGCCGTGACGGTAGAGGTCGTCGAGGTCATCCACCCAGCCGACCTTCGCGACGTCGTCGAGCCCGAGCCGGGACACGAGCTCCTGGAGCTCGCCGGCATGTTCCGGGTAGATCCGGTCGATCGGCCCGGCGATGTGCATACGGGCATCGATGCCGCGGGAGCGGAGCACCACCAGCGACTCGAGCAGCGTCGGGAAGCCCTTGAGCGGATCCAGGCGGCCGACGGAGACCACGAGCTTCTCCGCCGGCGGCGGGCCGGGAGGCGGGCCGATCTGGACACCGGGATAGATCACCTGCACCGGCGTGCGCACGCGCGACTTGAACTGCTCGCCCATCGCCTCGCTCACCACGACCACCGCGTCGCAGCGGCGCGCGACCTGGCGCGCCACCCAGCCGTCGTACATGTGGTCGTGCTTCATCCAGAGCAGCGGCACCCCCAGTTTGCGGGCCACGGAGATGCCCAGGATGGCCGCCTTGATCCCGTTCGCGTGCACGAGCGATACCTCGCCGCGGTAGCGGTCCGCCAGCTCGCGCGCGACACGCCGGAACTGGAGCACGCCCTGCTTGCCGGGCAGGTCCTCGACCTGGACCGGGAAGCCCTCCTCCTCGAGCATCTCGGCGAAGCGGCCGGGGGTCAGCACCGCGAGGCTCGGCTCGATCGTGGGGCCGAGCGCGCGCAGGACGCGCATGAGCACCATCTCCGAGCCGCCGTACTCGCCGAAGGGGGCGATGCAGAGCGGGCGCAGCGTCACGGCGCGGCACCACCCGAGCGCGGGCCGAAGCGCGCCACAGCGGTCCCCCAGGGCCGGTAGAAGTGCCGCAGCGGCCTCGGCACGAAGAGGCGCCACTCGCCCTGCCGCTCCTCGGCGAGGCTCCGCAGGACGCCGATCTCGGGCCCGCTCTCGTCCACGACGAAGAGCCGTTCCCCCATGCGCTCGAGCGCCAGCCCGAACTCCAGGCTCTGGAAGCGCTCGGTGTGGACCGAGTCGTGGATCAGCATGTCGACCTGCCGGCCCTCGAGCGCGGCGGGCAGCTCGGTGAGGATGTCGCCGGTGAGCCGCTCCCAGCGGCCGGCGAGCTGCGGGGCCACGACCCAGCCGGCGCGCGGGTCGATGTCGATCGACATGAGCCGTCCGTCGACGCCCTCCGCCGCATTGCGCTCGAGCGCCCGGAGCACCACGAGCGAGCCGAGCCCCTTGAGGATGCCCGTCTCGACGACGAGGCCTGGCTTCGCATGGCGCACGAGCAGATACCAGAGCAGGCGGTTGCCGAGCGGCATCCGCCTCTTGGCGTCGATCCGCCAGCGGGTCCGCTGCCGGAGGCGCTTCCCGAGCTCTGGGTCTGAGTCCACCTCGCGCAGGTAGCCCTCCAGCTCCGTCCGCTCCGCTCCCGTGAGGGCGGTGACGAACTCCAGCAGTTCGTCGACGTTGCCCAGGTCGTACGTGTAGGAGTGCGTCTCGGGGTCGAAGAGGACGAAGCGCGTCACGGCGAGCGGGTCGTCCCTGAAGCGGGCGCCCTCGACCCGCACCATGTGCGCCTTGAGGAAGGGGCGGAAGCGGCCCATGCGCTGGGCGGCGCGCACGCCCCGCTGCCCCACCAGCCGCTTGAGCATGGCCTTCACGCGGCCACGTCCCGAACGCCCACGGTCCAGCCCGTCGGCTCGAGCGGGATCACCCGGGCCGTGAATCCAAGTCGCTCGAGGTCGCGCGCGCAGTCGGCCTCGGAGTAGCTCGTCGCGTGGTGCGCGGACACCTTGATGGAGCGCACACGGGTCGCCCAGTCGGCATCGCCCGTGAGCAGGCCGGCGTGGGCGCCCTCCACGTCGAGGTAGAGGTAGTCCACCACGCGGCCCGGTCCCAGCTCGTCGAGGAGCTGGCCGACCGTGCGAGCCGGCACCGTGGTCACGTCCCGGTCGAGCTCGCCGACGGGCCGGACCACGAAGCCCGTGGCCTTTGCGCCACCGCGGTCGACCACGAGCTCGCCCGGCTCGTGCCATACGGCGGCGGTCAGCACGCGGCAGCGCTCGCCGAACTCGGACACGTTGCGACGGGCCAGGCCGGCGTTGTCCGGATCGGCCTCCACGCCGAGCAGCGTCGCATCCGGGTTGCTCGCGGCGAGGGCGGCGAGGCCCGCGCCGATGTTCGTCCCGAGCTCCACGATGCAGTCGAGCCGCCGGCCCCGGACCTCCTCCGGCGGCTCGTGGAAGCCGCCCACGTAGTCCTCGAAGATCACCTCAACGTCGCTCGTCCCCGGCCGGACCCATAGCGGCGCGCCGCCCAGCGGCCTGAGCCGAAGCGGCACCGGGGGTCCCTCGGCGGGACGCAGCCGGAGACGGACGTAGCGAGCGCGGCTGCGCCAGTCGCTGAAGAGCCGCAGCGTCCGTGCGATGCGCCCGAGCCGCCCCGGCATGCTCATGGCAGCTTCAGACCTTGTGGCGCTCGAGCAGCTTCTTCCCGATCACCATCCGCTGGATCTCGGAAGTGCCCTCTCCGATGAGGAGGAGCGGCGCGTCCCGGTAGAGCCGCTCGATCTCGTACTCCTTCGAGTAGCCGTAGCCGCCGTGGATGCGGAACGACTCCTCCACGACCTCCTTGCCGGTCTCCGAGGCGAACAGCTTCGCCATGCCGGCCTCGAGGTCGGAGCGCTGGCCCGCGTCCTTCATGCGCGCCGCCTTCAGCGTCAGCAGGCGGGCCGCCTCGATCTTCGTTGCCATGTCGGCGAGCTTGAACTGGATCGCCTGGTGCTGCGCGATCGGCTTGCCGAACGTCTTCCGCTCCTGCGAGTACTTGAGAGCAAGCTCCAGGGCTCGCTGCGCGATGCCGACGCCGCGTGCGGCCACGTTCACGCGCCCGACCTCGAGCGCGTCCATCATCTGCCCGAACCCCTTGCCGAGCCCGTTCTCCTCGCCACCGAGGATGCGCTCGGGCGGGCAGCGGTAGCCGTCGTAGACGAGCTCCGTGGACTCGACGCCCTTGTAGCCCATCTTCTTGATCTGCGGCGGCACGGTCAGGCCCGGGTTCTCTGCCGCGCCCGGCTCCTTCTCCGTGATGAAGCAGGTCATCCCTCGATGGGGCGGATCCGCCTTCGTATCGGTCTTCATCAGCACGAACACCACGCCCGAGCGAAGCCCGTTCGTGACCCACATCTTCTGGCCGTTCAGCTCCCAGCTGCCGTCGTCGGCCTTCTTTGCCGTCGACTTGATGCCCTGGACGTCCGAGCCCACCTCGGGCTCCGAGAGCGAGAAGGCGGCCCGGATCTCGCCGGTCGCCATCTTCGGGAGGAGTTCCTGCTTCTGCTCGTCGGTCCCGAACTTCATCAGCAGGTAGGACCCGATGAAGTGCGTGTTGACGATGCCCGAGACGGAGATCCAGCCGCGCGAGAGCTCCTCGACGATCATCGCGTAGGTGGTGAGGTCGAGTCCCATCCCCCCGTACTCCTCGGGGATCGTCACCCCGAACAGGCCGAGCTCCTTCATCTGCTCGACGAGCGCCTCGGGGAACTTGTCCTCGTGGTCGTGCTCCTCTGCGATCGGGAGAACCTCGTTGTCGACGAACTGGCGGACCATCTCGGTGATGGCCGCCTGCTCCTCGGTTTTCTGGCTGAAAGTTGACGTTGCGACTGCCATAGCGGGCTCGAACAATAGCTTTTGGCGACCCACGGGCTTGCGCATTCCCAGTTCGCTCTTAGGGTGGTAAGCGGTCAAAGATCGATGAAGCTTGCTGCCCTCGCACTGATCGCGGCCTCCGCGTTGATTTCGGCCAGCCCGGTTGGAGCAGCGACCTACCCTGCGGGCTTCGAGGAGCGGACCGTCGCCAGCGGCCTGACCGGCCCGGTGGCCGTGGCCTGGACGCCCGACGGCCGGATGCTCGTGACCGAGAAGGCAGGCGTTCTCAAGGTCTTCCCAGCCGGCTCGGGCGCCCCCACGGCGGTCGACCTCACGAGCCGCGTGAACAGCTACTGGGACCGTGGCCTGCTCGGCCTGGCCGTCGACAGCGACTTCGCGACGAATCACTACGTCTACCTGCTCTACACCGCCGAGATCCATCCACTCGTGCCGGATGGCAGCGATCCGGCCATCTCGCGGCTCGCGCGCTTCGAGCTGTCGGCGACCAACCAGCTCCAGAACGAGGCGATCCTGCTCGGAGCCTGGACGGGCGGCGCCTGCCCGGCGCCGTCGAACACGGTCGACTGCATCCCGTCCGACGGGCCGTCGCATTCGATCGGGACGGTGCGCTCCGCCCGCGACGGGACGCTCTACGTGGGCTCGGGGGACTCCGCGAGCTTCAACTACGCGGACCCGGTAGCGCTCCGGACGTACAACGAGCAGTCGATGGCCGGGAAGATCCTCCGCGTCGATCGCAACGGCCGGGGCCTCGCGAGCCATCCGTTCTGCCCCGCCGACACGAACCTGGACGACGTCTGCACCAAGGTCTTCGCCAAGGGCTTCCGCAACCCATATCGCTTCAAGCTGCGTCCGAGCGGCGGGCTGGCGGTCGGCGACGTGGGCTGGAACACGCGCGAGGAGATCGACCTCATAAGCACGGGCGGCAAGAGCTATGGATGGCCCTGTTACGAGGGCGGCATACGCACCCCGGGGTACGACGCACTCGCCGAGTGCGCGGCTGAGTACGCGAAGGAGGGAACGCCGAGCGCGCAGGTGGGGCCGTCGTACGACTACCCCCGCGTCGGCTCCGCCGCGATCCTGGGCGGACCCACCTACCAGGGCAGCGCCTACCCCTCGGGTTACCGCGACAGGATCTTCTTCGGGGACTACGCCGCCGGGTTCCTCAAGACGATGCGCCTGGCCGCTGACGGCTCCGTCGCGGCGGTGGAGGACTTCGCCACCGGCTGGACCGGCACGGACATCGAGGCCGACCCCAACGGCGACCTTGTCTTCACTCTCTTCGGCGACGGCTCGCCCGGCACCGGCTCGGTCAGGCGGGTCGTCTACTCGCCGGGGAACGGCTCACCGGCGGCCAAGGCCGCGGCCAGCCCGACCTCGGGGGCCGCGCCGCTGACCGTGGCGTTCTCGAGCGCCGGCTCGAGCGATCCGGACGGCGACCCGCTGTCCTACTCCTGGGACTTCGGCGACGGCGGCACCGACACGAGCGCCAACCCGAGCCACACCTACACCGAGACTGGGGTCTGGACCGCCACGCTGACCGTGAGCGACGGCCGCGGCCTCGCCGGAACGGCCACGGTCCAGGTGTCGGTCGGCGGTTCCGGGCCGACCGCCACGATCCTCACCCCGGGCGACGAGTCGCTCTACCGAGACGGCGACACGATCAGCTTCAGCGGCTCCGGGTCGGACCCGGAGGACGGCAACCTGCCCGCCTCGCGGCTCAGCTGGAACGTGATCGTGCACCACAGCACCCACATCCACCAGGTGGGGACCTTCAACGGCGTCGCGCAGGGGAGCTTCCAGGCGCTGCGCGACCACGACGCGGACTCGTACTACGAGATCAACCTGCGGGCGACCGACTCCACCGGGCTGACCAACACACGGCGCGTGAACATCCGGCCCGAGACCGTGCCGTTCGCGCTCCGGAGCGCGCCGTCCGGTGCAGCGGTGAGCTACGCGGGCACGGCAGCGGTCACGCCCTTCACCACGAACGCCGCCATCGGCTTCAACACGACGATCTCGGCGGCGAGCGCGTTCACGGCGGCAGACGGCAGGCCGTACGTGTTCGACGGCTGGTCGGACGGCGGCGGGCTGACCCACAACGTCACGGTGCCGGCCGCGCCTACCACGCTGACCGCTTCCTACCTCGAGAGCAAGGCGGGGGGCCGCCCGGCGACGGCCTCGTCTTCCGAGGTGGGATTCGACCCGCGCGACGCGGTGGACGGCAACACGAGCACGCGCTGGAGCTCGGCGGCCGCGGACGGACAGTGGTGGATGGTCGACCTTGGCGCCGCGCGGCAGGTGAGTGCCGTGGAGATCGCCTGGGAGGCGGCGTACGCGTCGAACTACGAGATCCTCACGTCGCTCGACGGAGTCAACTTCTCCGTGGCGAAGTCGGTCGCGCTGCTCGGTCCCGGCACCGATCGAGCCACGTTCGCCGCGCGCAGCGCCCGCTACGTGCGCGTGCGCGCCGTTCAGCGCGCGACGGTGTGGGGCATCTCCTTCTGGGAGGCCCGCGTGCTCGGGCCGGCCGACGACGTACCGCCCCCGCCCCCATCCAACGCGGATCTGGCGCTGAACCAGCCGGCGTCCGCCTCGTCGACCAACGCGAGCGCGGGGTCGCCGCAGGCAGCCAACGACGGCGACTCGGCCACGCGCTGGTCGTCCGACTTCCTGGACGCGCAGTGGTGGCAGGTGGACCTCGGCGCCGCCAAGAACGTCGACCGCGTGGAGGTCAACTGGGAGGCCGCCTACGCCTCGACCTACCGGATCCAGACCTCCAGCGACGGCACCACCTTCACCGACGCGGCAAGCGTCTCGCGCAGCGCGGCGGGCCTCGAGGCAACGACCTTCAGCGCACGGAGCGCCCGCTACCTGCGCCTGGTCGGGGGCACGCGCGCGACCCCGTACGGGATCTCGTTCTGGGACTTCCGCGCCTACGGGCCGGCCACGACGCCGCCGCCGGACACGCGCACGCCCGAGACCACGATCGACACCGGTCCGTCGGGCACGACCGCGGTCACCAGCGCGAGCTTCACCTTCAGCTCGGACGAGGGCGGCTCTACCTTCGAATGCCGCCTCGACACCGGCACATGGGGCACCTGCACGTCACCGAAGGACTACACGGGGCTCGCGCCCGGCTCCCACACCTTCGAGGTGCGGGCGATCGACATGGCCGGCAACGTCGATGCCACTCCGGCAAGCCGCACGTGGACTGTGAGCACCCCCACGCCGAGCGGGGACCTGGCGCTGAACCGGCCGGCCAGCGCTTCCTCCACCGATCCCTCGACGGGCGGGCCGGGCGCCGCCAACGACGGCAGCTCGAGCACGCGCTGGTCGTCGAACTTCACCGACAACCAGTGGTGGCAGGTCG
>JAXDIL010000022.1:0-27013 GCA_034664005.1 Thermoleophilaceae bacterium | reverse complement strand
GCCATGGGAGTCCTCGACGACAAGGTCGCCATCGTCACCGGGTCGGCGCGCGGCATCGGCCGGGCCACCGCGGAGATCCTCAGCGAGCACGGGGCGCGCGTGCTGATCAACGACCTCGACGGCGATGCGCGCCGCGTGCAGCTTGGCCATCGAGATCTCGCGCACGGGGTACTCGCCGTTGGCGTGGCGCCAGGCGGTGACGTAGGTCATCTGCCGCGCGCTCTCGATCTTCGTCGCCATCTCGGCGAACTTGTGGCGGGTGACCTGGAACTTGCCGATCGGGCGGCCGAACGCGGTCCGCTCCGACGCGTACCGGAGCGTGCGGTCGAAGCAGCGCTGCGCGCCCGCCACGCAGCCGGCCGCGCCGATCAGCCGCTCGCCCTGGAGCTCCCACATGATGTGGTAGAAGCCCTTGCCCTCCTGGCCCAGCATCGCCTCGGCGGGCACGCGCACGTCCTGAAACGCCAACAGCGCCGTGTCGGACGCGTGCATCCCGAGCTTCTCGAGCTTCTTCTCGCGGATCACGCCGGGCGAGTCCATGTCCACGAGGAAGAGCGTGAAGCCGTCGTAGCCGGCATCCGGGTCGGTCTTCGTCACGAGCACGATGAAGTCGGCGCGGTGGCCGTTCGTGATGTAGGTCTTCGAGCCGTTGATGACCCAGTCGTCGCCGTCCCGCACCGCGCGCGTCTTGATGCCGGCCACGTCGCTGCCGGCGTCGGGCTCGGTGATGCCGAGGCACGAGATGCTCTCGCCCCTGATCGCCGGCACGAGGTAGCGCTGCCGCTGCTCCTCGGTGCCGAACTTCCACACCGGCGGCGTCGCCATGTCGGTGTGCACCGCGACCCCCATCGCGAGGCCGCCGGAGTTCGCGTGCACGATCTCCTCGGCGAGCACCAGGTTGCAGTAGTAGTCCCCGCCCTGGCCGCCGTACTCCTCGGGGTAGGACAGCCCGAGGAAGCCGAGCTCGCCCATCCGCGTGAAGACCGAGTCGGGGAAGGTCGTCTCCTCCCACTCCTCGGCGTGCGGCGCGAGCTCCTTCGTGACGAACGCGCGGATCGACTCGCGGAGCTGGTCGTGTTCCTCGGTGAAGATGAAGTGCTTTCGGCCGGCGCTGTGGTCGGGCTTCAGAAGAGCGTCTGCGGTTGCCATGCGCTCAAAGTACCGTGCAGCTCATGACTGAGCGCGAATTCGACGTCGTCGTCCTGGGTGCCGGACCGGCGGGGGAGGTGTGCGCCGGCCGCCTCGGCGAGCAGGGGCTCGAGGTCGCCATCGTCGAGCCGCACCTGATCGGCGGCGAGTGCTCGTTCTACGCCTGCATGCCGTCGAAGGCGATGCTGCGGCCGGGCGAGCTCTACACCGAGGTGCGCCGCATCCCGGGCGTGCGCGAGGCGGTGACCGGTGACATCGACGTGGCCGCCGTCCTCGAGCGCCGCGACCAGATCATCCACAACCTCGACGACTCCCACATGGTCCCCTGGCTCGAGCAGCGCAATGTCGCGATCGTCCGCGCGCCCGGGCGGCTCGACGGCGAGCGCCGTGTGATCGCCGGTGACGAGACGCTTGTGGCGCGCAGGGCCGTGGTGGTGGCCACGGGCAGCTCGCCGCTGATCCCGCCGATCGACGGCCTGCGCGAGGCCAAGCCGTGGACGAACCGGGGGGCGACCACCGCGAAGGCCGTCCCGGCGCGCCTGGCGATCCTGGGCGGCGGCGTGGTCGGCGTGGAGATGGCCCAGGCGTACAGCTCCCTCGGCGCCGCGGTGACGCTGATCGAGCGCGGCGACCGCCTGATCGCGCGCGAGGAGCCGTTCGCGAGCGATCATGTCGAGCAGTCGCTGCGCGAGAACGGCGTGGACGTGCGGCTCGGCGTGAGCGCCACGTCGGTGCGCGCTGAGGCCGGCGAGGTCACGGTCGAGCTGGACGACGGCGGGCCCGTGCGCGCCGACGAGCTGCTCGTTGCGATCGGGCGCAAGCTGAACTCCGACGAGATCGGCCTCGACACGGTCGGCCTGGAACCGGGCAAGCCGATCGAGGTGGACGACTCGATGCGCGCGAACGACTGGCTGTACGCGATCGGGGACGTGAACGGCCGCGCGCTGCTCACCCACATGGGCAAGTACCAGGCCCGCATCGCGGCCGACGTGATTCTCGGCAATGGCGTGCCCTGCCTGCCGTCGAACGCGCGCGGCTCGCGCTCGCCCCGGGTGATCTTCACGGACCCGCACGTGGCGGCCGTGGGCTACACGCTCGACGCGGCGCAGCAGGACGGCCTCAACGTCCGGGCAGTGGACGTGCCCACTCAGGGCAACGCGGGCGCCAGCTTCTACGGCCGCGACGACGCGCGTGGCACGGCGCGGCTCGTGGTCGACGACGACCGCGACCTGATCGTGGGCGCCACCTTCACGGGGCCCGAGATCGCCGAGTTCCTGCACGCGGCGACGATCGCGGTCGTGGGCGAGGTGCCGCTGCAGCGGCTGTTCCACGCAGTGCCGGCGTTTCCGACGCGGAGCGAGGTATGGCTCTACCTGCTCGAGGCGCTCGGCATCGCGGGGCCCTGCGGCGGGCCGCCACGCGCGTAGGCGAGGCGGCCCGCCGGCTGAGCGCGGGCTAGAGCCGCCGGCGGCGGCGCGAGCGGCTCGGCCGCAGCGGCCGACGGCCGGTCTCGTACCGGACCTCGGGCTGCTCGGTGGCCAGCACGCGGGGGTTGCGGTGCATCTGGGCGGCGAGTAGTGAGACGGCAGCGTTCATGCCGAAAGCATCTCGCCGCGCGCCCCCTATGGCGTCGGGGGAATCATGGATTCGACCCCTGATATCGGCGCGCGACTATGCGGGGCAGCTCCACGGGCCGGCCGGCGTCGATCGAGTGCGCCAGCCGGATGAACTGGGCGTGCGACCAGGCCAGCGGCGTGGCCGAGAAGGTGCCCTCGCCGCGCTTGAAGCCGGGCTGCCCGGAGGGCGGGTTCTCGTCCCAGACCTGCTCGGGCATCATGAAGCCGCTGTTCCCGGAGCGCGCCATGGCGCGGAGCCTGTTCCGCGCCCCGCGGAGCGCCTCACGGCGTTCCCTTCGGCCCCTCGCCGCCAGCAGCTGGTACTCGCCGCGCTCGCCGGCGAAGATCGGCCAGATCCGGCCCATGGTCTGGCGGCTGTCCGGCGGCGAGACGTCCCAGGGGCCGCCGTCCGGCTCCTCGCCGTAGCCGTCGAAGTTGAAGCGGTGCCAGAAGCGCCCGTTCGGCGTCCTCACGCGCAGCTTGCTGTCCACGACGCGCAGCGTGTTGAGCACGACCGGCAGGCGCGGGCTCTTCACGCCGAGCCGCACCAGCTCGAGGAAGCTCGGGTCGACGACCGCGCGCTGGTCCATCGCGGACGGGCCGCCGTCGCCGATGGAGTAGGTCGTGCCGCGGTTCGGGTCCCCGTCCTTCGTCAGTCGCAGGTAGTACGGCTTCGGGTCATAGGGGCCGCTATCGGTGGCGGTCCAGGCCTCGACCTTCGACTGCCAGTCGTCCGCGAGCGCCTCCCAGCCGGCAGCCGATGAGGCGTCGCCGTTCCGGCGAGCGATGTCGGCGGCGCACACGAGCCCGGCGATCTCCGCCGCGATCGTGCCCGGCGAGTACCCGCTCTGGTTCTCCCAGCGCTCCTGACGCGTGAACGGACCGTGGGTCGCGATGTAGTCGGCGGCGCGCTTGATGTGAGCGGAGTAGAGGCCCGGCTCGAAGCGCCCGAGCTGCCAGGCCAGGACGATCGGGAGCGCCACCTCGTCCATCTGGATGTTGTCCCACTTCACGGCCCCGCCGACCGTTGTGTTCTGGGTGAACGAGCCGTCCGCCTGCTGCTGGCGCCTGAAGGTGAAGTCCAGCATCCGGTTCGCCGCAGCCCGGTCGCCCATCGCGATCATCGCCGTGGCCACCTGGTAGGCGTCGCGCGGCCACACGAGGTGGTACGCGGCGGACGGGTCGTCGAGTGTGAGGAGGCCCCACGCCCACGGCATGCTCGGCGACGCGATCACGGCGCCGCGGTTCTGCTTGTCCTCGCTTGCGGCCAGCACCATCGCCGAGGCGAAGTAGGTCTTGAAGAAGGGCACGGCGCTGATCGCGGGGCGGAGCCGCTTCAGGTAGCGGTGCCAGCCGCGCCGGAAGCCGGCGTCGAGCTTCGTGAAGCCGCGTCCGAGCGAGTCGCGCGCGGCGACCGTCGCGGCGTCCGCATCGGCGCCGAAGCCGAGCGCGAGCGTCAGGTCGCGCTCGGTGCGCCCGTCGAGGGCCGTCAGGCCGGTCTGCACCACGTTGCCGTTCGCCGCCGTCTCGTAGTCCCAGTCCATCGTGTGGTCCGAGCGCAGGTCGGTCCAGCCGTCGCTCGTGCCGAGGAAGCCTGAGGACCGGCGCGCGAACGGGCGGTTTGGGACGAGTGCGGAGGCGGCCTTGCCGTCGACGGCCACGAGCCCCGCCTCGGAGTTGTTCCCCGAGTCGTCGTCGCCCTGGTTCGAGAGCGACGGGTCGTACAGCACGTAGAGCTTCAGGGGCTGCTTCGTGAGCGACTCGAAGCGCACGCGCATCACCACGGTGTTGCGCGCGGGATCGGTCGTGTAGGCCTTGATGATCCTGTAGCGCCGCTCGCGGTCGGTGTTCACCTGGAGGTAGCTCAGACTGCGCGGGTCGAGCAGCTTCACGCGCTGGCGCGTCGAGTCCTGCTCACGCTCGGTGAACGTCGCCCCGTCCGAGACCACGAACTGAAGGTCGCGCACCGCGGGCGTGCCGAGGTCGGGGTAGAAGACCTCCGTCAGGCGGCCGTCGTCCAGCGTCAGCCAGACCCTGCTGGCAACGCTCCTCGAGGTCGCGAAGCCGTCCTTGTCGGCCTCCGTCCAGACGGCCTTGTCCCCGGGTCCGCCCGGTGCCGGGCCGGCCGCGAGCGCCGGAGTGGCGGTGAGCAGGGCGGCGGTCAGCGTGAGGAGGACGGTCGCGCGGAGCATGAGGCGCGCGGTACCCGGGGCCTGCGCGTACGATGCACCGAATGGACGTCGTCGTCGCAGGTGGACACGGCAAGGTGGGCCTGAGGCTGCTGCGGCTGCTCGCCGAGCACGGCCACCGGGCTCGCGGCATCGTGCGCAAGACGGAGTACGTGCAGGACCTCGCCGATGTGGGCGCCGAGGCGGTGCTCTGCGACATGGAGGAGATGGAGGACCTATCCGGCTGCTGTGCGGGCGCGGATGCGGTCGTGTTCGCCGCGGGCGCCGGTCCCGGGAGCGGGCCGGAGCGCAAGCGCACGGTGGACTACGGCGGCGCGGTCAAGCTCATGAACGCCGGCGTGCGCCGCTACGTGATGGTGAGCGCGATCAGCGTGGACCGGCCGCAGGAGTGGTCGGAGGAGATGCGCCCGTACTACGAGGCGAAGGCCGACGCCGACAGGGCGCTGCTCGAGAGCGGCCTCGACTACACAATCGTGCGGCCCGGCTGGCTCACCGACGACCCCGGCACCGGACTCGTCACGGTCGGGACCGACCTCGACGGGCAGGTCCCGCGCGACGACGTGGCCGCCACGCTCCTCGCGGTGCTCGAGACGCCGAGCACGATCGGCAAGGTCTTCGAGCTCATCTCCGGCGACACGCCGATCGACGAGGCCGTCCGCTCGCTGTGAACGCAGAGCGGGCGGAGGAGGTCCTGCGCCGCGTTCGCTCCGTGCCCGAGGGGCACGTCACGACCTACGGCGACCTGTCGCCGGGAGCACCCCGATTCGCCGGCACCGTGCTGTCCGAGTGCCACGACCCCGAGCTGCCCTGGCACCGCATCGTCCGCGCGGACGGCTCGCTTGCCAAGGGTGCGCGCCAGCGCCGCCTGCTGGCCGCGGAGGGAGTGCCGCTGCGGGGCGACCGGGTCGACATGCGCGAGGCCTGGGTGCCGGTGTAGTAAGAATGACCGCGTGGCCCCCGAGACCGTTCGCTACGAGGTCGCTGGTGACGGCGTCGCCAGGATCTCGCTCGACCAGCCCGACACGCGCAACGCGCTCTCGAACGAGCTGCTGACCGACCTGACGGCCGCGTTCGAGCTCGCGCGCGCGGACGACGGCGTGCGCAGCGTGGTCCTCACGTCGACGCACGAGACGGTGTTCTCGGCCGGCGGGAGCCTCGACCAGTTCGCCGCCGACGTGCCGCTCGTGCACAAGCACTTCGGCACCGAGCGCTTCCCGCGCCTGTTCCAGACGATCATGCAGCTCGGCAAGCCGACCCTCTGCGCCGCCAACGGGCACGTGCTCGCCGGCGCGCTCGGCGTAGCGCTCGCGTGCGACCTGATCGTGGCCAAGGAGAGCGCGACCTTCGGCACGCCCGAGATCAACGTGGGCGTGTTCCCGTTCATGATCATGTCGCTGATCTACCGGAACGTGCCGCGCAAGAAGGCGAACGAGCTGCTGCTGCTCGGGGAGCGCATCTCGGCAGAGGAGGCACGCGAGATCGGGATCGTGAACCGCGTGGTGCCCGACGCGGAGTTCGACGCGGCCGTGGACGACTGGGCCGTCAAGCTCGCGTCGAAGTCGCCGGTGCTGATGAAGCTCGGCAAGGACGCGATGTACCGCCAGCTCGACATGCCATTCGAGGACGCGCTCGACTTCCTGCGCTCCCAGCTCTCGATCGCGTTCACGACCGAGGACATCCAGGAGGGCGTGAAGGCGTTCTTCGAGAAGCGCGAGCCCAACTGGACGGGCCGCTGACGGCGTGGCCGTCTCCCTCGTAGCGCTGCGCTGCCGCACCGCGGACCGCTTTCCGGGCGCACCGCGCGGGGTGGAGCTGCTCGCGCCGCTGGTGGGGAACGCGCTCGGCGTGGAGCCGCGCGTGATCGGGAGTCCCGGCGACGTGCGCGAGACGCGCTACGACGAGGACCTCGCCGAGGGACGCGGCTGCCTGCTGGAGGCCGGCGGCCAGATCGACGACGCGCTCGCACGGGGCGACACGCCCGTGCTGCTCGCGGCCGACTGCTCCGTGGCCGTGACGACGCTCCCGGCCGTCCTCCGCAACCGGCCCGACGCGCGCATCCTCTGGCTCGACGCGCACGGCGACTACAACACGCCCGACACCTCGGGCAGCGGCTACCTCGGCGGCATGTGCCTGGCCGCGGCCACCGGCGAGTGGGATGCCGGGCTGGGCGACACGCTGCCGGCCGAGCGTGTCGTGCTCGCCGGCATCCGCGACCTCGACGCGGGCGAGCGCGAGCTGCTCGAGCGGAGCGCGGCGACCGTGATCGGCGCGAGCACCATCGAGACGCTCGTGGCCGCGAAGAACGCGCTCGACGGCGCTCCCGTCTTCGTGCACCTCGATCTCGACATCATCGACCCCGAGCACCTGCCGGCCGCCGTGCCGGCGCCGGGCGGCCTTCATCCCGACAAGCTCTACGACCTGATCGACTCGGTGCTCGAGGACTCCGAGCTCGTGGGCCTCGAGGTGACGGCCTTCGAGGTGCCTGACGACGACGAGGCGCGTGCGGTGGCGACCGAGACCGTGATGCACGTGCTGGAGCCGTTCCTCGACCACCTGGCGGAGCGCGAGTGAGCCCCGAGCGCGCCGCCGCGGATACGCTGGTCGCGAGGCCGCCGCTGCGCTCGCTCGTGGAGGACCTGCACGAGCGGCGTGAGCGGGCCCGGCTCGGCGGCGGCGAGGAGCGCGTCGCTCGCCAGCACGAGCAGGACAAGCTGACCGCCCGCGAGCGGCTGGCGCTCCTGATCGACGAGGGCACCTTCACGGAGCTCGGCATCCACGGTCGCCCGCACTTCTCCCAGCGCGCGATGGAGGGGAAGGACGCGCCCGCCGACGGCGTCGTGACCGGCTACGGGAAGATCGACGGCCGGCTGGTGGCCGTCGCGGCATACGACTTCACCGTGATGGCGGGCTCGATGGGGATGACCGGCGAGCTGAAGGTGAGCCGGCTGCGCGAGCTGGCGCTCGGCAAGCGGATCCCGATGATCTGGCTGCTCGACTCGGCCGGGGCGCGCATCCAGGAGGCCGCCGGCTCGCTGTTCGCCGGCTCGGGCCACCGGTTCCGTGAGGAGGTGATCATGAGCGGGGTCGTGCCGCAGGTGGCGGCGCTGATGGGCCCGTGCGCCGCCGGCACCGCCTACATCCCCGGCCTCGCCGACTTCGTGCCGATGGTGAAGGGCCGCGGCTCGATGGCGCTCGCAGGCCCGCACCTCACCAAGGCCGTGACGGGCGAGGACGTGACGCAGGAGGAGCTCGGCGGCTCGCGCATCCACACGCGCGTGTCCGGCGTGGGCGATCTCGAGGTCGAGTCCGACGAGGACTGCATCGCGGCGATCAAGAGCTACCTGTCGTTCTTCCCGCAGCACTGCGAGGAGGCGCCGCCGCTGCGGGAGCCCTCCGACCCCGCCGACCGCATGGAGGAGGAGCTGCTCGACGTGCTCCCCGACTCGCCGAGAAAGCCGTACGACATGTACGACGTGATCCGGCGGATCGTGGACGACGGCGACTGGTTCGACCTGAAGCCGCGCTGGGCGCGCACGATCATCACCTGCCTCGCGCGCATGGGCGGGCGGCCGGTCGGCATCGTCGCGAACCAGCCGAAGCACCTCGGCGGCATCCTCGAGAACGACTCCGCCGACAAGGCCGCGCGCTTCGTGAACCTCTGCGACGCCTACGGGATCCCGCTGCTGTTCCTCATGGACGTGCCGGGCTTCATGGTCGGGACGAAGGTCGAGCAGGCCGGGATCATCCGGCACGGCGCGAAGATGCTCTACGCGGTCTCGCGCGCGACGGTGCCGAAGGTCACGGTCGTGATCCGGAAGGCGTACGGCGCGGGCTACTACGTGATGAACGGGCGCGCCTACGAGCCCGACATGATCGTGGCCTGGCCGAGCGCCGAGATCTCCGTGATGGGCCCCGAGGGCGCCGTGAACATCATCTTCCGCAAGCAGATCGAGGCCGCGGAGGATCCGGACGCCACGCGCGCCGAGATGATCGAGGGGATCCGGCGGACGATCGACCCCTATATCGCCGCGGGCAACGCGCTGATCGACGACGTGATCGACCCGCGCGAGACGCGCCCCACCGTGATCCGCGCGCTCGAGATGGCGGCCACGAAGCGCGTGGAGCGTCCCTGGAAGAAGCACGGGGTGATGCCGGTGTGATGGCCGACGAGTTCCGGGCCTGGCTCGAGGCGAACCACGACACCGCAACCGAGCTCGAGGTCGTCTTCTTCAAGAAGGGCCGAGGAAAGCCCAGCATGAGCTGGTCGGAGTCCGTGGACCAGGCGCTCTGCTTCGGCTGGATCGACGGCGTGCGCCGCGGCCGCGACGACGAGAGCTACACCATTCGCTTCACGCCGCGCAAGCCGCGAAGCACCTGGAGCAACGTGAACGTGGCCAAGGTCGCGGAGCTGAAGAAGCGCGGCCTCATGCGCCCGGCCGGGCTCGCCGCGTTCGACCGGCGCAGCGCGGACAACACCGGCGTGTACTCGTTCGAGCGCGATACGAAGCTCGATCCCGAATACGAGGCGCGGCTGCGTGCGAACAAGGCCGCGGCGGAGTACTTCGACTCGCGGCCACCGTGGTACCGCCGGACCGCCGTCCACCTGGTGATGAGCGCGAAGCGTGTGGAGACGCGGGTGCGCAGGCTGGAGCGCCTGATCGACGATTCGGCGGCCGGACGTGACCTGAAGGAGCTCAGGCGCTGAACCCCTGCATCATCACCTGCTCGATCTCGGGCGCGGTCGCGAACCGCGACCAATGCCCGGCGATCCCGTACACGCCCGAGGAGTACGCCGCGGAGGCGAAGCGGGCGGTGGACGAGGGCTGCTCGATGATCCACATCCACGCGCGCACGCCGGACGGCGTGCCGAGCTACGAGGTGGAGGACTTCCGCGCGATCACGGAGGCGATCCGCGGCGCCGTGGACGACGTGATCGTGAACTACTCGACCGGCGCGATCGGCGTGCCGATCGAGAAGCGGATCGCGTACCTGCGCGAGCTGCGGCCCGACGTGGCCGCGCTCAACATGGGCTCCATGAACTACGCGAAGTACTCGCCCAAGCGCAAGGACTTCGTCTTCAAGACCGTTTTCGAGAACTCGTTCGACACGATCATCGAGTTCGTGACCGCGATGAACGAGTTCGGCATCCGTCCCGAGCACGAGTGCTTCGACTCCGGGCACGTGGCGAACCTCGACCCCTTGATCGACATGGGGCTGCTGTCCGAGCCGCTCCAGGTCTCGTGCGTGATGGGCGTGACCGGCGGCATCCGGCCGAACGCGAAGAACCTGGCCCACATGGCCGATCAGGTGCCCGAGGGGCGGCACAACTGGGGGGTCATCGGCATCAGCCGGCGCCAGTGGAGCCTGATAGCGGCCGCCGCGGCGCTCGGCGGCAACGTGAGGGCCGGGCTCGAGGACAACTTCTATCTGCCCGACGGCGAGATGGCGCGCTCCAACGGCGATCTGATCGCGAAGGCCCGCGAGATCGTCCAGAACGCCGGCCGGCGCGTGGCGACGGTGGCCGAGGCGAGGGAGCTGCTCGCGGTATGAGCGCGCTCTCCGACATCCGCGTGCTGGACCTGTCGCGGCTGCTGCCCGGGGGCTTCTGCTCGCTGCTGCTCGCCGACTTCGGCGCGGACGTGCTCAAGGTCGAGGACACGGGGATGGGCGACTACATCCGCTGGTCGCCGCCCTACCACGAGGGTGCCGACGACAGCGCGAAGTCCGCGCTGTTCCTGGCGCTGAACCGCGGCAAGCGCTCGATCCGGCTGAATCTGAAGGAGGACGCCGGGCGGGAGGTGCTGCTTCGGCTCGTCCGCGAGCACGACGTGCTGCTGGAGTCGTTCCGGCCAGGCGTGATGGAGCGGCTCGGCGTGGGCTACGAGCGGCTGCGCGAGGAGAACCCGCGGCTCGTGTACTGCGCGATCTCGGGCTACGGGCAGGACGGTCCGTACACGCAGCGCTCGGGCCACGACATGAACTACCTGGGCCTCAACGGCCTGCTCGGCCTCACCGGCGACGTGGACGGCCCGCCCGTGCAGCCGGGCGGCCAGATCGCCGACCTCGGCGGCGGCGCGCTGATGGCGGCGTTCGGGATCATGGCGGCGCTCCGCGAGCGCGATCGCTCCGGTGAGGGTCAGCTCGTGGACGTGTCGATGTTCGACGGCTCGCTGTCGTGGCTGGCGCTGGTGGCTGCCAAGTACCTGGCCGACGGCGCCGTCCCGAAGCGCGGAGAGCCCGAGCTGGCTGGCGGGCTGATCTGTTACCGGCCCTACGCGTGCCGCGACGGCTGGGTCACGCTCGGCGCGCTCGAGCCGAAGTTCTGGCAGGCGTGGTGCCGCGGCGTGGGGCGCGAGGACCTCGTGGAGAGGCAGTTCGAGCGGCCGGGCTCGGAGGCGCACGCGGAGGTCGAGCGGATCTTCCTCGAGCGGACGCGCGACGACTGGCAGGCGTTCGCGTCCGAGCACGACTGCTGTCTCGAGCCGGTGCTCGACCTCGGCGAGGCGCTCGACTCGGAGCTGGTCCGGGCGCGCGAGATGGTGGTGCAGCTCGACCAGCCGGGCGCGACCTCACCCGTGTCGCTGCTCGGCGTGCCGGTGAAGCTGTCGCGCACGCCCGGCGCGCCCGCGGGACCTGGGCCCGCGCTCGGCGAGCACACGAGCGAGGTGCTCGCATCGCTCGGCTATTCGGACGAGGAGATCGCGACGCTGCTTGAGAGCGGGGCGGCAGCGGGCCCCGCGCGCGGCTCGCAGGGGTCCTTTCTCAGCTAGTTCGGCCCGCAGAACCCGTGCAAAGGCGGCTCACCCCGGGGTACCTAGCAAGGACCGGGGCATATCACCGTTGGGGTACGTGCGGTGCGCTTTCTCACGGGCATAGTGCTTGTCGTCGGGCTTTCGCTCGCTCTGGGCGCTACCCCGGCGCAGGCGCCGGAGCAGGACGAGCCCGTCGAGCTGATCGTCCGCTTCGAGTCCGACGCGACGGCGGCCGACCGCCGCGACGTGCGCACGGACGCCGGCACCGAGTTCGCCGAGGCGCTCCCCGTCAGCGGCATGCAGGTCGTGGAGGTGGCGCCGGGCCAGTCGGCCGCCGACGCCGAGCGCGCGCTCGAGAGCTCGGCCGACGTGATCTACGCGGAGCCGAACGCCGAGGTGCACGCGTTCGTCCGCCCGAACGACCCCTACTTCCCCCAGCTCTGGGCCATGGAGAACACAGGGCAGACGATTCGTGGCGTGGCGGGCACCGCCGACGCCGACTCGGACGTCGCCGAGGCCTGGGACGCCCGGATCGGCGGCGAGACGGTCGTGGCGGTTGTCGACACGGGGGTCGACTCGGCGCACCCCGACCTGATCCCGAATCTGTGGCGCAACTCGGGCGAGAGCGGACTCGGCCGTGAGTCGAACGGGGTCGACGACGACCTGAACGGGCGCGTGGACGACTGGCGCGGATGGGACTTCGTCGGCGCCGACAACGACCCGGCCGACGACAACGGCCACGGCACGCACGTGGCCGGCACGATCGCCGGCGACCGCGGCAACGGCATTGGCGTGGCGGGCGTCGCGGACGGCGCGAGGGTCATGCCGCTGCGCGTGCTCGACGCAGCCGGCGGCGGGAAGGTCTCCGACGTGATCCTCGCCTACGCCTACGCGTTCAAGCAGGGCGCGAAGGTCGTGAACCTGAGCCTCGGCTCGGGGAGCTCGTCACGAGCCGAGCGCGACGCGATCACGGCGTACCCGACGATGCTGTTCGTCGCGGCTGCGGGCAACGGCGGCGCCGACGGCGTGGGCGACGACAACGACACCACGCCCACGTTCCCATGCGTGTACCCGGCGCCGAACGTGGTCTGCGTGGCCGCAAGCGACAACCGCGACGCGCTCGCCGGCTTCTCGAATTACGGCGCGATCTCGGTGGACCTGGCGGCGCCCGGCGTGAACATCGCGAGCAGCTGGCCAGGCGGCGGCTACAGCTGGTCGAGCGGGACGTCGATGGCGACCCCGCACGTGGCCGGTGCCGCGGCGCTCCTGTGGGCCGCCTCGCCCGACGCGGTGCCGACCGACATCAGCTCCGCGCTGCTCGCGGGCACCGACGCCAGGCCGGCGTTCGCGGGCCGCACAGTCTCGGGCGGCCGCCTGAACGTGCTGAGCTCGCTACGGCTGGTCGCCGACGTGGGCGTGGGGTCGCCGGCCCCGGCGCCGCATCCCGGCACCGGCGCCGGCTCCGGCTCCGGCACCGGCGGAGGCTCGGCTGGTGGCAGCGGGGCCTCCTCGGGAGGGAGCGTCGGCGACCGCGTGCCGCCGCGGCTCTCGCTGCGCTCGGCGCGCGTGCTCCGCAGCGCGACGCTCCTGCGGAGCGGCCTCGCCCTGCGCCTGCGCTGCTCCGAGGCGTGCACCGTCCGCGTTGCGATCAAGCTGGGCCGCCGAGTCCTCACCGCGCCGGCACGCGCATCGTTCGGTCGCGCCACGACCAAACGACTGGTGCTCAGGCTGACTCCGGCCGCCCGCCGCCTGCTGCGACAGCGCAGGTCGCTGACGCCGACCCTGACCGCGCGCGCCTCCGACAAGACGGGCAACAGCCGTACCCTGACGGTCGGGCTGCGCGTCAGCCGCTGACGTCACGCGTCGCGGCGTGGTCCACTAACCGATGCGTTGCCGCGTCGGGCGGAGCGTGGGCGCCCCGCATGCGGGATCTGACCCGGCCGGACTGCCCTGCCCCTTCGCTACAAGCCCCTCGGCGCATGACACCACGAGCACGTTGCCCGTGGCGGCCGGGTGCTCCAGCCGCGCCTCGCTCACAACGCCGCCGCTCCCGTCCCGATGCGGGCGGGCCGAGGCGACGCGGATAAGCGGTCCACGGTTGCCGGGACGGATGTAGAAGTAGACGACCCCGTTCGCCGGGGTCAGCGGCCGGTGCGCGCGCACCCGGTAGGAGGCCTGCACCAGGCCAGGCGCCGTCGCTACAGCCCTGAGCCGCCCGGGGAGGTCGACGAAGACACCGGTCCTGTTCGACGTCACGCCGCGCCGGTCGGCGAGCCTCAGCTCGTAGCGGGTGTTGATCGCTGGCGCGAGCCGGAAGCCGAGGACCTCGTCACCGCCGCGTTTGCTCGCCACCCGCCGCCACGGTCGGTGCGGATAGGCGCTCGCGTACACCTCCACGACGGCGCGCGCCCGCTGTGCTCGCGTACCACCGCGCAGCCGCCCGTAGAGCGTGAACGTCTTGCCCGCCCGCAGGGTGCGCGGCGCGCCGGCGTGAAGATCCGTGCCCGTGATCTCGACGGCAAGCGGAGGCGGGCCCTCCGCCGTGGCGCTTCCGCGCGGGCCCTCCTCGTCACAGCCGGCGGCGGCTCCGAGGACCACTGTGACCACGATCAGGCTTGCGCGACTTGGCCTGATCGTGTTCACGCTCCGGGCTTGCGCACAACTTTCTCGCAGCCGCGCGGACGGTCGTGGCGGTCGACGATCGCGCGGTCCCGTCGTCCGGGTCCGCAGAGCACGGCGTCGCGCTCTCCGTCGTTGGTTACGAGGCGATCGTTGCCCCAACCGCCCTCGATGCAGTCACGGCCGCCCCTGCCGATCAGAGTGTCGTTGCCGTTCCGTCCTTCGATGATGTCGCTGTACTCGGTGCCGACGATGCGGTTGTCACGGCGCGTGCCGATCTGCCGCTGGCCGCAGTGCGGTTCGTCGATCGGGACGGTCCAGGTGATGCTGTTGTTCGACGGGTCGGCGTCCCGTGCGCCGGAACTGGCCGACGCGGTGAAGGTCGCGCCCGTCTGCACGAGCGCGCGGGGCGCGGTGTGTGGGTCCACCCTTGCCGCCACCGGCAAGGCGGCACGGAGCTGGGAGACGAACGGAATCGTGCAGACCGCGCGTTGGGGGGTGGCTATGGCGCAGGGGCCCGGGAGCGGCGATGCGACGAGCTGCACGTGAGACGGAGCGTCGATGGTGACCGACGCGCTGGGCAGGATCCACGAAGATCGGTAGACGCCCAGGCTCCACACGGCGTAGACGGTGGCCGCGGCGGTCGAGCCGACGACGAGGTGTGGGGGGTCGATGGGTACACGCACTCTGAAGTCGATGGTGCAGGGCACGGTCGGGCGTTGCGGGGACTCCGGGCACCGATCCTGCGTCTCGTCCCCTCTCCCGTCGCCGTCGACATCCGGTTCGACGTCCGCGTTCAGCAGGATCTCCGCGGCGACCGGGCCACCGTCGTCCGGCTCGCGCGCCTCGGTGCTGCCGAACAGTGGCGGCGCGAACAGCGCGAAGCTCGCGTCGGCTGCCGCCCGCGTGACAGTCCCGATCTCGCCGCCGTCCTCCAGCCGGACGGCGATGTGGTCTCCAGCGTGTACGCGCAGGGCGGTGGTCGCCGACATCGACGCTTGACCGGCGGCGATCTGCACGGTGCTGGACGAGGCAACCGCCGAGTACTTCGAGCCGTCGCGGCGGAGCGCGACGAGGTTCACGTCCTGGCTGGGCACGTCGTTAAGGAAGGACGCGCGCCAGCGGACCAAGACACCGTCCCGCGGTGCGGTCACGTTCCGCCCCGGCAGTGCCGTCTGGGCGAGCATGCACCCGTCGGGATGGAGACAGACGATCGCGTCGTCAGGCGAGGCGGTCAGGCTGCTGCCGAACATCTCCGCCGCCGGCGCGGCCGGCGGAAGCGCGAGGAGCGCGAGCACGGCCGTTGCGGCGGCGGGCCAGGTGCGGGGCATAGGGGACCACCGTAATGCCGATCCCCGGAACGTTCAATAGGTGATGACCGTTCGGATGCCCTCCAGGCGCTCCATGGCCTCGAAGGCGTCGTTCACCTCGTCGAGCGAGACGCGGCGGGTCACGAGCGAGTCCAGGTCGAGGTCACCCTCCATGTAGAGGTCGACGAGCTCCGGGACGCGGTCGCGACCCTTGGCGCCCCCGAACGACGCGCCGGCGACGCGGCGACCTGTGATCAGGTAGCGCGGCACCACCTCGAGCACCTCGCCCTTGCCGGCCACGCCGGCGATCGTGCAGAGGCCCCAACCCATCCGGGCGGATTCCACGGCCTGGCGCATCACCGACACGAGGCCGGTGGCCTCGAACGTGTAGTCGGCCCCGAAGCCGTCCGTCATCTCGAGGATCTGGTCGACGGTGTCGGGGCCGCCAACGATCGTCTCGGTGGCGCCCTGCTGGCGCGCGTGCTCGAGCCGCTCCTCCGAGAGGTCGACCGCCACGATCCGCTCGGCGCCGGCCAGCCGCGCGCCGGCCACCGCGCCGAGCCCCACGAGGCCCGCGCCGAACACGACGCAGGTCGACCCGGGCTCCACCTTGGCGATGTAGAGCGCCGCGCCGACACCGGTGGTGGCGCCACAGGCGAGCGTGCAGATCACGTCGAGCGGCGCCTCGGGGTTCACCTTGGCGAGCGCGACCTCGGGCATCACCGTCGCCTCGGCGAACGTGCTCGTGCCCATGAAGTGGCGCACCTCGTCGCCGTTCCGGTGGAGGCGGGTGGTGCCGTCCGGCAGATAGCCCTTGTTCTGCTGGTCGCGGATCGCGAGGCAGAGGTTCGTCTTGTCTGAGACGCAGTGGATGCACTCGCGGCACTGCGGCGAGAACAGCGTGACCACGTGGTCGCCGGGGGCGAGGCTCGTCACTCCCTCGCCCACCTCCTCGACCACGCCAGCCCCCTCGTGGCCGAGCACCGTCGGCGCGTAGCCGGAGGGGTCGGCGCCGCTGGCCGTGTAGAGGTCCGTGTGACAGACGCCGCACGCGGCTAAGCGCACCAGCACCTCGCCGGGCTTCGGCCCCTCGAGCTCGACGTCCTGGATGACGAGCGGCTTTGCGAACTCCTCGAGCACGGCTGCGCGGATCTGCATGGCGCGGGACCCTAACGGGGGCGAATGCCCGGCCGATTGCCCGCCACGCCCACGGTCCGCTTCCAGGACATGCTGCCGCGCGCCGCGGGCAGCACGGTCAGGTCCGGATGGCGAACCCAGGTGGGCACGTAGCGGATTCGGGCGGCGCGCGCCCGCCGGTGCGGTCTGACCACGAAGTCGAGCAGGGCTATCAGCCCGTCCTGCGAGGCGGCGGGGCAGCAGCCGGCCGTCTGGTTGGAGATCAGGTTGCCCTCCCCGAACACGACGGGCTTGCCGTACAGGCGGCGGATCGGCTGCACGACGTGCGCGTGCTGACCGACGATCGCGTCGATCGCAGGCGAACGCGCGAGCGTACGGGCGAGCGAGCTCTGGTAGGGGTCGGGGGTGGACACGTACTCCGTGCCCCAGTGGAGGTTGAGGATCACGATGCGCGCCCCGCGCCGCCGCGCACGCCGCGCGTCGCCGAGGATCGCGTCCGGCGTCGCCCAGTTGTAGCTCCAGGGATGTGGCACCGCCTGCCCGTTCGTGACCGCGGTGTAGGACAGGAACGCCACCGGGACGCCCTTGACGTTCAGCATCGTCGTCCGGTCGCGCGCCCTCGCCGAGCGCGCGGTGCCGGTGGCCCTGACGCCCGCGCTCCGCAACGCGCGCAGGGTCGTCTCGATGCCGTACTGGCCGGCGTCGAGCGAGTGGTTCGACGCGGTGCTGCAAGCGTCCCAGCCCGTCCGCCGGATGGAGCGCGCGAGGTCCGGTGGGGTGCGGAAGGACGGATAGCCCTGCACCGGACCGGGCACGAGCGGCGTCTCCACGTGGCACAGCGCGAGGTCGGCCCCCGCGATCCAGCGCCTCACCGGCCGGAACAGCGGAGCGAAGTCGTAGCGGCGCCCGCCGCCGAGCGCCAGCGCGCGGTCCGCCACCGGCGTGTGGATCAGCAGGTCGCCGGACGCGGCGACCGTGAGCCGCACCGGCCCCTCAGCCGCGGATGCCGGCGCGGGCGCAGCGCCCACCAAGAAGGCGAGCCATAGGAGGAACGCTCTCACCAGAGCACATCATGCTCCTCCATCACGCCGTAGCCCGCGGACAGCGTCAAACCGCCCGGGAGCCGGCCGCTGAACTCGCCAAAAGGCTGCCGGTAGCGGTTGCGCATCAGGCCGAGGTTCATGCGCGCCTCGCGCGCCGACCACTCGCGGAAGTCGAGCTCGCCGACGCGCGAGAGGTCGGTCGCGAACTCCTGTGGCGGGACCTCGTGGGGTTCGCCGTCCAGCCAGAGCGTGCGCTCGCTGTGCCGCGGCGCGTCGTGCACGCCGTCCACGAGGTTCCATGCCACCGCGCGGCCGTCGTCCGTGCGTCCGATGCCCGCGGACCAGCGCCAGGCGGTGTGGCGCGCGTGGTAGCCGGCCGACTCGTCGACGAAGCCGTCCGCGCCGTCGAGGACGAAGCTCTCGCCGCCGACGCTCACGCGGCCGCGCACGTGCACCGGCGCGCGCTTCCGAGTCCAGATGTACGAGCGCCCGTGCGCCGAGAGCACCTCGACGCCCGCGGGCGGCGACAGCTCGAGCTCGAGCACGTCGCGCACGCGCGCGCGGCGCTCACCGAGCTCGACGTGGCGGCTGCCCTCGAACAACCGCCCGTCGGGGAGCGCCACCGCCCACCAGCGCTGCGGCACGCCCGCGACGCGCGCGTGGCCGACGCACAGCATCACGTCGCGCCGGTAGACGCCGAGGTAGCGCCAGCGCTTCAGCGGCCGCCCCGCGCGCACGGGCGCCATTCGGCGCGGAGGCAGGCGCAGCCCCAGGTCTCCGACGCCCGGACCGCGAACCGGAAGGTCGCGCATGGCCCCGCAGTACACTGCAGATTGACTAGTCAGTCAATCGCTGGGAGGAGCGAACAGGACTGATGCGAGCAGCCGCAGTCCAACTCGAATCGACGCCGGACACCGAGGCGAACCTCGCCTCGGCGGAGCGTCTCGTGCGTGAGGCCGCGGCTGGCGGCGCCGGGCTCGTCGTGCTGCCGGAACGGCTCGACATCCGCGGCGCCACGGCCGACTACGCCGCCGGCGCCGAGCCGCTCGACGGCCGCCCGATCGGCTGGGCACGCGGCCTGGCGCGGGAGCTCGGCATCGACCTCGTGGCCGGCTCGGTGGCCGAGCGCCGCGAGGGTCGCGAGCGCGTCTCGAACACGTCCGTGCACGTCGGTCCGGACGGCGAGCTGCGCGCCATCTACCGCAAGATCCACATGTTCGACGTGCAGGTCGGCGGGGTCGACTACCGCGAGTCCGAGCACTCCGAGCCGTCCGACGAGATCGTGCTGTCGGAGACCGCGAACGGCGTCGGGCTCGGCCTCACTATCTGTTACGACCTCCGCTTCCCCGAGCTGTACCGGATCCTCGCGCTGCGTGGTGCGCGCATCGTGACGGTGCCCGCGAACTTCACCCGCATCACCGGCGAGGCGCACTGGGAGGTGCTCCTGCGGGCGCGCGCGATCGAGAACCAGGTCTTCGTGATCGCGCCCGGCCAGGGCCGCCGGGAGGGGCCGGAGGGCGACAGCTACGGCAACTCGATGATCGTGGACCCGTGGGGCGAGGTCCTCGCGCGGGCGCCGATGGAGGGAGAGCACGTGATCGCGGCGGAGCTCGACCTCGCCCGCCAGGACGAGGTGCGCGAGCAGCTCCCGAGCCTCGCCAACCGCGTCGACGCCGCCTACCGCTGGCCCGAGGGTGTGACCGCCTAGTGGCCGCGGCCCAGAAGGACGCGCCCGACAAGCGGCGCATGATCCTCGACGCCGCCGTCCGCGTGTTCGCGCGCCAGGGCTTCCACCACTGCCGCGTGTCCGACGTCGCCGACGAGGCCGGGGTGGCCTACGGGCTCGTCTACCACTACTTCAACTCGAAGGAGGAGATCCTCAACACGCTCTTCCTCGAGCGCTGGCAGATCATGCTCGACGCGATCGGCGAGATCGACGCGCGCGACCTGCCTTCGCGCGACAAGCTGCGCTCGGTCGCCGGCTTCATCATCGACTCCTACCGGCATGACCCCGACCTGATGAAGGTGATCATCGTCGAGGTCACGCGCGCCGCGAACTCGTTCGGCGCGCTTCACCTCGCCGAGATCCGCAAGGCATACGAGGGCATCGCGGCGATCGTCGAGGCGGCGCGCGAGGAGGGCTCTTTCAAGTCGGGCATCCCCGCCGAGTTCGCCGCGATGTGCTTCTACGGCGCCATCGAGCAGCTCCTCACCGGCTGGATCTTCGAGGTGTTGCCGCGCACCGACGAGGACTTCGAGCGCGCGAAGGACCTCGTCGTCGAGGCCATCTGCGGTGGTCTGGAGAATGGCGAGCACGCGGTGCGTGCGAGCGACCCCAGTTCCGGCGTGGCGAGTCGCCCGGCCGCGTCTGGTTGAATCAGGCGCCTATGGACAACGACATCGTCAAGCGCCTCATGTGGGGCGGCCTGCTGGCGGGGGTCGGCGCGCTCAGCACGATCGTGGCGACCCGCATTGCCACCCAGATCTGGGTAAGGGTCTTCAAGGAGGACCCACCGATCGACTGATGGCAGACGAGCAGCCCACCACCGAATTCGACGCGCAGAGCGACGCCCCGCCGCCCGGCGCCGGGCAGAGCCCGCTGAGCGTGGGAACGGACGAGGACGTGTTCGCGGAGCGCCCGGAGGCGTTCGTGGGCGCGGCGTTCGCCGGGGGCCTCGCGCTCGCCATGATCCTGAGACGATTCGCGCGATGACGACCGACGGCTTGCCCCCGCAGGACGACGCCGCCAAGTCGCTCGGCGACATCGTCGCCGACGTCTCCGAGAAGGCCTCGCAGCTCGTCCGCGAGGAGATCGAGCTCGCCAAGGCCGAGGTCAAGGACAAGCTCTCGAAGCTCACGAAGGGCGCCGTCATCGCGGGCGCGGCCGGCGTGTTCATGGTGTTCGGGATCACCACCTTCTTCCACGGGCTCGCCTGGTTCCTGAACGACGTCTTCAACTGGGAGGACAACAACTGGGCCGGATTCGGCGTGGTGACGGCGCTGCTGTTCCTGCTCGGGATCGTCGCGGGCTTCGTGGCGCTGCGGCTCTTCAAGAAGGGCTCACCGCCCACGCCCGACCTCGCGATCCAGGAGGCAAGGAAGACGCGCGCCGAGCTCGAGGCGCAGAAGATCGAGCACGATCAGGTCCACAGAAGCCTCGAGCGAGGCGAGGAGGTCAAGGCGTAGTGGCTGGCGGAACCCGAAGCCCCGAGATGATCCGCGCGTCGATCGAGGAGACGCGCCGCGAGCTGGCCTTCTCCGTGAACGACCTCCGCGGGAAGATGAACGAGCTCACGAACTGGCGCGGCCAGCTCGTGCGCAACCGCAAGGCGGCCCTCGTGAGCGCCGCCGTGGCCGGCTTTGTGATCGGCGGCGGCGTCGCCGCGACCTTCTCGCTCATCGGCCGCCGCCGCTAGCTAGTCTGCGGCGCGCGTTTACTCGACAAGGGAGAACCTATGAAGCTGATCGGTGCCGGGTTGCCGCGGACGGCGACCACGACGCAGATGATCGCGCTCGAGATGCTCGGCCTGCCCTGCTACCACATGCGGGACATGATGAGCGACCCCGAGACGAGCGTTCCGCAGTGGCGCAAGGCGTTCGAGGGCGACGGCGATTGGGAGGAGATCTTCGCCGGCAAGGAATCGACGGTCGACTGGCCCGCCGCCTATCACTGGCGCGAGCTGATGGACGTCTACCCGGACGCGAAGGTCCTGCTGAGCGTGCGCGATGCCGACAGCTGGGTGCGCAGCATGGAGAACACGATCACCCAGATCTTCTACGGCGACACGCTCATGCACCACCTCGCGCGGGCGCAGTACCACGTCGATCCCGGCTACGCCGCGTGGATCGACCTCCTGACCGAGATGAACTTCGGCGAAGAGCGCGGCGCGTGGGCCGGTACCAACGGCGAGCCCGGTCCGATGGCCGAGGCGATGGAGCGCTGGAACCAGGAAGTGATCGCCTCGGTGCCGGGTGAGCGGCTCCTCGTCTGGAACCCCAAGGAGGGTTGGGAGCCGCTCTGCGAGTTCCTCGACATACCGGTCCCGGAGACCCCGCTCCCCAACGTCAACGACACGGAGAACTTCCAGAAGAACCTGATCATGGGCCCCGCCATCGCGGCGATCAACGCCTGGTGGGAGCAGAACGGCCCGCCTGAGGACCCGGCGACGAAGCGCCCGGCCCAGGCGTCAGCGTAGTCGGAGGCGGTGGCTCCACCTCCTCGGCGCCGTAGTGGCGCCGATGGATGATCGCCGCCACACCGCCGGCGGGGATCGGGAGCCAGAAGGAGACAAGACGGTAGGCGAGCGTCGCCACGACGGCGGCGCCCGCCCCGACTCCCGCGAGAGCGAGCGTTCCGGTCAGGCCCGCCTCCACGAAGCCGAGCCCACCGGGCGTGAGCGGCATCGTGCCGAGCAGCTGCGCCGCGCAGAACGCCAGCAGCACGAGCGACGGACGCGGGGCGGCGCCCAACGCGTATAGAGCGGCGATCAGCGTCAGGTAGTCGAGCACCCAGCGCCCGGCGGCGAGCAGGAGCGCCTGCCACCACTGCCGCCCGAGCACGCCCACGACCACGTCGCGTTCGCGGAGCAGCCGTTCGGGCAGGCCGGTCAGCGGCTCGTGGCCACGCCTGATGCGGTTGCGGATCGACTGCGCCGCGCGACCCGCCAGCACGAGCGGGCGGTCCCAGACGACGCAGGCGGCGCCCACCACCACCATCAGCACGAACAGCACTGCCCCGCCGAGCGCCGCGCGGGTGAGGTGCGGGTCCACGCCGACGCCGCCGATGATCGCGGGCAGCGCGAGCAGCGGCAGAGCGAGCAGCGTGCCGAACAGGAGCAGCGAGGAGGCCGTCATCCCCGAAGCGGCGGCGGCGGACGGGACGCCTGACCTCACGAGCATCGAGTACTGCATCGCACCGGCGGCGGCGACTCCCCCGGGTATCACGCGGCCGAACGCGGTCGACGCGAGGTGGGACGTGATCACCGGGCCCCAGTGCTCGGTCCGGACCGCCAGCCGCTGGATGCCCCACATGCAGGCGAAGCTCCCCACCTGGAGGGCCACCATCGCGAGGAACCACAGCGCGTTGATCCTGTGGAGCTGGTCGAAGGCGCCGAATACCTGTAGCAGCGCGGGCGCCAGCAGGTAGAGCGAGAGCGCGGTGACCACGAGCAGCAACCCGCGGCGTGTGAGCGCGCCCGCTGACATGCGAAGCAGGCTACGCGGGCACGGGGTCGGGCGGCGACGGCGGCGGTTCGGGCGTCTTCAGCGAGAAGGTCCGCAGGTCCACGTACTCGCGCAGGAGGATCTGGATCGACGCCGCGATCGGGATGGCGACGATGGCGCCCATGACGCCGAGCAGCGTGCCGCCGCACAGCACGGCGACGATCGTGATGAACGGATGCACGTTCACGGTGCGCTTCTGGATCTGCGGCTGGACCAGGTTGTTCTCGATCTGCTGGTAGACGATCGCCCAGATGGTCCAGATGATCGTCGCGGTCGGGAAGTTCTCGAACAGCGTCACGACCCCGATCAGCACTGCCGCGATCGTCGCTCCCACCATCGGGATCAGCGACATGAAGCCCGCCACCACCGCGAGCGGTCCGCTGAAGGGGACGCCGAGGATCGTCAGGACGATGTAGGTGGCGATGCCGGCGATCACGGCGACGGTGAGCGCGCCGGTCACGTAGCCGCTCACCGCCCTCGAGATGTTGTCGGCCGCGCGCCGCAGGCGCTCGCGCTGTCCCGGTGGTCGCGCCGCGATGATCTGGTCGACCCAGCGCTTGCCGCTGCCTAAGAGGAACGCGGTCATTACGAGGATCGTCAGCAGCGCGAACAGCGAGCTCACGATGCCGAAGCCGATGTCGCGCAGCGTCCCGGCGGCGCCGCCGAGGCGGCCCGGCAGCTTGGCCGCCTCGTCCTGGAGCTTCTGCGTGATGTTGTAGTCCTGGTTGAGGTTGCGGAGCCGGTCGTTCTTCTGGACGAACTGGGTGACGTCCTCGGCGTAGGTCGGGACGTTGTTCGCGAAGTCGTTCGCCTCGTTGATCAGCGGCGGGACGATCAGCGCGATCAGCAGGATCGGCACCAGCAGCAGGCCGATGTAGACGATGGCGATGGCGAAGCCGCGCTTGATTCTGCGGGACAGCCGGTTCACGGCCGGCGAGAGCGCGACGGCGAGGAAGGCCGAGATCAGGATCCAGCTGATCGGCTTCCTGAGCAGCCAGAGCACGTACAGCGCGGCGAGCACGCCGACGATGACCAGCACGATGCGGACAATGCTCCGCGTGGACAGCATCAGGGCCGTATTCGCCCCGGCTGCCCGGCCTCCTGTAGCTCCTTAGTCGATGAAGCGGCGCGGCACTGCGCCCATGCCGAGCAGGCCCGGCCCCGTGTGGGCCGACAGCACCGGCCCGATCTCGCTGATGATGGTCGGGTCGGAGCCGAAGATCTCGGTGCAGCGCTCGACCAGGGCGCCGCACTGGTCGGGCGCGTTGATGTGCTGAGCCGACCAGGCGCCGGCGCCCGAGTCGACGCACGACTGCGCGTACTCGAGCAGGCGCTCGAACATGCGCGAGGAGGTGCGCACGCGCTCGACGGGCGTCATCTCGTTCTCCACGGTCAGGATCGGCTTCACCTTCAGCGTGGACCCGATCCAGGCGCTCGCCGCGCCGATGCGCCCGCCGCGGCGGAGGAACTCGAGCGTGTCGATCGCGAACCAGAGCTTGAGTTGCTTGCGCGCTTCGGCCACGTGCTCGGCGGCCTCCTTCGCTGTGGCGCCGTCGCGCGCGGCCTTGGCCGCCGCGAGCACCATGAAGCCGAGGCCGCCGGCGGCGGTCGTTGAGTCCACCACCTCGATCAGCTCGCCGCGCTTGCCGTCGCGGGTGAGCGCGTCCTTCGCCTGCCGCGCGGCCTCGGGGGTGCCGGACAGGCCGCCGGAGATGTGCACGGACACGACCTCGTTGCCGGCCTCGAGCAGCGGTTCGAACACCGACGTGAAGTCGCCCACCGAGGGCTGCGAGGTCGTCGGGAGCTTCTCCGCCGTGCGGAGCTCGTCGAAGAAGGCCGGGTAGTCCGTGATGTCGATCTCGGGAACGGTCCGGTCGCCGCCGAAGACGACGTAGAGGGGGACCACGCTGATGTCGTGCCGCTCGACGAGCTCCGGCGGCAGGTAGGACGTGCTGTCGGTCACTACCGCGACGGGGGACATGCGGGCGGCAGCCTACACGCGCAAGCAGCGGGCGGTGCCCGGTGCGCAGCGATGCATTTCGCGCAACGCCCTACACTCGGCCGCCTTGGCCCGCGTGCTGGTCACCGGTGCAACAGGCTTCATCGGATCCCACGTGGCCCGGCTGCTGGCCGAGCGCGGAGACGACGTCACGCTGGGCGTGCAGGAGGGCTCCCCGGACGCCGCGCTCGAGGGGCTCGACTGCAGGCGCGTGAAGCTCGAGGTGCGCGACCGGCGCTCGGTGCGGCGCGCGCTGAAGGGCGTGTCGCGCGTGTTCCACTGCGCCGGCGTCACCTCCGTGCGGCCCGCCGACGACGGGCTGCTCTACGACGTGAACGTGCGCGGCACGAAGATCGTGCTGGAGGAGTGCCTGCGCGCGGACGTGGAGCGGGTGGTCTACACGTCAAGCGCCGCCGCGGTCGGGCCGGCCACGAATGGCAAGGCCGCGAACGAGAAGCAGCTGTTCACGGCGAGGCGGCTCGGCATCCCGTACGTGAACTCGGTCCACGAGGCCGAGGTGGAGGCGCTGCTCTTGGCCGAGGAGGGGCTGCCGCTCGTGTGCGTGAACCCCGCGATCTGCCTCGGCGCGGGCGACCACCTGCTGTCGTCCACGCGGCTCGTGCGGAGCTTCCTGCTCGGGCGGATCCCGATCTACACGGACGGGGCGGTCGGCATCGTCGACGTGCGCGACGCCGCGGCGGGCCACCTGCTGGCCGAGCGGCGCGGCGAGGTCGGCGAGCGCTACCTGCTGGCGGGACGGAACTTCACCTTCGAGCGCCTGTTTGCCGACCTCGGCCGGCTGTCGGGCGTTCCGACACCGGTGCGGATCCCGCCGCGCGCGGCGCAGGCCGCGGCCGCGGTGGTGGCGGCGGCGGGCGGGCGGTCGTGGCCGCTCACTCAGGCCGAGGTGCGCGCCGCGGGGAACAGCTGGACCTACCGCGCTACGAAGGCCCAGCGCGTGCTCGGCTGGAAGGCGCGCCCTCACGAGGAGACGCTCGAGGCGACCGTGTCCTGGCACCTCGAGCGCGAGCACGAGCGGATCGCGCGCACGCGGCGCTCGCAGCAGCTTCAGTACAAGCTGGCCGGTCTGGCGCTCGGCGCCGCCGAGGGCGCAGCGGGCCTGGTGCGGCGCGGCATCCCGATCCGGCTCTAGCGGCGGGAGGGCGGCGCCCGCCCCCTCCGGGCCTGGAGGGGGCGGCGCCAATGGGTTCCCCGCGAGCGCCAGTCTCTCCGTTCGAACGTTTCATGGATTCGGCCATGCGTCAAATACTCTGCGGGGCGTGACGACGCTCTATCGCTGCAAGGCGCCCACCGACCTGGTCTGCCGCTGCGGAAAGGTCGCCCGCCGAATGAGGGCGATGGAGCTCGACTTCGACGAGGTGCGCGTGCCGTTCCTGAAGCGCGACCGCCCCGAGGTCGAGGAGTTGACCGGACAGAGATGGGTACCGGTCCTCGTGCACGGAGACGACGTGATCCACGACTCGCACCGCATACTGGAGTACCTCGAATGGCAAGATCGCAAAGACGCCTAGGCGCCGGCCGCGCCGCCCGCGCCCGCAACGCCGCGCGCGGCGCCCGCCGCGTGTGGCCCTACGTCCTGATGGCCTGGGAGCGCTGGCAGTCCCTCACCCCAGAGGAGAAGGACCGCTACAAGAAGCAGGCACGCGGCTACGCGGACCGAGGCCGCCGCGCGCTGGACGCCCAGCGCAAGCGCCGCCCGCCGGGCCGCTAGCGCCTCGCCACGGCCTAGTTCAGGTGGTTCTCGAGCCCGATGCCGCTCTGCCGCTGCGGCAGCTGGTCGGGCTCCGGCTCCGGCTCCGGGTCCGCCTCGAGCTCCGGCTGCTCCACCCCGAGCGCCTCGGCCAGCTCGCCGGACTCGAACATCTCCATCACGATGTCGCAGCCGCCCACGAGCTCGCCGTCCACGAAGAGCTGCGGGATCGTCGGCCACCCGGACACGGCGGAGAGCTCCTCGC
>JAXDIL010000037.1:0-4079 GCA_034664005.1 Thermoleophilaceae bacterium | reverse complement strand
GCGCGGCGCGCCACGTCGACGGCAAGGTGCTGATGTACGCCGACAAGATGACGGAGGCGATCAAGGGCGCGCTCGACGAGACGAACCGCCGGCGGGCGATTCAAATCGCGTACAACGAGGAGCACGGGACCGAGCCGATCTCGATCATGAAGGGCGTGTCCGACATCGCAGAGTTCCTGACGCTCGATTCGCCGAACGTCCCGCGGTCGCGCCGTCGTGGCAAGGACAAGGTCGAAGGCATGAACCGGGAGGAGCTGGAGAAGTTGCTGATCACGCTCGAGGAAGAGATGTTCCAGGCGGCCGAGGAGCTCCGCTTCGAGTACGCAGCGAAGCTGCGCGACGAGATCAAGTCGCTTCGGCATGAGCTCGACGCCGTCGAGGCGAATCTGCAGAACGAGCGCAAATAGATACGATGGGCAGCGTGGAGCTCGCGCTCAGGCGCGCCGGATGCGCGCTTATCTTGGTGACCGCCATGCTCGTGGCGGCTTCGCCAGCCGCGGCGGCCAACGGCGTTCAGCACCTCAAGTACCGGGTGGGCCCTGTTGAGATCACGCCTGGTCAGAACCGCATCGACTACAAGGTCCTCGACGCGAAGCCGGATGTAGATGGCTACATCACCGGGATCAGGGCGAACCTGGTTCGCGCGGATGGAAGCGTGCCGCGCTCGAGCCAGATCATGTTCCACCACGGTGTCTGGCTGAACCTCTCCGGAACGGATTCGGTCACTCCCGGCCTGCCTGAGCGCTTCTTTGCGATCGGGGAGGAGAAGACGATCCTGAAGCTCCCGAAGGGCTTCGGCTATCGCTACAGGGCCAGCGACAGATGGCTCCTGAATCACATGATTCACAACCTGACCCCGCAGCGCACGCAGCTCTACTTCACCTACGAGCTGGACTTCATACCGGCGGGCACGAAGGCCGCGCGGCGGATACGGCCCGCCAGACCGATATGGATGGACGTGGAAAACGGGACGCTCTACCCCGTGTTCGACGTCCTCAAGGGCAGCGGGCGCAACGGCCGTTTCACGTACCCGACGCAGGCGAGGGCTCCGTACGGGTCCGGCGCCCGGCGGAACGAGTGGGTCGTCGACCGCGGTGGAGTCCTGGTAGCGACCGCGGGTCACCTGCATTCCGGTGGCCTCTGGAATGACCTGTACGTCCGGCGGGGAGGGCGACGCGCACATCTGTTCCGGTCGCTCGCGAAGTACTGGGAGCCGGCCGGGCCCGTCTCCTGGGACGTGTCGATGACGGCGACCCGCCCGGACTGGCGCGTGAAGATCAACAGGGGCGACGTCCTCAGCACGACCGTCACGTACGAGACACGACGTGCGGCCTGGCCGGAATCGATGGGCATCATGGTGGCCTGGCTGGCCGACAGCGCACGGGGTCCGAACCCGTTCCGTACGCGCGTCGACCGCCCAGGGAGGGTCACCCATGGCCACCTGCGTGAGAACAACACACACGGGGGCCGCCCGGCGGCTCTGCCCGACGCGCGGGCCATGCCCGGCAGCGCGTTCAGCGGCTCGCTCATCGACGTCACGGACTTCCGCTACACCGCGGGCGACCTCGCGCTGAACGGCGACGCAGGCCGCCCGCCCGTGATCGCGCCCGGCCAGGCGCTGACCTTCCGCAACAACGACGACGGCGACGAGATCTACCACTCGATCACCTCGTGCAAGGCGCCCTGCAACCGCTCGACCGGGATCGCCTACCCGATCGCGGACGGCCCGGTCCAGTTCGAGTCGGGGCAGCTCGGCAGCCAGCTCCCGGGCGTGGGCAGGGTGGACTGGACTACGCCGACCAACCTGAAGTCGGGCACCTACACGTATTTCTGCCGCATCCATCCGTTCATGCGCGGCGCCTTCCGGGTCAAGCAGTAGCTCGGCGCTACGCTCCCCCGCGTGGCGAAGGAGAAGCAGCCCGGAGGGAACGCCGCGGCGGCGGCCGACAGGGTCCGTGCGATCCTCGAGGCGGCCGAACAGAGTGCGGCGGCGCTGCGCGCCGAGGCGGCTGAGGAGATCGACGCACAGCTCAAGCGCGCCAAGGCGGTGGCCGAGCGACTGTCGGCCCGCGCCGACCAGATCGAGCGCTCCCTGGAGGGCCTCGCCGGCAGCGTCCGCGACGAGCTCTCGGCCCTGAAGGCCGACCTCGAGGAGCTCCGCGCCGTGAGCGAGGGCGTGGGGGAGACCCACGCGCCGCCGCCCGAGCCCGAGCCGGAGGGCGAGCCGACCGCCGTCGGGGAGCCCGAGCCGGATGCGCCCGAGCCGACCGCGGTCGCGGAGCCCGAGCCGGACGCGGCCGAGCCGACCGCCGTCGCGGAGCCCGGGCCGGCTCCCACCGAGACGTCGGCCGCGACCGCGGCTCCTTCGGCCGGCGACGGTCACGAGGGCGCGCGCGTCATCGCCCTGAACATGGCCCTGAACGGTGCCTCGCGCGAGGAAACCGCGCGCTATCTCTCCGAGAACTTCGACCTGAAGGAACCCGACGCGCTGCTCGACGAGGTCTACGCGCGCGTCTCTGGCTGAAAGACGAGGCGCCGTAGCGGCGCGCGCTAGGCGCGGCCCGCGGGCGAGGCGATTTCCACGAGGTTGCCGTCCGGGTCGCGGACGTAGGCCACGTCCTGGCCCCAGGGCTTCGTCTGCGGCGGCGTGACCGCCTCGGCGCCCTCGCTGATGGCGCGGTCGAAGGCGCCCTGCACGTCGGGGGTCACGAAGCAGACCTCGAAGGAAGGCCGCGCGCTGCTCCGCTCCTCCGGCCGGTAGACGCCCGGGATGTTGGACGCCGCGAGCTCATGGGCGGCGAAGGCCAGCGCCGTCTCGCCCGTCTCGAGCTCCGCGTACTGCCCGCTCTCGTGCAGGAAGCGGCGCCGCTGTCCAAGCGCGCGCTCGTAGAAGTCGAGGCTGGACGGGACGTCGGAGACGTACAGGATCGTGTAGCCGAAGCGCATTCCTCGCCACCCTAGACCCGAACCCCCGCAATCTGCGGGAAACGAACATAGGTTCGATCTGGATCCGGCTCTACACTCGTTATCCGAGTGAATCCGAGTGGCGAGATAGTCGTATCGGGCGCTCGCGAGCACAACCTCAAGGACCTGCACCTGAGGCTGCCGCGGAACGCGCTGATCGTGATCACGGGCCTGTCCGGCTCCGGTAAGTCGAGCCTTGCCTTCGACACGATCTACGCCGAGGGCCAGCGCCGCTACGTGGAGTCGCTGTCGGCCTACGCGCGCCAGTTCCTGGGGCAGATGGACAAGCCGGACGTGGACTCGATCGAGGGACTGTCGCCCGCGATCTCGATCGACCAAAAGACCACGTCGCGGAACCCGCGCTCGACCGTCGGCACGGTCACGGAGATCTACGACTACCTGCGGCTCCTCTGGGCTCGCGTCGGCCACCCGCATTGCTACAACTGCGGCCGCCCGATCGCCGCCCAGTCGGCCGAGCAGATCATCGACCAGGTGATGATGCTGCCGGAGGGCACCAAGTTCATGGTGCTCGCGCCGGTCGTGCGGGGGCGCAAGGGCGAGTACGGGAAGCTGTTCGACGAGCTGCGCGCGGAGGGCTTCACGCGCGTGAAGGTCGACGGCGAGCTGCGCCGGCTCGAGGAGGAGATCGTCCTCGACAAGAAGTACAAGCACGACATCTCGGTCGTGATCGACCGGCTCGTGATGCGCCACGACCTTCGCAAGCGGCTGGCGGACTCGATCGAGACGGCGGTGGCGCGCGCCGAGGGGATCGTCGACATCGAGAACATCGAGACCGACGAGGTCACCACCTACTCGGAGCGCTTCATGTGCCTCCACTGCGGCACCTCGATGCCCGAGCTCGAGCCGCGGATGTTCTCGTTCAACTCCCCGCACGGGGCCTGCCCGCGCTGCACCGGGCTCGGCTCGCAGATGGAGATCGACCCGGAGCTGATCGTGCCGGACCCGTCGCTGTCGCTGAACGACGGCGCGATCCTGCCGTGGTCCACGAGCGCCTCGAACTACTACGAGCAGATGACGCAGGCGATCGCGGACAAATGGGAGGTCGACATGGACCGTCCCTGGGAGGACCTGGACGAGGACGTCCGCAACTGCTT
>JAXDIL010000202.1:0-17269 GCA_034664005.1 Thermoleophilaceae bacterium | reverse complement strand
TCGCCCGCTTCGGCCGCGGCATCCAGGTCCGCCTCCTCGGCAGTGAGCGGTGTCGCGATCGACTCGAGCGCCTGCTGTTCCGCTCGGACGCCGAAGCGGGCGACGGTCGCAGCGGACGGCCCTTGGGACCCGTGACTCCCGCCGGGCGGCGTGAGGCGCTCCTCTCGCGCGAGCGCGCGGAGGAGGAGCACGCGCGTGCCGCCGACGGTCGCGCGGAGCTCCACGAGCTGCTCGCGGGCAACGGCGACGGCGACGGCAACGGCGACGGCGCCGCGGGCGAGCGCGTCGCCGTGGTGGAGGTGCTGATCGAGGTGGCGGAGCTGCGCGCCGAGGGGCTCGAGCGGCAGGCGGAGGCACACGAGCAGCGCGCGCGTGCCGAGCGGGCGGCCAGCGAGGAGGAGCGGCGGGCTGCCCTTGCCCGCGCGCTCCTCGGCGACGAGCGGGCGCGCGCCTTCGACCAGCGCGCCGCCGCGCTGAGGGCCACCAGCGGTCCGCCCGGAGCGCGGGCGCCCGCTTCGCCGACCGATCATCCCGGCCCCGCCGAGATCCGGGCGGCGGTGGCCGACCACTGGGACGCGGTCCGAGCCGCGAGAGGTCTCGCCTCCGACGCCCGTGCTGCGGGCGACGCGGGCGGCGCGGCGACTCACGACCGCACGGCCGAGCTCCGGGCCGAGCTCGCGCGGGCGGCTGAGCAACGCGCCGAGGCTGCGCTTCACCGTGCCAACGCGCAGCAGCTCCGCGAGCAGCAGGCGGCCGGCTTCCCGGGCGGCGACAGCGTCGAGGAGCGCCGCGAGCGCCGCCGCCGGCGCGAGACCGGCGGGCTGCGCCGCTACCGCCCCGGCCCCGGTCAGGGCAGCGCGTTCTACTCCCCCGGCATGGTCGGCACCGCCAGTACGGCCAGCCGGCACGCCGCGATGGCGGACGAGCAGCTCGACCGCGAGGTGGAGGCGATTGCCGCGGCGCTCGACGAGCACGGGACCGTCGACAGGGAGCGGCTAGCGGACCTGGTCGGCGCGGAGGAGTGGGGGCCGCGGCGCTTCGCGGGCGCCCTGCGCGAGGCGCAGCGCGAGGGCCGTGCCGTGAGCCTGTCGCCGTCGACGTACTCGCCCGCCGGGGGCGGCGGGGCAGCGCGCGGCTCCCAGCGCGGTGCCGAGCGCGACAGGCCGAGCGCCGACCGCGTCCCGGTCGCGTAGACGGTGGGGAAGTAGGCGTTGCCTCCCAGCTCGCCCCGATCGATGTGGCCGCGTCAGGCACCCGAACCGCAGAAGCAGGTGGAGGGGAAGCGCGCGTCGCGCACGATGCGGCGGCACGCCGCCGCATTGCGCGGTCAAGCGAAGGCGGCGGCGCAGCAGGCGCGCCGGCAGTTGCTCGTGCTCGTGCCGCTGACAGTGGTCGTACTGGTCGCCTATCTCCTGCGGCGCCAGCTATTCGGCGTCGACAAGCCGGTGCGCCTGGCCACCGCGGGCGCGATGGTGCTGATCGGCTGGGCGCTCGCCCGCAACCTCGGACGCATGCTCCAGCCGCGCCTTGCGCAGCGGCTCGACCCGGGCGCCGCCGGAGTCGTCGGGTTCATGGTCCGGCTGCTCACGCTCGTCACGATCGTCCTCGTCAGCCTGCGGCTCGCCGGGCTGAAGCCCGGGACGCTCGCGCTGGGCGCCTCGTTTACGGCCGTGATCGTCGGCCTCGCGGCGCAGCAGACGGTGGGCAACGTGCTGGCCGGCGTGGTGCTTCTGTCCGCGCGCCCATTCCAGATCGGGGATCGTGTGCGCTTCAACGGCTACGGCATGGACGTGGAGGGCACCGTCGCTGCCCACGGCCTGCTCTACCTGACGCTCACGGACGGCGCCGACCTCGTGCAGGTGCCGAACTCCACGGCGCTCGCCATGTCGAACCGCCCGATGCGCGAGCCGGCGGCTGTGGACATGCGTGCGCGCCTGCCGGCCGACCTGGACCCGGAGGAGATCCAGGAGCGTCTCACGGAGGCCATCACTGTCCGCACGAAGGGCCCGCCGCATGTCGCGCTCGAGGAGTTGGACGCCGACGGCATCGTGGTGCGCATCCGGGCGAAGCCCGCCGACGACCGCGAGGGCGGCCGGCTCGCGGGCGAGGTTCTGAGCGCGGTCGCGGCGCTCCGGTGAAAAGCTCGCTATTTGCGTCTTTTTAAATATCGGCGTGTGCCCAGCTCCCGGGTAGATAGAGCGAAAGGACGGCGGCTTTGAGCGCGCTGGGGGAACCTCTCACCCACAGCTTGCCCACGCCCCGAGCGACCGTCAGAGCCTTTCCAGTGGGAGGCCAGGATGTCAGTCGCGAGTGGGACGACCGTCCCCAGCCAGCTCCCGTCCCATTTAGGTGAGCGTCGTCTGGTGCTCGCCGCACAGAGCGGTGACCCCGGCGCTCGCGACCGCCTCGTCGAGCAGTTCCGCCCGCTCGTCGCGTCCGTTGCGCGCGTCTACAGCGGCTCACCGGCCATCGAGCGGAGCGACCTCATGCAGGAGGGAGTGGTCGGCCTGCTGCGGGCGCTCGAGCGCTACGACCCCACCTTCGACGTGCCGTTCTGGGGCTACGCGGCGTGGTGGGTCCGCCAGGCCATGCAGCGCCTCGTCGGCCAGCTCGTGCGGCCGGTGTCGATGTCGGATCGCGCGTTGCGCCAGCTCGCTCGCGTGCGCGACGCGCGCACCGACCACGTTCGCGCCTGCGGCCTCGAGCCCACGCATGCCGAGCTCGCCGGCGCCACGGGCCTGAGCCGCGACCACGTCGACCAGCTGGTGGCGGTGGAGTCGACCGCGCGCGCCCTCGACGAACCGCTGGGCGGCGATCCCGGCGGCTCATCCACGCTCGGGGAGCGGATCACCGATCCCCGTTCCGAGGAGGCCTACGAGGACGTGGACACGAAGCTCGAGGTGGAGGCCCGGCAGGTGCCGCTCGACGCCCTGGACGAGCGCGAGCGGACGGTCGTGCGCGCCCACTTCGGGCTCGACTGCCCGCGCCAGACGCTGCGTGAGATCGCCAGCGGGCTCGGCCTCAGTGCGGAGCGCGTGCGGCAGATCGAGCAGCACGCGCTCGACCAGCTGCGCGAACTGGCCGCCGCCAGTTGAAGGTCGCGCGTGCGGGCCTATCGATACACCCGTGGCAATCGTCACCTGTCCCAACTGCGGCAAGAAGAACCGAGTGGCGGCGTCGGCCGAGGGCGTTCCGCGCTGCGGTAACTGCCACGAGCTGCTGCCGTGGCTCGTCGACGCCGACGACTCGAGCTTCGAGTCGGAGCTGCGCACGTCGCTGCCCGTGCTCGTAGACCTGTGGGCGCCGTGGTGCGGGCCCTGCAAGTGGGTGTCGCCGGCGATCGAGGAGCTGGCCACCACACACCGCGGCGAGCTCAAGGTGATCAAGGTCAACGTGGACGAGGCCCCGCAGGTGGCCGCGCGCTTCGAGGTGCGCGGCATCCCGACGCTCGTCGTGATGCGCGACGGCCACGAGGTCGACCGCATCGCGGGGGCGCCTTCCAAGCCGGACCTCGCCGCCTGGCTCGAGCGTCACCTCGCAGAGCGCGTCGGATAGCTTCCGCGGAGTGCAGCTCGACGGACGAACCGCCCTCGTCACAGGGGCCACCGGAGGCATCGGCAACGCGATCGCGCGGGCTCTGCACGGGCGCGGCGCTCACGTGATCCTGAGCGGCCGCCGCCGGGACGCGCTCGACGAGCTCGCCCGCCGGCTCGGGGAGCGGGCCGAGGTGGCCGTGGCGGATCTCGCCGAACCCGGCGCGGCGGGCGAGCTGGCGGGGGCGGCGGCAGCGGTGGACGTGCTCGTGGCCAACGCGGCGCTTCCGGCGAGCGGCCGCGTCGAAGACTTCGAGCCGGACCAGATCGACCGCGCGCTCGACGTGAACCTGCGTGCGCCGATTCAGCTCACGCGCGCGCTCCTGCCCGGGATGCTCGCGCGCGGGCATGGACACGTCGTCTACGTGTCGTCGCTGTCGGGCAAGGTGGCCTCGCCGCGCTCCGCCATCTACTCGGCGACCAAGTTCGGGCTGCGCGGCTTCGCCGCGGGTCTCCGCGAGGACGTCGAGCCGCTCGGGATCGGCGTGACCGTCGTCTTCCCGGGGTTCGTGAGCGACGCGGGCCTCTTCGCTGACAGTGGCGTGAAGCTGCCGCCCTGGGTCGGCACGCGGACTCCGGAGCAGGTCGCCGCCGCAGTCGTGACCGGCATCGAGCGCGGGCGAGCCGAGCTGGACGTGGCTCCGCTCGGGCTGCGGCTAGGCACGCGCCTCGCCGCGCTGGCGCCCGTGAGCCTCACCCGCCTGCAGCGCAGGATGGGCTCGGAGCGCATCGCCGACGCGCTCGCCGAGGCGCAGCGCGACAAGCGCTGACCGGGGCCCCTGCCAGCATTCGGCCCATGAGGCAGACCTCCATGGCGGTCCGACTGGGACTGCTCGCGGCGCTCGCCGCAATCATCGTGCTCCTGGTGGTGCTGCTCGCGGGCGGCAGCTCGGGGGACGGCGGCGGCGACCGCAAGCCCGCGGCCACCAAGTCGGGGCTCAAGGGGATCCCGCAGTCCGGCATCGCGCTCGGCGCGCCGGACGCGCCGGTCACGATGGTCGAGTTCGCGGACCTCCAGTGTCCCTTCTGCGCGGAGTACCACCGCAATGTCTTCCCGACGCTCCTGAAGCGCTACGTGCGCACAGGCAAGCTGCGGCTCGAGCTGCGCCTGCTGCGCTTCCTCGGGCCGGACTCCGATCGGCTGGCGCGCGCGGCCGCGGCCGCCTCGACCCAGGACAAGATGTGGCAGTTCGTGGGCCTGGCCTACGACCGCCAGGGCGCGGAGAACTCGGGCTACGCCACCGACGCCTTCATCAACTCGCTGGCCGCCGACGCCGGCCTGTCACAGGCCGACGCGGGCAGCGCCGCCGACCGCCTGATCAGTGAGGGAGAACAGGCCGCACGGCAGGCGGGCGTGGAGTCGACGCCGTCGTTCCTGATCGGCCCGACCCAGGGCGCGCTTCATCACTTCCAGCCGTCGGACCTCAAGCCGGAACCGTTCATCGCGGAGATCGAGAAGGAACTGCGGCAGTGAGGAGGGCGATCGCAGGCCTCGCTCTTCTCGGCCTCGCGATCAGCGCCTATCTCACATACGTCCACTACGCCGAGGTGCGGCCGTTCTGCACCGGCATCAGCGACTGCGAGCGCGTGCAGACCTCCGACTACGCGGAGCTGGCCGGCATCCCGGTGGCGGTGCTGGGGATCGTGGGCTACACGGCGATACTCGCGTCGCTCTGGACGCGCGTGGAGGTCACGGTGCTGCTCGGCTACACCGCGGTCGGCTTCAGCGCCTACCTGACCTGGGCGGAGCTGTTCAAGATCGACGCGATCTGCCAGTGGTGCGTGGCGAGCGCGCTCACGTCGGTAGCGATCGCCGTGCTGGCGACGCTGCTGGCGCTCAGGGCGCCGTCACATCACCGGCCGCTGGGCTGAGCTGTCCGGCTCGAGGCGGTCCTCGTCGAGGTCGAGCGCGACGCGCACGATGCGGGCCTGCTCGCGCTTGTGCGCCGCTGAGTAGCCCTCCCCGGTGGCGGCCCGGAGCTGCCGGCCCACGTAGTCGTACGACATCCGCTCGGGAAGGATCTTCGCCATGCGGCGCCGCATGAACGCGCGCGGGCCCATGTTGCGCGGCTCCTCCTGGACCCAGACGACGCGCTCCAGGTTCGGGTAGCTCGCCATCAGCTCGACGATGTCGTCCTCGGGGAACGGATAGATCAGCTCGACGCGCGCGATCGCGATGTGCTCCGCCGCATCGCGCTCCTCGTGCCCGGCGATGTCGTAGTAGATCTTGCCCGAGCACAGCACGAGCTTCGTCACGGCCTCGCGGCCGCCCTCCGCGAAGCGCGGGTCGTCGATCACGCGCTCGAAGCGCCCGTCCGAGAGCTCGGCGAGCGAGGAGGTCGCGGCGGGCAGGCGCAGCAGGCTCTTCGGTGTCATCACGATCAGCGGGCGCGGCTTCGAGACGAGCGCCTGGCGCCGCAGCAGGTGGAAGTACTGCGCCGGGGTGGTGCAGTTCGCCACGCGGATGTTGCCCTCCGCGGCGGCCTGGAGGAAGCGCTCCACGCGGCCGCTCGAGTGCTCGGGGCCGGACCCCTCGTAGCCGTGCGGGAGGAGCAGCGTGAGCCGCGACGTCTGGCCCCACTTCGCCAGGCCCGAGACGAGGAACTGGTCGATGATCACCTGCGCGCTGTTCACGAAGTCGCCGAACTGCGCCTCCCAGAGCACGAGCGCGTCGGGCGCCTGGACGCTGTAGCCGTACTCGAAGCCCATGCAGGCCTGCTCGGACAGCGGACTGTTGTGCAGCTCGAAGGGAGCGTTGGCGTCGCGCAGGTGCTGTAGCGGGCTGTAGCGGTCGCCCGTCTTGGCGTCGTGCAGCACGGCGTGCCGCTGGCTGAACGTGCCGCGCTCCGAGTCCTGGCCGGTCAGGCGCACGGGCACGCCGAGCGCCAGCAGCGAGCCGATCGCGAGCGACTCGGCGTGCGCCCAGTCGATCGGACCGCCCGCGTTGAGCGCCTCGCGGCGGCGCTCCAGGAGCGGCCGCAGCTTGCGGTGCAGCGCGAAGCTGTCGGGGAGGCTGAGCAGCTGCTCGCCGAGCGAGCGGAGCGTCTCCTCGGGCACGGTCGTGCGCGGCTCGCGGCTCATCGTCCGGTCGAGCTCGTGCGTGCCGGTGTCGGGCGGCGCGCCGATCGACTCCTTCAGCTCGGCATGCGCCTGCGCGACCCGCTCGTAGGCCTCGCTCGCCATGCGCTCCGCCTCCTCCTGCGTGACCACGCCGTCCGCGACCAGCCGGTCGGCGTACAGCTTGCGCACAGGCGGGTGGCTCTTGATGGCCTCGTACATCTGCGGCTGCGTGTAGGCGGGCTCGTCGGTCTCGTTGTGGCCGAAGCGGCGGTAGCCAATCACGTCGATCAGCGCGTCGCGCCCGAACGTCTCGCGGAAGGCATGCGCGAGCCGGGTGGCGGAGACGCAGGCCTCGACGTCGTCGGCGTTCACGTGGATGATCGGCATGTCGAAGCCCTTGGCGGGGTCCGATGCGTAGCGCGTGGAGCGGCTCTCGAAGGGGTCGGTCGTGAAGCCGAGCTGGTTGTTCGCGATCAGATGGATGGTGCCGCCCGTGGAGTAGCCCGGCAGCGCCTGGAGGTTGAGTGTCTCGGAGACGATGCCCTGGCCCGGGAAGGCCGCGTCCCCGTGGATCAGGACCGGCACGACCGCGGCGGGGTCCAGTGCGAGCTCGCGCGACTTGCGCGTCGTCTGGTCGGCACGGGCGCGTCCCTCGATCACCGGGTTCACGTACTCGAGGTGGCTCGGGTTCGGCGAGAGCGTGACGGTCACGCTGCGGCCCGAGGAGGTGGGGTAGGTGCCGCTCGCGCCGTAGTGGTACTTCACGTCGCCGGTGCCGCCCTCGGGCGCCGCGGTCTCGACGGCCGTCGTCTGCTCGCCCTCGAACTCGGCGAGGATCGCGCCGTAGGGACGGCCCACGGTGTGCGCCAGCACGTTGAGTCGGCCGCGGTGGGCCATGCCGAGCACGACCTCGCGGGCACCCGCCGCCGCGGCGAGCTCGATCGACTCGTCCAGCATCGGGACAACCGCGTCCAGTCCCTCGATCGAGAACTGCTTCTTTCCGAGGAACGCCTTGTGCAGGTAGTTCTCGAGGGCCTCGACCTCGGAGAGGCGCTCGAGCAGGCGGCGGCGCGCGTCGGTCTCGAGCGGCTGCCGGTAGGTCCCGGACTCGATCGCCTGGCGCAGCCAGATGCGCTGCTCGTGGTCGGAGATGTGCTCGATCTCGTAGGCGATCGTGCCGGTGTAGGTCTGCCTGAGGTGCGGGAGCGCATCGGCGAACGTGTCGCCCGGCACGGCAACGCGGAGCACGGACGCCGGGATGCGGCGCATCAGCTCCTCGTTCAGGCCGACGGTCGCGGGCTCGAGGGCGGGATCGCCCACCGGCTCGGACCCCAGCGGATCGAGCCGCGCGGCCAGGTGGCCGTGCATGCGGTGCGCCTTCACCAGCGAGGTGGCGGCCTGGACAGCCTGGAGCAGGGCCGCGTCGGTCGCTCCCACGGCGCCGGCCGGGGCGGGCGAGGCGGGCACGGGCTCGGCCGCGGTCACCGGCGCCGCGTCCACCGGGACGGGCGCGCCCACCGCATCGAAGACGGTCTCGTAGAAGCCGTCCTCGCCCTGGAGCAGCTGGTCGATCCGGCGCAGGAACGCCCCCGACTCGGCGCCCTGGATCACGCGGTGGTCGTAGGTCGAGGTCATCGTCATGACCTTCTGGACCCCGAGCTCGGCGAGCTTGGCCGGGTCGGCGGCGGTGAGGCCGGGCGGGTAGCCGATCGCGCCCGTGGCGACGATCGTGCCCTGCCCGGGCATCAGCCGCGGCACGCTCGCCACGGTTCCGATGCCGCCAGGATTCGTGAGTGTGATGTTCGCGCCCTGGTAGGCGTCCGGCTGAAGCGTGTTATCGCGCGCGCCGACCACGAGCTCGTCGTAGCGCGCCGCGAAGTCGGCGAAGCTCAGCTCGCTCGCGTCGCGTAGCACCGGCACGACGAGCGAGCGCGTGCCGTCCTTGCGCTCCACGTCCACGGCGAGGCCGAGGCTCACTGTCGCGGGCGTCACGCGCTGCGGCTTGCCGCCGTCCTCGGCGTAGGCGTGCCCCATGACGGGCATGTCGCGGGCCGCCTGCACGATCGCCCAGGCGATCAGGTGCGTGAACGACAGCTTCTTGCCGGCCCCCTTCAGCGCCTTGCGGCGCCCGTCGAGCAGGTCGACCGGAACGGTGCGGAAGCTCGTGGCCGTCGGGATCGAGCGGCTCTCGTTCATGAACTTCACGAGCGTCGCCGCGGGTCCGCGGATCGGCTGGACCGAGGCGTCTCCCGGCGCGGGCGCCGTGGCGGCGGCCGGAGAGCCGTTGCCGTCAACGGCGGCCAGTACGTCGTCCTTGGTCACGCGGCCGCGCGGCCCCGAGCCCGGGATGGCCGCCACGTCGAGTCCGTGCGCGCTGGCGATGCGCGCGGCCACCGGGGTCGCGTTGCCGCCGTTCGTCGCGGGAGCTCCTGCCGCGCGCTTCACGTCGGTCGGCTCGGCGCTCGGCTGCACCGGCCCCTTCGGCGCCCCGGCTCCGGCGGTGATCCTGCAGAGCACGGAGCCGACCGGGACGGTCGCGTCCGCCTCGACCAGGATCTCGGCGATCGTGCCCGCGACGGGCGACGGCACCTCGGCGTCGACCTTGTCGGTGGAGATCTCGACGAGCGGGTCGTCCACGGCCACGGCGTCGCCCACCTTCACGCGCCACTCGAGGATCGTGCCCTCGGCGACCGAGTCGCCCATCTCGGGGAACGTGACCTCGACGGGCGCGGCGCTGCCCGCTTCAGGGGCCGCTTCCGGGCCCGCATCGGAGGGCGCGTCCGGCGCCGCCGGTGCGCCTCCGTTCTCCTCTGTCTCTATCTCGCCGAGCACGGATCCCACCTGAACTACCTCATCCGCTTCGGCAACAATCCTCACAAGCCTTCCCGCTGTCGGTGCGGGAATCTCGGCGTCGACCTTGTCGGTGGACACCTCGACGAGCGGTTCGTCGGCCTCGACGTAGTCGCCAACCTGCTTCAGCCAGCCGAGGACCGTGCCCTCGGTGACTGACTCGCCCATCTGGGGCATCGTGATCTGAACGCTCGCGGCGCGTGTGGCCATGCCGGTGCTCAACTGTAGACCCCCCGGTGACAAGCTTCCGGCGATGACGCGGCTGCGCAAGCACTGGGGGTGGGGCTTCGAGGACCAGCAGCCGGCTCCCGAGGAGGTCGAGGCGGCCGCCGCCGGAGCTCGCCTGCACCTGGGTTTCGCGCCCACGCAGGTGGAACGCGCCGTGCCGCTCGAGGAAGTCGAGCTGCCCGAGCCGCGCCTGGCGCCGCCCGCGTCGCTCGCCTCCATTTGCGTGACCAATACGCGCGAGCGCGTCACGCACGCGTACGGGAAGTCGTACCGCGACGTGATTCGCGCCTTTCGCGGCCGCGTCGACAACCCGCCCGACGTGGTGGCCCATCCGAACGACGAGGCGGATGTCGAGCGGGTGCTCGGCTGGTGCGAGGAGGTGGGCGCCGCGGCGATCCCGTACGGGGGTGGCACGAGCGTGGTCGGAGGCGTGGAGCCGCCCGGCGAGCGGCCCGCGGTGACCATCGACCTCGGCCGGCTCGACCGCGTGCTCGAGGTGGACACGGTCTCGCGCGCGGCGCGGATTCAGGCGGGCGCGACCGGCCCGGGGCTCGAGGCGCAGCTTCGCGAGCACGGGTTGACGCTGCGGCACTTCCCGCAGTCGTTCGAGTACTCCACGCTCGGAGGCTGGATCGCGACGCGCGCGGGCGGTCACTACGCAACCCTCCACACGCACATCGACGACTTCGTCGAGTCCGTGCGCGCGCTCACGCCGCGCGGGCTATGGGAGAGCCGCCGCCTGCCGGGGTCGGGCGCGGGGCCCAGCCCCGACCGGCTCCTGATCGGCTCCGAGGGCACCCTCGGCGTGATCACCGAGGCGTGGATGCGCGTGCAGGACGTGCCGAGCTTCAGGGAGTCCGCGGCCGTCGCCTTCGACGGCTTCGAGGCGGGCGCGGAGGCGGTCCGCGCGCTGTCCCAGTCCGGGCTCCACCCGTCGAACTGCCGGCTCCTCGACGGCGCGGAGGCGGAGCTCACGGGCGCGTCGCCCGACGGGCGCGCCCTGCTGGTGCTGGGCTTCGAGTCGGCCGACCACGAGCTCGGCCCCTGGATGGCGCGTGCGCTGGAGCTGTGCGGCGACCACGGCGGGCAGCCGCGCGACCGCTCGGGCGCCGAGGGCAGCTGGCGCGACGCGTTCCTCCAGGCGCCGTACCTGCGCGACACCCTGGTCGCCGCCGGGATCTTCGTGGAGACGTTCGAGACCGCGGTGACCTGGGACCGCTTCGGCGAGCTCGTGGCGGGCGTGCGCGCCCGCATCCGCGAGGCGCTCGGCGCCGACGCCGCCTTGACCTGCCGGCTCACGCACGTCTACCCCGACGGCGCCGCTCCGTACTTCACCGTGCTCACGCCCGCCCGGCGCGGCGACGAGCTGGCTCAATGGGACGAGGTCAAGGCGGCCGCCTCCGAGGCGATCCTGGCGGGCGGCGGGACGATCACGCACCACCACGCGGTGGGTCGCGACCATCGTCCCTGGTATGACAGGCAGCGGCCCGAGCCGTTCGCGGAGGCCCTCCGCTCGGCCAAAGCTGCCGTCGACCCCGCCGGAATCCTCAATCCAGGAGTGCTCGTAGACCCGTGACAGCTCGACGACGCGAACTGGCCCGCGCCGACCGCGTGCTGCCAGGGCTCTGGCGGCTGCGCCTGCCGCTGCCGTGGCCGGGTGTGCCGCACGGCAATGCGTACGCGATCGCGGCGGGCGACGGGGTCGTGCTCGTGGACACCGGCCTGCACGAGCCGGGCTCGATGCGCCAGCTCGAGCTGGCGCTGGGCCAGGCCGGGCTGCGCGTGGAGCATGTGCGGCTGGTGGTCTGCACGCACGCGCACTCGGACCACTACGGCCAGGCGGCGCCGATCATGGAGCGAAGCGGGTCGGAGCTGTGGATGCATCCGAACCATGCGCACATGACGAAGGCCGCCGAGAACCCGAAGCGCGCCTTCGAGCGGCGCTTCGAGATCGCGCGCCAGTCGGGTGTGCCGGCCGACACGCTGGCCGCCTACCGCGAGGCGCGCGGCGACGACAAGTTCGGGATCGCGGAGATCGTGCTGCCGGACCGCGCGCTCGTGCCCGGCGTGGAGGTCGAAACCGACCTCGGCACGTGGCAGGTCCACGAGACGCCCGGGCATGCGCCCTCGCATGTCGTGCTCCATCAGCCGGAGCGCGGCCTGCTGCTGTCGGGCGACCACCTGCTCGGCCGCGTCTCGCTCTACTACGACTACGGCTACTCGCCCGACCCGGCCGGCGAGTTCCTCGCGAGCCTCGACGTGGTCGACGGCCTCGAGGTGGGTCTCGTGCTGGCCGGCCACGGGCGCCCGGTGCGGAACGCGCGGGCGCTCGCCGCGGAGAACCGCAGGACGATCGAGGAGCGCATGGAGCGGATCAGGGCGGCGCTCGCCGCCGGCCCGCGCACGGCCTTCGACATCGTCCCGGAGATGTGGGCGGACGTGGACCTGCCAAAGCCGCTGATGATCGGCTGGGGACTGACCGAGGCGCTCTGCTACCTGAGCCACATGGAGCTGCGCGGCGAGGTGGAGCGGGTCGAGGGCGAGGATCCGGAGCGCTGGCGGCTGGCGGGCTAGCGCGGCGCTAGACCGCGGCCTTCGCGCGCGTCCAGGGGTGCGCCGCGCGCAGCGCGGCCAGGATCGCCCGCGTTGCCGTGGAGCGATTCAGGGTGTAGAAGTGAACTCCGGGCGCGCCTCGCGCCAGGAGATCGGAGCACTGGAGCGTCGCGTAAGCGACCCCGAGCTCCGCAACCGCTTCCGGGTCGTCGGCGCGCCCGTTCAGCTGCCGCTCGAGCGCCTCCGGGATCGTCGCGCCGCACATCTCCGTGAAGCGGTGGATCTGGCCGTAGTTCGTGATCGGCATGATGCCCGGGATGATCGGCACCTCGATGCCCACCGCGCGCGCGTCCTCGACGTACTCGAAGTAGGCCTCGTTGTCGAAGAAGAGCTGCGTGATCAGGAATTCGGCGCCCGCGTCGACCTTCTCCTTGGCGTAGCGAAGGTCGCTGGCGCGGTCCGGCGCGTCGAGGTGGATCTCGGGGAAGCCGGCGGCGCCGACGCAGAAGTCGAAGCGCTCGCGGATCAGCCTGATCAGCTCGACCGAGTAGGACAGGCCGCCGGGATGGGGCTCCCACTTCGCCTCGCCGCGCGGCGGGTCGCCGCGCAGCGCGAGCACGTTCTTGACCCCGGCCGCCTGGATCTCCTCGAGCAGCTCGACGAGGCGCTCGCGCGGCTCGCCCACACAGGACAGGTGCGCCATCGCCTCGATGCCGAAGTCGCTCTTGATCGTCTTCGTGATCTCGACGGTGCGGTTGCGGGTGGTCCCCCCGGCCCCGTAGGTCACGGACACGTAGTCGGGCCGGTCGTCCTTCAGGACCTCGAGCGTGTTCCGGAGCGTCTCCTGGCCCTCGTCGGTCTTCGGGGGAAAGAACTCGAACGAGAAAACCGGCCGCTGCCGCTCGAGCAGTTCCGCGATCCGCATGGAACAGACCTTAACACGATCGTGTCAAGGTTGTATCTTCAGCCTCCGGAAGACGGGGCGCGCCCGGTTTCCGACCGCGTCAGCGGCGGAAACACGCAGGAAGTAGGTGCCTGGCGCGAGTTTGCGTCCGGCGCGTAAGCGGATGCGCACCGCCGCGCCGGCGTTCGGCTCGACAGCGGACCAGTACGCGCCCGCAACCCGTCTCAGGCAGCCCGGGAAGACGAGCGGCGCGGTCTGGCAGTGGCCGCGACGCGGCTGCTTTACCGCCACCAACCGGATCGCGATTCGGCCCGGCTCGGAACTCGTCAGCGTCACGACTGGGCTTCGTCTCGCCGAGCGAAACCTCCGGCGTGTGGTCGTCCTCGCCGGGCGTCGCAGGAAGCCCAGCCGCGGGGCGATCCGGTCGCAGGGGTGCGCGGGATCTACGCGCTCGCCGATGCGGACCAGGTCATTCGAGTTCGCGACCCAGACGTCGTTGTCACCAGCGCGTGCAACCGCCTGGGGATCGTCGACGGCCCCGGGGTTGCCGCCCCCACACTCGCCGAGCAGCCTTCCGAACCCGTCGCCCATGTCGCCTCGCACGACTCGCTCGGCGCCTGGATCGGTCGCCCAGACCGCGCCAGAGCCATCCACCGTGACGTCTGCCGGCGAGCCGCCGTAGAAGCGGAGCCTCGGCAGCGCTTGCCGGGTGCTGCCGTCAGTGGCGTATCTCATCAGCCCGTGAGCAATCGCCACGTACAGAAACCCGCCATCGTCGGCCGCCATGTGTCCTGCGACGGAACCGGCTATGGAACCCGTGAAGGCGCCACCGGCGTCGAACCGCATCACCCCGCGGGTGCGATCGCCGGAGAAGACGGTCCCCGTGGCGTCGGTAGCGACCCCCAGCGGACCGACTTCATCGAACGCATCCGGCCCGCTCGCCCCCCACATTCCGAGCAGCGCGCCGTCGGCAGAGAAGCGCTGAACGCGACGGCTGCCGAAGTCGGCCACGTAGACGCTCCCGTCCTCGCCCAGGGCCAGTTGTTGCGGCCGCGAAAACTCACCGGCCGCAGAGCTCTCCGACATCGCGTCGGGGTTGCCCCAACTCCCAAGCACCGCACCCTGGCGGCTCAGCTTCACGACACGCGCCCCTGCGAGCACATAGAAGGTGCCTCCCTCGCTGGTTGCAAGGTCGACGACACTCGCCGGAAGAACCGTGCGCGTGTGGAGCCGCTCGACCACCGTGAGCTCCGCCCGAGCGCTGGCCACCGAGCCGGCGAGCGGAACCGACAGCAGTACGACCATCGCTGCGCCGCCGCACATGAACCCTCGCCGGGTGATTGGGTGCGATCGCATCGCAGCGATCCTCGCAACCGGTCGAGACGGATGTCAAGTAGAGAGGACTTATTGAGCTATCGATCCTCCACGGGCGGGACGATCTCCAGTCCTGTCGCCACCGCGTCCTGTCCGCCCACGCGGTAGTGGACGTCCACGGAATCGTTCTTCCCGTAGTAGCCCCAGAGGCCGAAGAAGATGGCGGTCCACTTGCCCTTGCTGAGCCGCTCCTTCTCGAGCGGGCGGTCGAACAGCAGCTCGCGGCCGACGAGCTCGTAGTCGCGCCCGGGCTCCTGCGCCACCCCGTTCACGAAGACCTGGAAGGGAGGCTGGGCGCCCTCGGGCAGCGGCACCCGCCAGCGCCCGCCTCGCCCGCTCATGAGAGCGCCCTTCGGAGCGCGCCGTACGCGCTCTCCCCGTCGCGCTGCTCGACGACGCGCCGCCGCAGCCGCCCGGTGAAGGCCTCGCTCGACCCGTCGCCGCGCACGTCCACGCCCACGCGCAGCCGGCCAGGCCCCGACAGCTCCAGCCGCGCCACCACGATCTGCACCGGCTCGAGCCGCCGGATGACCGAGCCCCCCGCTGGCCGCCCGTCGGCGCTCAGCTCGAGTTCGCGTCCCTCCTGCTCGAGCTGCTCCAGGGCCTCGCCGAGCTCTCGGTGCTGCGCTTTCCGCACCTTCGCGCCCGTCCGGACGGTCAGCGTGAAGCGATCAGCCACCGATCGCGGACATCGTGCGGGGCGGCTGGCGGAAGCCGGGCTCGCCCACGTGGTGCTTCAGCTCCTTGCGCCAGACGGCGTCGCGGATGATGCGCTCGAGGTCCACGTCGCTGGCGCCCTCGCGCAGCGGGGCGCGCAGGTCGGTCTCGTGGATCGAGAAGAGGCAGGTCCGGAGCTTTCCGTCGGCGGTGAGCCGGATGCGGTTGCAGTCGGCGCAGAAGGGCTCGGACACCGGGTTGATGAAGCCGATCTCGCCCTGGCCGTCCGCGAACCGGAAGACGCGCGCCGTGGAGTGGGGCTCGCGCGGCAGCTCCTTGATCGGGTGGACGCGGTCGATGATCGCGCGGATCTCGTCGCCGGGCAGCACCTGGTCGCTCGTCCAGGCGTGGTCGCCGTCCAGCGGCATGAACTCGATGAAGCGCACCTGATAGCTCGTGGAGCGCGCGAATTCCGCGAACGGCAGCGCCTCCTCCTCCGTGAACCCGCGCAACGCCACCGCGTTCACCTTGATCGGGCTCACCTGGGGGAAAGCGCCGATCGCCTCGAGGCCGCGCAGCACCTGCGGCAGCGAGTCGCGCCGCGTTAGCTGGAAGAAGCGGTCGCGCTGGAGCGAGTCGATCGACACGTTCACGCGCGTGATCCCGGCGTCGACCAGCGCCGCCGCATCGCGCTCGAGCAGGTAGCCGTTCGTGGTGAGCGAGAGGTCCCTGATGCCCTCCACCCGCGCAAGCATCGACGCGAGCCTCGGGAACTCGCGCCGCACCAGTGGCTCGCCGCCCGTGAGCCGCACGTCCGTGACGCCCATGCCGGCAAGCACCCGCACCACCCGCTCGATCTCCTCGAAGCGCAGGATCTCGTCCCGGTCGAGCCAGGGCAGCCCGTCCGCGGGCATGCAGTACTGGCAGCGGAAGTTGCAGCGGTCGGTGACAGACACGCGCAGGTCCGAGATCAGCCGGCCGTGGCCGTCGACGAGGGGTTCGGCACTCACCTTGTGGAAGGGTATCCGCAGTGGACCTGCCGCTGACCGAAATCCGCGCACCCACACGCGGGAACCGCAAGCTCGAGGCGCTGATCGACGCCGCCAACGGCGACCGGCGCCTGCACGCGTGGTGGTACATGCAGCAGGTGAACGCGGACCGCCGCGACATGTCGGACCACTCGTGGGTGCACATCCAGATCGTGGTGAACATCGCCCTGCGGCTGTTTCGCCTGCTGAACCGCGGCGGCGTCGAGCCGGCGATGGTGACCGCGCACGGGATGAACGCTCGCGACGCCGAGGTCGTGATCGCCGCGGCCTGCCTCTTTCACGACACGGGCATGTCGATCCACCGCACGGACCACGAGCAGTACAGCCTGTTCCTGGCCTCCGACCGGATGCCGCAGCTGCTCGACGGCATCTACAAGGATCCCGAGCTCACGGTGGTGATCTCGGAGGCGCTGCACGCGGTGATCGGCCACCGCCGCGCCGGCGACCCGGTGACGATCGAGGCCGGCATCGTGCGCGTGGCGGACGCGCTCGACATGGCGAGCGGCCGCTCGCGCATCCCCTTCGAGACGCGCCGCCCGAACATCCACTCGGTATCAGCCGCGGCGATCGACGACGTGACGATCGAGCCCGGGGACGAGAAGGCGGTGCAGGTCAAGATCGCGATGAACAACTCGGCCGGGCTGTTCCAGATCGACGAGCTGCTCGCCACCAAGCTGCGCGGCTCCGGAATCGAGGAGCACGTGGAGGTGGTGGCCGAGATCGAGGCCGAGCACGAGAAGCGGCTCGTGCCGGTCTTCCGTATCTGACGGGCTTCCTAGCGCTTGCGCGGGTCGATCAGGTTCGTCGGAGCCACGGGCTTCTCGCTGCGCTTCTCGCGCGAGTCGATCGGCACGTAGTCCTGCTCGCGCGAGCCGGTGTAGATCTGGCGCGGGCGCGCGATCTTCGTCTCCGGATCTGCGACCATCTCGAGCCACTGCGCGATCCAGCCGGACGTCCGCGGGATCGCGAACATCACCGTGAACATGTCGGGCGGCAGGTTG
>JAXDIL010000170.1:0-10069 GCA_034664005.1 Thermoleophilaceae bacterium | reverse complement strand
TTCCGGGCGGGGGCGGGGGCACGTCCAGCCGCTCCATCGTCGTCCTCATCGGAATCGAGAGGAAGGGGACCTGATCGGGCTCGCCCCACGAGCTGATCGCCATCCGCGCGCCCGGCTTGAGGAAGCGTCGAATGCGCCCCGCGGCGGCCTCGGCGTCAGGCTCGAAGATGATTCCCCAGCGCGAGACGGCGGCGTCGAAGCTCGCGCGTGGAAAATCGAGGCGGGAGGCGTCGGACTCCATGAACTCGACGTTGCCCAAGCCGGCCGCCGCCGCGCGTTCACGCCCGAACGCCAGCATCTCGGCGGAGATGTCCGTAGCCACAACGCGGCCCTCCGGGCCGGCCTTCCGCGCCGCGGTGAGCGCCGGCTCGCCATAGCCGGCGGCGACGTCCAGGACCCGGCTTCCCGACTGCACTTCAGCGAGCTCCACCAGCCGCTCGCTGACGTGCCGGTCTGCGCTGTCGTTGAACTCGCTCCACTTCTTCCATCCCACCGCCGCAGAGTCCCAGTGCTTGTGCTGCGCCTCGCGGAAGTGGGCCGGGTCGATCGCCTTGGATTCCATGCTCGCTCTTCCTTACCACCCCATTGCGGTGCACGGCGACGCTAAACCATTCAAGTCACCGGCGGGGCGGCTTGACACCCGTCTACAGGTCCGACGATCATTGTGGGAGCGATGCGCACATCCCTCAGCCGCGGGCGGGCCTAGGTAAACACGCCAAGCTGGATTCGCTGGGGTGGTTTTGCGGCGATCGTGGGTGGGTTGATCGCCGTGGTTCTCACCGTTCCGTTTGCGAGCGCGTACTTCATCGCCTACTCCGTCGACGGGGAGGCCCCGCCCGGCTGGCTTCACTCGCTTGAGCCGGGACTCGGTTCCTTGCTGACGTTCGCGGCGCCCGAGACGGTGTACACGCTGTACGGGAAGGTATTCAACCTGGTCTACCTCCTCATCCTGCCCGCGGTTTTCGGCTTGCATCACCTCCATCGAGGGGCCAACAGTCCGCGGGAGATGCGGGCATTTCGCGTGCTGGTCGGTGGGTTGATCGCAACGTGCATCGGGGTCGCCGGCGACTACTGGGCGGACGGAATGGGCTTTCCCATTGAGGTGTTGGGCCTTCTCGCCGTGATCGCCGGGACGACGCTTTACGGCGTGGCCACCCTCCGCGCTGGCGTGCTGCCCCCGTGGTCCTCGTGGTTGCTCGTCGCTGGTGGGCCGGGCGCGTTCGTCGGCATGGCGCTCTTCGGCCACATCCCAAGTGGCCCGACGCTGCTATTCGCCGCCTCATGGCTGGCGGTGGGAGTCCTTCTCAGCACCCACACATGGCTCGAAGCCTGCGTGCCCCCGACGACGCAACCCGCTTCGGGCGCTGAGCGACAGTGACGGGGCCGAGCCCGCTCGGTATCGCTGGGGGCCGACCGGCGAATCATGTGGAAGCGCTTTGGAAGCGGCAGACCGCAGCAAAGCGCAGCAGCCCTGTGTGACCTGCGGCCCGCACGCGGGGCGAGCGACAGGCGGCAGGAGACCGCAGCAACTGCTCGCGCCTTACAAGCAGGAGGTCGCCCGTTCGAGCCGGGCACCGCCCACTCTCCGCGGGTCCGCTCCCGAAGCGGGACCCGCTGCATTCACAGCAGTCGCCGGCCAGGTCAGAAGAAGGGTGGACAAGCGTTTTGGAAGCGCTGGTTGCACTTCGCGCCTCGGCGTCGGCATCCCCTATTTGGCCCATGGTTATTTCTCAATACCGCCTTCATAATTTGACCGGGAGGGGTGACAAGAGCGGAGTCCACCAACGGGGCGGGCAGGGCAGATGACGACGACGGCATCGTCCGGAGCTCCGGATCGCGCGACGCCGATCAGACGCTCGCAGACACCGACCAGACGCTTGCGGACGCTGACCAGACTCAGTCCGACGGCGACCAGGCCGCAGCGGATGACGATCAGGTTGCGGCCGACAGCGACCAGGCGGCCAGCGATCGCGAGCTCGCGCACGGTGCAGACCCGAGCGTGCATGCCTTCGCACGAGACCTTCGCGAGCGAAGCGCGGAGCACCGCCGGCTCACCGCCGAGGGACGGACGGAGGCGGCGTCCGCACGCGATGCAGTCGCGGTCGCCCGGGACCTGGCAGCGTCAGCGCGCGATGCGGCGGCCGTGCAGCACGATCGCGAGCTGGCCGCCCGCGACGCGGCGTGGTCAGGCGCCGGGCTGCCCGACCTCTTGCAGAGCGCTGCGAAGACGCGGAAGCGCGCCGCCGCCGATCGAGCCGCCGCGGCTGACGGCCGAGTGCGGGCCGCGACCGATCGCGAGCAGGCGACCAGGGATCGCGAGCAGGCTGCTCGCGATCGCCACGAGAATCAGGTCGACCGTGAGGCGTTGCTGCGCCAACTCGTGATCGCCGAGACCGACCAGCTGACAGGCGCGCGCACTCGCTCCGCCGGCCTGGCAGACCTGAGGCGCGAGATCGACCGTGCGCGCAGGACGACCGGCCGGCTTGCAGTGGCCTACGTCGACGTCGTCGGCCTGAAGGCTGTCAACGACACGCGCGGTCACGGGGCGGGCGACGCTCTGCTGCGTCGCGTGGTGCAGGCGATCCGAGCACGACTGCGCTCGTATGACTGGATACTTCGGCTCGGCGGCGACGAGTTCCTCTGCGTGATGTCGGGCGCCACGATCGAGAATGCCCGCGACCGCTTCGACGCGGTGCAAGCAACGCTTGCGGCGGAATCCGAGCCCGCTCAGATCAAGGCCGGGTTCGCCACGCTCACGCCTGACGACAGCAGTGCCGATCTGATCGCACGCGCCGACGGCGACCTGCCGAGCGGGCACGGGCGCGGGAGCTGAGCATGTCCGACCGCGCCCGGCACACAGCCGAATCGCTGAGGCTGCTCGAGACTCTGCACGCAACCGCGCCCATCGGGCTGGGGTTCGTGGATCGCGACTTCCGGATCCGTCAGATCAACACGAGGCCGTCGCTTGTCCGCGCGGGTGGAGGACGTCGTGCGCGGCCTTGCCTGCCAGCTCGTCCGTGGTCCAACCGAGCATCCCTGCGCCCGCGCGGTTCACGAAGGTCAAACCCGGATAGAAGCTCGTCAGCCAGTGGCGCGTCCTGCCAGGCTCTGAGCGAGATGGACCCGATGTCTCGCGCGAGCTGAGCCCATAGCTCGGGCACAACCTCGGCCACGGTTCGGCCGATCTGGTCCTCGAGCGGGATGTCGGTGACATCCGCAAGGGGCAGCCGTGTCGCGCGAGCGATTGCCAGCTGCTGCATGCCAGCGCCCGCACGAAGACCGTCGTCGTGCCTGAGGACACCTTCGCGTGCGCGGACGGGACCGCCGCTGGTGAGCGAATCGGCCGACCCCGTCCTCGTGTTCCGCGAAGGCTCTGAGGACGACTGGACGGGCCGGGCACGGAGGGGGCGATTTCCTCCTCAGCGATCTATGAGGCGCCGTCGGTTCTGGATATTATAAAATCGAATGTCTGTCCACGCGCCAGCCGCGCCTCGTGCAAACGACTTCCTCGGCCTCGACGGACTGCTGGACGCCGACGAGCGCTTGATCCGGGACACGGTCCGAGAATTCGTGGCCGCACGAGTGACGCCGCATGTGGCCGACTGGTTCGAGGCCGGGCTGCCGCCGGATGAGCTCGCCCGGGAGCTGGGGGATCTCGGGGTGCTCGGGATGCATCTAGAGGGCTACGGGTGCGCCGGCGCCAGCGCCACGGCGTACGGCCTCGTCTGCATGGAGCTCGAGGCTGGAGACAGCGGCGTTCGCAGCCTCGTCTCGGTCCAGGGGTCCCTTGCGATGTACGCGATCCACCGTTGGGGCTCCGAGGACCAGAAGAACGAGTGGCTGCCCCGGATGGCCGCGGGAGAGGCGATCGGTTGCTTCGGCCTAACCGAGCCCGATTCCGGCTCGGATCCCGGGTCGATGCGGACGCGGGCGCGTCGCGAGGGAAGCGACTGGGTGCTGCAAGGTCAGAAGATGTGGATCACGAACGGCTCGACAGCCGACGTGGCAGTGGTGTGGGCCCGCACCGACGAAGGCGTACGGGGCTTCCTTGTCCCCAGGGGCACTCCCGGGTTCACGACGCAGGACACCAAGCGAAAGCTCTCACTGCGCGCGTCGATCACTTCGGAGCTCGTGCTCGAGGACGTGCGCCTGCCCGCGGAGGCGCTGTTGCCGAAGGCCACGTCACTGCGCGGGCCGCTCTCATGCCTGAACGAGGCTCGCTACGGGATCGTGTGGGGCGCGGCTGGCGCGGGCCGTGCCTGTTTCGAGGCCGCGCTCGACTACAGCGCGTCCCGCATCCAGTTCGACAAGCCGATCGCGTCATTTCAGCTCGTGCAGCAGAAGCTCGCCCACATGGCGCTGGAGGTGAGTCGCTCAGCGCTGCTCGCGCTTCACCTGGGCCGGCTGAAGGATTCCGGCCGCCTGCGGCCCGAGCAGGTCAGCATGGGCAAGCTCGGCAATGTGAACGCGGCACTCGACGTCGCCCGGAGCGCGCGGCAGGTGCTCGGAGCCAACGGCGTGACGCTCGAGTACCCCGTGATGCGGCACATGAACAACCTCGAGTCGGTGGTCACCTACGAGGGCACCGCCGAGATACACGCCCTTGCAGTCGGGCAGGCGCTGACCGGGATCCAGGCCTTCAGGTGAGCACCGCGTCGGCACACTCGCCTGTCGAGCGGCTGGGCGTGCTCGGCGGAGGGATCATGGGTGCGGGGATCGCCGAGGTGAGCATGCGCGCCGGGGTGGACGTGCTTCTCGTCGAGGTCGACGCCGCCGGCTGCCGCCGCGCGCGCGAGCGCATCGAGGGCTCGCTGTTTCGTGCGGTCGAGCGCGAGAAGCTCGAGCAGAGCGATGCGGAGCGAGCGCTCTCGCGGCTGCGTCTCTCCGATGACATGGGTGACCTTGCGGACAGGCAATTCGTGGTGGAGGCGGTTGTGGAGGACAGGGCCGTGAAGACGGCCGCATTCGCCTGCCTGGCGGAGGTCGTGGAGGACGAATCGGCTGTCCTGGCCTCGAACACCTCCTCGATCCCGATAGTTGAGTTGGCCGCCGCGGCTCGCGCGCGCGCCGAGTTCGTGCTCGGCCTGCATTTCTTCAATCCAGTGCCGGTGCTCGGCCTCGTCGAGATCATCCCGTCGCTGCTCACGGCCGAGGCCACCGCGGAACGCGCCCGGCGCTTTGCGAGCGACCAGCTCGGGAAGGAGCCGATTGTGGCGCCCGACCGCGCGGGCTTCACCGTGAACGCGCTCCTGATCCCGTTTCTCCTGTCTGCGATCCGGATGTTCGAACAGGGTCTCGCCACGGCGCAGGACATCGACCTCGGGATGGTCAAGGGCTGCGCCCATCCGATGGGGCCGCTCGCCCTCGCCGACCTGATCGGGCTCGACACGGTGCTGAGCGTCGCGGAATCGCTGTACGCCGAGCACCGCGAGCAGCTGTTCGCGCCGCCGCCGCTCCTGCAGCGGCTCGTCGCGGCGGGACTGGTGGGACGCAAGACCGGCCGGGGTCTCTACAGCTATTGACCGTGAAGACGCCGCCCAGCGGTCCGGACACGACCCACGAGCACGCCGTCGGCTGGCTGCGAAACGCCGTGGTCTCGGGGGATCTCGTCCCCGGACAGCGGGTGCGCCAAGAGGAAATCGCGGAGCGCATTGGAGTCAGCGTCGCGCCGGTTCGCGAGGCCTTGCGCGTCCTTGAAGGAGAGGGCCAGCTCGTCTATCGGCCGCGTCGCGGGTACTTTGTCGCCGAGCTCAACATCGATGACCTGATCGAGATCTACGAGCTCCGGCAGGTGCTTGAGGAGCGGGCCGCCAGATGCGCGCTCGCCGAGCTCGACGACGAGGTGATCGAGCGGATGGCACGCGCCGCCGACGACTGCTCGGCGTTCGCCGAGGCCGGTGACGTGACCCGTCAGCTCGACGCGAACCGCCGTTTCCACTTCGCCCTTTTCGAAGCGGAGGAGAACCGCCACACCGTGCGCCTGATCCGACTGCTGTGGGACTCCACCGAGGCCTACCGGGCGATGTACTACAACGTGCCGCGCGAGCGCAGGGCCGTGGACCAGTCGCACCGACGCATCCTCGGGCTCGTCCGGGCTCGCGATCCCGATCGCCTGATCGATGAGCTCGACGCACACCGGGCGCGCGCGCTCGCCACCCTCGGGAAGATCCTCGCGAGGTCCGGTGACTCGACTGCCTGACCCCCAGCCTGTCGCCGGCCCACGGGCGGGTGTGGACGTGGGCGGCACGTTCACCGATGTGGTGGTCCTCGGCGAGGACGGAAGGCTGTCGAGCGCGAAGGTCACGTCCGACCAGGCGCACCTCGATCAAGCGGTGGTCGCGGGGCTGCGCAAGGCGTCACAGGAGCGCGTCGGGTTCATCGGGCATGGCACCACCCGCGCGACGAACGTGACCCTCGAGCGGAGCGGGCCGCGCGTGGCGCTCCTCGCCACCGAGGGGTTCAGCGACGTGCTCGAGATCGCCCGCCTGTCTCGGCCCGCCGAGCACCTGTACACGCTCAAGCACGTGATGCCGGAGCCGTTGGTGGCGCGGCGGGACTGCTTCGGGATTGCGGAGCGGCTCGACTCCGACGGGCGAGAGCTGGAGCCGCTTGCCACGGAGGCGGTCGAGGCGGCGGCGCGGGCGGCCGCCGCGCGCGGGATCACTGACTTTGCCGTCTGTTTCCTCCACGCCTATCGGAACCCCGCCCATGAGCTGCAGGCCGCAGACGTTCTGCGCGCGGTCCTCCCTGACGCGAGTGTCTCGATCTCAAGCGAGGTGTGGCCGGAGCCGCGCGAGTACGAGCGTGCGAACACGACCGTGCTCAACGCGTATCTGCGTTCCTCGGTTGAGGACTACCTCAGCCGCCTGGAGGCCACGGTCACGAAAGCCAACCCGGGCGCCCTGCTCTGGATCATGCAGTCGAACGGCGGCCTGACCTCACCTCAGCGCGCCGCCGCCAGCCCGGTGCGGCTGGTGCTGTCGGGGCCGACGGGCGGAGTGATCGGTGCTCAGTGGGTTGCGGAGCGCGCCGGATATCGCGACCTGATCACTGCGGACATGGGCGGCACGAGCTTCGACGTCTCCGTGATGCGGGACGGCCAGCCCGCCTACGTCGACCAGATCGACGTCATGGGCCTGCCGATCCGCGGGCGCGCCCTCGACGTGACCGCGGTTGGCGCCGGCGGAGGCAGCGTCGCCTGGGTGGATGACGGGGGGCAGTTCCGCGTAGGGCCGCGTAGCGCCGGCGCACTGCCTGGCCCCGCCTGCTATGGCAGGGGGGGAGAGGAGCCGACGGTGACCGATGCGGATCTCGTGCTCGGGTACCTCTCGGCGGGGGCGCCGCTTGCCGCCGGCGAGCTGACGCTCGACACGGACGCCGCCCTCCTGGCGTGTGAGCGCGTCGGCAGGCCTCTCGGGCTGGACGCGATCGACGCCGCATGGGGGATACGCCGTATCGTGAACACGGCGATGGCGGGAGCCGTCGCGTCGACCACGCTGCGCCGGGGCATCGATCCGCGCAGCTTCACTCTCCTTGCCTACGGCGGCGCGGGGCCGATGCACGCCGCGGACGTGGCAGCCGAGATGGGCCTGAGGCGAGTGCTGGTCCCCCACCTGCCCGGGGTCTTCAGCGCCCTCGGGATGTGCGTGTCGGATGTGGTGCACGATCTCGTCGAGACATTCGGCCGGGTCGTCACGGATGCGGCGAACGGGCCGGCGCGGGACCGGAGCGCCGAGCTGCGCTCGCACGCCATGGAACAGCTCGTCGAGCTGGGTGTGGCGCCCGAGCGACACCACTTCGAGCACTCGATCGACATGTGTTACAGAGGGCAGAACTTCACGCTCACGGTGCCTGCGTCGGACGGTGACGACCTGACCGCCGTCCGCCGCCGCTTCGATGCCCTGCACGAGCACACCTACGGCTACAGCAATCCCAGCGAGCCGGTTGAGGCGGTGAGCCTGCGTGTCAAGGCGGTGGGCAGGATCGCCGCCGACGGGCAGGGCCCGCCGGGCAAGCCAGAGGCTCGCCGGGCAGTACCCGCGGGGATCGACCGGGCCGCGTTCGGCGGCGACCGCCCGGAGATGATCGACGCCGAGTCGTACCAGCGGGAGCTGCTCGAGCCGGGACACTGGTTCGCAGGGCCGGCGTTCGTGCGATCGGACGACACGACACTGGCGGTGCCCCCCGGTTGGACAGCGCGGGTAGATCCTCATGACAACGTGGTGCTGGAGCGCGGCTGATGGACCCGATCGCCCGCGAGCTGATCCGATACCGCCTCCTGAACGCGGCCAGCCAGATGAAGAGCGTCGTGCTGCACACTGCGTATTCGAACCTCTGGAAGGAGGCCGGGGATCTCTCATGCGCGCTTTTGACCGCCCATGGCGAGGTCATCGCTCAGGGCGGCGCGGACATCCCCATTCACCTCGGAACGATGCCGTACTCGCTGCGCGGCCTGCTGGCCGAGATCCCGGCCGCGACGCTCGAGCCCGGCGACGTGATGCTGCAAAACGACCCCTACCGCGGCAACAACCACCTGAACGACCTGTTCATGGTCCGGCCGGTCTTCGCAGAGGGCCGGGTGATGGCCTACGCGGCGGTACGCGGGCACTTCGCCGACGTGGGCGGGGGCGCGCCCGGCTCGTACACCACGACCGGAGTCGACCTGTACGCGGAGGGGTTGCGCATTCCGCCCTCGCTGATCTATCGCCGGGGAGTCGAGAACGAGGACCTGCGCCGGATGCTCGAGGCGAACCTGCGCCATCCGGTCGAGCGCCTTGGCGACCTGCACGCGCAGTACGCCGGCTGCAACGTGGGCACCCAGCGCCTGGAGGAGCTCGCCGCGGAACACGGTGCGGATGCCGTGGAGGAGGCGATGGAGGAGATCCTCGACGCATCCGAGGCATCCACGCGTCGGCGAATCGAGGAGCTCCCGGACGGCGTCTGGAGCTTCGAGGACGCGTGTGACGGAGATGGGATCGACGACGAGCCAATAGTGATCGCCGCCACCGTGGAGATCTCAGGATCGGAGATCTCCATCGACTTCAGCGGCTCCTCGCCGCAGTGCCGCGGCGGGATGAACATGCCGCTGGCAGTGACCACCAGCGCCGCGCTCTTCCCGATCAAGTGCCTCACCGACCCCGAGAATCCGGCCAACTCGGGGTACTACCGTCCGATCACGGTCACGGCTCCGAAGGGCTGCGTCGTGAACTCCACGTTCCCGCGCCCCGTGGTCGGCGGCAATCACGAGACTGCGGCCCGGGTAGCTGATGCCGTGTTCGGCGCGCTTGCGGAGGTCCTGCCCGACCAGGTGGTGGCCGCCGGGGCCGGCTCGACAGGCATCGTGGCCTATGGCTCGAGCGACGGCGATCACCCGTTCCTGCTGGTGGAGGTCCATGGGGCCGGCCAGGGCGCCGGGCGCGGAGCCGACGGAGGCAATGCGCACCGCGTGAACGTTGTGAACACCGCCAACACCCCGACGGAGCTCCTGGAGCTGTCCTATCCGGTCCACGTGGAGCGTTATGCGATTTCGGACGATCACGGCGGGCCGGGAACCTGGCGCGGCGGCTGCGGCATCGAGCGGCGGATTCGCTTCGAGCGCGAGGGCTGGCTCACGATCACGACAGACCGAGCGGTCCGGCCCCCCTACGGGCTCTTCGGGGGCGGGCCGGCCCACCCCACCGAGGTGACCCTCGCGAGCGCCGGTGGGGAGGAGCGCGCCCTGCCGTCGAAGACGGCGCCCCTGCTCGTGGAGCCGGGATCGACCCTGACGATCAGCTGCGCGGGCGGTGGCGGCTACGGCCCGCCCGAGGGGCGCGCGCTCGATGCTCTGCAGGCCGATCTCGACGACGCGTACGTGACGCCGGAGGCGGCCGAGCGGACCTACGGGCGACGGGTCCACCAGGATCCGGACCGTCCCGACGGAGCGGCGGTGGTGTCGTGACACGGCATTTGGTGCCGCCGAAGAGTGGTGTCGCGGCGGTTGTGCGGCGTGGTCAGCATGTGCGTGTGACGGATGTAGAGGGCAAGCAGGCGGGCGATTTCGCGGCGTTCAATTTGGACAACGTGCGTG
>JAXDIL010000161.1:0-20363 GCA_034664005.1 Thermoleophilaceae bacterium | reverse complement strand
CGTCGCCTCCGGCTCCGGCACGTGCTCCAGCACCTCGATCGCGGCGGCGAGGTCGAACTCGTCGTCGCCGAACGACAGCCGCGTGGCCTCCTCGGCACGAAACTCCAGGTTCGGCCGCTCGCGCTTCTCCCACTCGGCGCGCAGCTTCGGGTCGTCGAGGTCGATGCCGACGATGCGGCCGTCGCCGAGCCGCTCTGCCCACTCGACGGTGAGCACGCCCTCGCCGCAGCCGACGTCGAGCACGGAGCTGGGCGCCGCCTTCGTCCAGAGCTCGCCGAGCGTTCCGTGGAAGCCCGACATCAGGCGCCTCACCACCGGGTTCGACGATCCGTACTTGTCGAAGGTGTTCCCGGTGGGCACCTCCGTGGCGGCGGCGCCGCTCACAGCTTCAGGGCCTCGCGGTCGTCGGCCTTTCCGGTCGCGCGCCCGGACTGCGCCCCGGTGGTCGGGAGCTGCCCGGTCTCGGACGCACCGGGCTCGTAGTGCGATGGCTCCACGCCTAGGTGGAGCTCCACGCGCCGCACGCGCTCGAGCACGCGCTGCTGGAGCACGCGCGTGCCCGCGAGGATGTCGCCGATCACGCCCAGCGCCGCGAACTGCACCGCGACGATGAACAGCGTCGAGCCGAGGATCAGCGACTGGATGTGGCCGCTGCTCTCGCCGTTGATCACGAACCACGCGAAGCGCAGCCAGATGACGGCGCCGAGGAGCGCCACCACGAGCGCGGCCGCGATGAAGACCCTGAGCGGCTCGTACATCGCGTAGATGCGGAAGATCGAGACGCTGTTGCGCCGCACGTAGGACGCCGTCGAAGGGAACAGCCGCGACTCGCGCGTCTTCGCATTCGTCCGGACCGGGACGTGGTCCACGGCCACGAGCATCTTCCCCGCCTGGATGATCGACTCGAGCGTGTAGGTGAACTTGGAGACCACCTGCATCTGCAAGCCGGCCTCGCGGTTGTAGGCGCGGAAGCCCGAGGTGGTGTCCGGCACGTTGGTGCCGGAGGCGCGCCGGACGACGGCGCTGCCGAGCCGCTGGAGGCGCTTCTTCAGCGGCGAGAAGTGGTCGATCTGATCGGTCTCGCGGTCCCCGATCACCATGTCCGCCTCGCCGGCCAGGATCGGCGCCACGAGCTTGGGGATGTCGCCGCCGTAGTACTGGTTGTCGGCGTCGGTGTTGACGATGATGTCGGCGCCGAGCTTGAGTGAAGCGTCGAGACCCGCCTGGAAGCCCGCCGCGAGGCCCTTGTTGTTCGTGAGGCGCACCACGTGGTGCACGCCGTTCTCGCGCGCGACGTCCATGGTCCGGTCCGTGGAGCCGTCGTCGATGATCAGCCACTCGACGGTCTCGATGCCCTCCATCTCGCGCGGGAGGTCAGCCAGCGTCGCGGGGAGCGTGGCTTCCTCGTTGAAGCAGGGGATTTGGATGATCAGCTTCATTGCGTCGAGGGCGTAGCGTAGTTGCTAGCCTGCGGCCTCATGACCACCGTTCTCGCTTATCTGGATCCCGGCAGCGGGAGCATGATCCTGCAGATCATCGCTGGTGGACTCGCTGCTGTGGCCGTCACCGCGAAGCTCTACTGGAACCGCATCCTGCGCTTCCTCCGCATCCGGAAGGACGAGCCCGAGGCTCCCAAGCCGGACGCCGCACGCGGCACCGACGCCGCCTAGCTACTTTTCCGCGGGCGTGTCCACCTCTTCCTCGCCCGCAGGCATCGAGCCGGGGTCCTTTCGCGACCCGGAAAGCCGCGTCTTCTACGCCGGTGACGATGTCTTCCGCGCGCTCTCGGCCGACGGCCTGAGCGACTTCGAGGCGCTCGAGGCCACCGGCCTCCTCGACGGCGAGCGCGTGGTGCCGACCGAGCGGGCCGACGGCATTGCCGCGGCGTCCGGCCTGCTCGTGCACGAGCCGGCCGCGGTGCTGCGCCACGAGCGCATCCCGTTCGTCTCGTACCCGTACGAGTGGACCTTCTCGATGCTGAAGGACGCCGCGCTGCTGCAGCTCGACCTGCTGCTCGCCTCGCTCGAGCACGACATGGTCCTGAAGGACTCGACGCCCTACAACGTCCAGTTCAAGGGCGCGCGGCCGACCTTCGTGGACGTCGGCTCCTTCGAGCGCATCCGCGACGGCGAGCCCTGGATCGGCTACAGGCAGTTCTGCATGCTCTACCTGTATCCGCTGCTGCTGCAGTCGGCGAAGGACGTGCCCTTCCACCCCTGGCTGCGCGGCTCGATCGACGGCATCAGGCCGTCCGAGATACGCCCGCTGATGAACTTCCGCGACCGCTTCCGCAAGGGCGTCTTCACGAACGTGATCCTGCACGCGAAGCTCGAGGAGCGCTACGCCGGCAAGCCGCAGCAGGTGAAGGACGAGGTGAAGCGCGTCTTCAAGAAGGAGCTGTTCGTCGCGAACGTGCGCAAGATGCGCAAGCTCGTGCAGCGGCTCGAGTGGAACCCGCCGGAGGGCGTGTGGACCGCGTACGGCGAGCGCAACAGCTACACGGACGACGACGCGCGCCGCAAGGACGACTTCGTGCGCGAGGTGGCCACCAGCCGCGACTGGAACCTCGTCTGGGACATCGGCTGCAACAACGGCCGCTACTCGCGGATCGCCGCCGAGGGCGCGCGGACGGTGGTGGCCGTGGACGCGGACCAGGGTCCCGTGGAGCTGCTCTACCGCGACCTCAGGGGCGAGGGCAACGAGCAGATCCTCACGCTGACCATGAACCTCGCCGACCCGTCGCCCGGGCTCGGCTGGCGCGGGCTCGAGCGCAGGTCGATGCCGGACCGCGGCAAGCCCGACCTGGTCCTGGCGCTGGCGCTCGTGCACCACGTAGCGATCAGCGCGAACGTGCCCGTCAAGGAGTTCATCGACTGGCTCGCCTCGCTCGGCAGCGCGCTCGTCATCGAGTTCCCGACACGTGAGGACCCGATGGTGAAGCAGCTGCTCGCGCCGAAGCGCGACGGGCTCCACCCGGACTACGAGCTCGAGTTCTTCGAGCGCACGCTGAAGGACGCGTTCGAGGTCGAGCGCAGCGAACGCCTCGAGTCCGGCACCCGCGTCCTTTATTACGCTCGCCCGAAGTGAGCCGCGACACAGCGAAGGCCGCGGGCTGGGCGTACCTCAACCTGGCCGTCCTGTGGACCTTCGCCGTAGCCCAGCCGCTGTTCGACCTGCTGAAGGACAACCCCGAGTTCTTCGCCGCGCGCGGCTCGTCTGGGTTCGACATCGTGAGCTTCTCGCTGCTGCTCGTGCTGTTGCCGCCGGCGCTGCTGCTGGCGATCGAGCTGCTGATCGGGCTGGCCGGCCCGCGCTTCCGGACCGGCGCCCACATGGTGCTGCTCGGCGGCCTGATGGCGCTGATCGCCGCGCAGGCGCTGAAGAAGTCGCTCGGCGCCTCGGACGTCGTGCTGATCGCGCTGGCCGTGGCGGTCGGCGCGGCGGTGGCGGCGCTCTGGGCGCGCGCCGAGCCGGTGCGCTCGTTCCTGAACGTGCTCTCGCCGGTGCCGCTCGTCTTCCTGCTGCTGTTCCTGTTCAGCGGGCAGATCTCGGAGCTCGCCTTCCCGAGCGAGGCCAAGGCGCGCTCGATCGGGGGCGTGGCGCGCGCGCCGATCGTGGTCGTGCTGCTCGACGAGCTGCCCTCCGACACGCTCGTGGACGACCGGGACAGGATCGACGCCGAGCGCTTCCCCGGCTTCGGCGAGCTCGCGAAGAACGCCACCTGGTTCAGGAACGCCTACACCGTCTACGACTCCACCGAGCGCGCGCAGCCCGCGATCATGGACGGCGACCTGCCGGCGAAGGACCGCCAGCCGATCTCCTCCGACCACCCGAACAGCATCTTCTCGCTGTTCGCGAAGACACACAGGATGAACGTGGACGAGGAGGCGACCAGCGTCTGCTCGCAGAACGTCTGCACGGACACGCTCGACAGCGAGTCCTACGGGGCGCGGGTCTCGTCGATGGCGGAGGATCTCGGGCTCGTGTGGCTGCACGTGGTGTCGCCGCCCGAGATCGAGAACAGCCTGACGAGCGTGTCGGAGAACTGGGGCAACTTCGGCGGCGGCGACCAGACGGAGGCGACGGAGCCGGGGCCCGAGGAGCGTCACACGCGCGCCAACCTCAACCGCGGACGCGCCGCGCGCTTCCAGGCCTGGATGGAGCGGATCGAGCCCGGCCGGCGGCCCGCGCTGAACTTCAAGCACACGCTCATGCCGCACGTGCCGTGGCAGTACCTGCCGACCGGGCGGCTCTACCGGCGCGCTCCCAACGACGCGATCCCGGGGCTGTCCACCCAGTCCTACGAGGACCAGGGCCAGCTCGACGTGCTGCTGCAGCGCCACTTCCTCCAGACCGGCTTCGCGGACTACGAGCTGCAGCGGCTCTGGAAGCGGCTCAAGTCGCAGGGGCTTTGGGACGACTCCCTGATCGTCGTGGCCGCGGACCACGGCGTGGCGTTCCCGCACGCGCGTGAGCGGCGGCGGCTCAGCCGCTCGACGGCGCGCGAGATCGCCCCGATCCCGCTGTTCATCAAGGCGCCCGGGCAGACCCAGGGGAAGGTGGACGACGCCTGGGTCGAGACGATCGACATCCTGCCGACCATCTTCGACATCCTGAACCTCGACCCGCGCGTGAAGATGGACGGCCGGTCGGCGTTCAGCCCCGAGGTCCAGAACCGCGACGAGCTCCGCTTCCTGATCCGCAACACCTTCGAGGTGCTGAAGATCCCGGCCGAGGACTTCAAGCGCGAGCGCCAGCAGATCATCGACCGCAACAACCGGCTGTTCGGATCGGGCTCAGATGGGCCGGGGCGCATCTTCGAGATCGGCCCGCACCCGGAGCTGATCGGCAAGCCGGCCACGGCCGCGGGCGCCCCGCTCGACGTGGACTTCGCCAACGCGGACGAGTACACCCACGTGGACCCGGCGTCCGGCTACGTCCCGGTGCACGTCGTGGCCAGCGTGAACGGTCCGGACCGCCACCCGCGCGACATCGCCATTGCCGTGAACGGCACGATCCGCGCGGTGGGCAACACGTTCACGCTCGCGGTCGGCAACCCGGGCGAGCTGGTCTCCGTGATGGTCCCCGAGTCCGCCTTCCAGAAGGGCCGGAACCGGGTGCAGGTCCTACAGGTCGGCTAGACAGACCTCGACGTCGTGCAGGATGTCCTCGGTCTCTTGGTCGAGCTCGGGGTCGATGAACAGCAGCGCGCTGCCGATCTGCTCGGCGCCCTCGCCGTTGCCCTGGAACTGAGCCGCCTCGGCCTCCGCGGCCGTCAGGTAGAACTTGATCTTCGGGCCCGCGTCGAGCACCAGCTCGTTGTCCTTCTCGCCCGTGCGGGTCGCCTCAATGCCCTGCTCCTGGAGGCAGGCGAGGGCCACACCGGGCGTGTCCGATTCGTCGACCGCGGGCGCGGCGTCGCTCGACCCGCAGCCTGAGGCAGCGAGCAGCACGAGCGGCAGGGCCAGGAGCGGGCGCTTCACGGGCGGCGCAGGCTAGCGGAGCGGCTTTGCGCGCCGGAACTGCTTGGCGACGGCCAGGAAGACCGGCTTCCGGACGTTCGTCTCCTCGAGCAGGCTCTTGTTGTGCCAGGGCGGCTGGGCGTATTCGTCTGGGGCGCCGCCCTGCCAGGTCTGGTGGACGCGGAAGTCGCGCAGCGCCCAGTAGATCGAGCCGTTGACGAAGGGCTTGGACCCGTGGACCGCGAGGTGGTCGAGCGCGAACTTGCGCTGGAACTCGTAGGAGCCCTTCTGCTCGACGGGGCCGGAGCGCGAGCCCTCGGCGCCGAACTCGGTGATCACGAGCGGCAGGTCGGGGTTCGCGTAGTGCACCTGGTCCAGGTAGGCGCCGAGGTCGGCCGTCGTGGACCACGGCAGGTCGGGCCTGTTCTCGATCACGGAGCGGTACCAGCCGAAGTACTCGTTCACACCGAGGACGTCGATGTACTGGTGCGCCTCGGTGGTGAGCGGCTCGCCGATGCGCGACTGGCGGTCGATGGCGACGAGCCGCGTGTCGTCCAGCTCACGCACGGCCTCGGAGGCATCGCGGATGTAGCGCACGACCGCCGGCGCGTAGGTGCCGAGGTTCGGGCCCGCCTCGGCGGGCTCGTTGGCGAGCGACCAGGTCAGGATCGACGGGTTGTTGACGTTGTTCTTGACAGTCAGCGTCGCGGCGCGCTTCGCCATCGCCTGCACCCCGGGCCGGACCCACATGTCGGTCGGCACCTGGTACACGGGGGCGTCGACCCAGTACATGATCCCGGCGCGGTCGAACGCCTCGAGGAAGGCGGGGTGGAGCGGGTAGTGCGAGCGCGTGATCGTGGCGCCGAGGTTCTTCAGCCGGTTCACGAGCAGCGTGCGCGTGCGCTGCGAGAGCGCGCCGCCCTCGCGCATGTCGTCCTCGTGGAGGGCGGCGCCGCGCAGGTTGAGCCGCTTGCCGTTCAGCAGGATCACGCCGCCGCGGCGCGTTTCGATCTTGCGCACCCCGAAGCTCAGCCGGTAGCTGCTGACTTCCAGCTCCCGCTTGCCGGTGACGGCGCCCACGGTCATGTCGTAGAGCTCCGGCTTGCGTGGTGCCCACAGCCGCGGCTCCTTCAGCGTGAAGGTCGTGCTGAGCTGGCGGCGGCCGAGCTTGGGCACGGTCTGGGGGTCCAGCTCGATGCGCTGGCCGTCCACGCGCAGCACGAGCGAGACGTCGCGGTCGCGGTTCGTGAAGTTGCGGAGCACCGTGCTGACCTCGACCTTCGCGGCGCCGCCCACGCGGCGGAGCCGCGGCAGCACGTTCACGTCCTCCACGTCGACGGTGTCCACGCGGCGCATGTAGACCTCGCGCAGGATCCCACCGAAGTTCCACCAGCCGCCGGTCCCGAACCCGTTGAAGGCCGCCGGGCGCCAGTGCGTGAGGTCAGAGTTGCTCCGGAGTGACGACACCTCCACCACGAGCGTGTTGCGCCCCTGCCTCAGGTTCTTCAGGGTCACCTCGAAGGGGAAGTAGCCGGTGTACACCGAGCCGAGTCGCTCGCCGTTCAGCCAGACCTTCGTGCGGTAGTTGTTGCCCTCGAAGCGCACCTTCCAGAAGTGGCGCGCCTTCTTGGGTGAGCGCGGCACGCTGAACTCCTTGCGGTACCAGCCGACGTTCGGCTTGTTCTCCGTCGTGTCGGTCGCGTTCCAGTTGTGCGGCACCGTCGTCGCGGTCCAGCCGGCGAGGTCGTCCTGGGCGTACCAGGCCTGCTCCTCGCCGACGAAGGGGGCCTCGTCCTGGCGGAAGTACCAGGTGCCGCCGAGCAGCTGGCGGTTCACCTGCCCCTCGCGGATCAGCGGCGTGCCGCCGGGGCGCTCGACGCGCAGCTTCGGGGCGGGCGTCACGGGAGTGCCGCCGGGCGGGGCCTCACCGCCGCCCTGCGCGTGGGCCGTCAGCGGACAAACCGCGCCGAGGGCGAGGCAGGCGAGGAGAGGGGCGATCCTGGGCAAGCGCTGGAGGGTAGCCGCGTATCAAGACGCCGTTTTGCGGGTAATTGCAACTGCTACGGTCCGCCCGGGTTACTCCCGGTCCCCCCGCCGTCTTCGCCATGAACCGTCGCTTCGCGCTCATCCAGGCTTTGGTATCGGTCGTCGCGCTCGCGGCGGTCGTGTGGTGGGCGAGTCACCAGGAGTCGCCGCACATCCCCACGGGCTCCGACGCGGTCGCCTGGATCGCGGTCGCGATCGGGCTCTACGTGCTCGCCACGCTCGTGCGCGCCGAGCGCTGGCACCGCATCCTCGAGCTCACGGGCGTGAAGGCGAAGCGACGCGACTGCTACGCGCTCACCACGGTCGGCTACATGGGCAACAACGTGCTGCCCGCGCGCGCGGGCGAGGCGTTGCGCGTGGTGCTGCTCTCGCAGCGCACGACGGCGACCAAGCGCACGCTGCTCGGCTCGGTCGTGGCGGAGCGGCTGCTCGACGTGATCGCGCTCGTCACGATCTTCGTGCTCACGGTCTACGGCGTGCTCAGCTCGAAGGTTCTGCCGACCGACCGCCCCCTCCTCGTGGCCGGCATCGGCTTCCTGCTGCTGGTGGCCGCGGCGATTGCGGTCTGGGTGCTGCGGCGGCACCACGTCTTCGAGCGCGCCCGCGACTGGCTGCGGCCGCTCGCCGAGGCGCCGCGCGCGCTGCTCTCGCGCGGCGGGCTCGTGCTGCTGGCGGCCAGCTTCCTGCTGTGGGCGGTCGAGGCGTCCGTGTACTGGTCGGTGGCGCGCGCGATCGACATGGAGATCAGCACGACCGGCGCCCTCTACCTCGTGGCGCTCACCAACTTCGTGGCGGCGCTGCCGGCGGCGCCCGGCTCGATCGGCACCTTCGACGCGGCGGTGGCCTTCGGCGCCCGGGCGCTCGACGCCTCCAGCTCGCTCGCGATCTCGTACATGATCCTGTTGCGCTTCGTTCTCTACGTTCCGATCACCGTCGTAGGGCTCGTCGTGCTCGTCACTCGCTACGGAGGCTGGTCACGGCTGCGCTCGGCCACGCGGCTCGAGGCATCACGGGCGTAAAGCCGTCGATGGCGGCGTTGGAGCGGCACGGCACCCAGATGGTGCTGATCATCGTCGGGTGTCTCGCGATCTCCGCTCTCACCCTGCTGTTCCCGTCGACGCCGACGTACGACCCGTGGGCATGGATCCTGTGGGGCCGCGAGATCGTCCACCTGGACCTGGTGACCGAGGGCGGCCCCTCGTGGAAGCCGTTCCCGATCTTCTTCACGGCCCCGTTCTCGCTGTTCGGGCAGGACGTCGCGCCCTACCTGTGGCTGTGGATCGCGCGCGCAGGCGGGCTGCTCGGCTGCGTGATGGCGTACCGGATGGCCAGTCGGCTGGCGGGCGGCAGGGTTTATGGGGCGCTCGCCGGGGTGTCCGCGTTCGCCGCGCTGCTCTCCTCGAACAAGTACGTGCGCGACGCGGCGCTCGGCAACTCCGAGCCGATCCTCGCGGCCGTGGTGCTCTGGGCGTTCGAGCGCCATCTCGACGGCCGCCGCGACCACGCGCTCTACCTGGGCGTGGCGGCTGCGCTGCTCCGGCCCGAGGCGTGGCCCTTCCTCGCCCTCTACGGGCTGTGGCTGTGGGTGTACGAGCCGCACCTGCGAAAGCGACTCGTCGCGTTCGCGATGCTCGTGCCGGCCTGCTGGTTCCTGCCCGAGTGGTGGGGCGCGGGCGAGCCGTTCCGCGCCGGCTCGCGCGCCAACGCGCCGAACCCGGGCAGCGCCGCCTTCGCCGAGCACCCGGCCATCGAGCTGTTCAAGCGCTTCGCCGAGAGCACCGTCGCGCCCGTGGAGGCGGGCACGCTCGTGGCGGTGGGCGTGGCGGCGGTGGCATGGTTCCGAAGACGCGGCCAGGTTGCGTCCGGCGCAAGCGACGGGCGGCGCCCGTCGCGCAGCGATGCCGTCCTCGCGCTGGCCGCGCTGGGCTTCGCCTGGTTCGCGCTCGTGGCTGCGATGACCGAGGCCGGCTTCGCGGGCAACCAGCGCTACCTGATGGTCACGACCGCGGCGGTGTCGGTGCTCGGAGGGGTGGGCGCCGTGCGCGTGCTCCAGGGCGTCGAGCGGCTCGGCGAGCGCTGGTTCGCCGCGCGCAGCCCGCGTGCGGGCGCGATCACCGCCGCCGTAGCGCTCGTCGCGGGCGTCGCGATCGCGTCGCCGACGATCGTGGCCAAGGCCGACAACACCGGCCGCGTGCAGGGCGGGATCGAGCACGAGGCGTTCCTGTGGCACGACCTGAAGGCGCTGATCGACGCGAACGGGGGCAAGGAGCGGCTGCTGGCCTGCGGCGGCGTGTTCAGCGGGCCCTTTCAGACCCAGATGGTGGCCTACGAGCTCGGCGTGCACGGCATCAACGTGGGCTGGAAGGTCACTCCGCCTCCTGGCGTGGCGTTCCGCACGCGGACGGTGCCCGATGGTCCGCTCGTCACGAAGCCCACCGACGACCGCTACCGGCTCGTCGACCAGCAGGGCAAGTGGCGCCTCCTCACGGTGCCGCCCGAGGGCAACCAGCGCGGCGCCTGCCCGACCTCCGGCCCGAACGCGCCGACGGCACCCGCCCCGCCGGGATCCTCGCTCGGCAAGGCCCCCGTCGAGGTGATCGGCAAATGAGCCGGGTGCCGGAGCGCTCCCTCTAGGATCGCCGGGTGGCAAGCATCGCTTCCCGTCCACGAGCCCTGCCGCGGCTCGCGTCGTTCCCGAACAGCTTCGTGTTCCCGGTGCTGCTCGTGCTCGGCCTGCTCCTGGTGTCGGCCTACCTGCGCACGAACTCGCTCGGCGAGTCGCTCTGGATGGACGAGGGCCTCTCGATCGGGATCGCCTCACAGCCCCTGTTCGACATCCCCGGCATCCTGCGGATGGACGGCTCGCCGCCGCTCTATTACATGCTGCTGTCGGTCTGGATGGACATCGTCGGCAACGGGCCGGCGGCGACGCAGGCGCTCTCCGCGGCCATCTCGCTGGTCGCGATCCCCGGCGGGCTCTGGGCCGGCTGGAGCCTCTTCGGCCGCCGCGCCGGGCTCTATTGCGCGGCCCTCTGCGCGGTCAACCCGTTCCTGACGGCATACGCGCAGGAGACGCGCATGTACGCGCTCATGCTCGTCATGTCGCTGCTCGCCACGGCCGCCTTCCTGCACGTCTTCGCGTTCGGCCGGCGGCGCTACCTGCCGCTCTTCATGGTGCTCCAGGCGGGGATGCTCTACACGCACAACTGGGGGCTCTTCCTCGGCGCGGGGCTCGCGCTCGGGCTGATCCCCTGCTGGTACGTCTCCGAGGTGCGCTCGAGCTTCTGGCGCGACGCGCTGATCGGCTTCGGCGGCGCCGGGCTGCTCTACCTGCCCTGGCTCCCGACGCTGCTCCACCAGGTGCAGCACACCGGCGCGCCCTGGCTCAACCCACCCAACTTCGGCGCGCCGGTGCAGATCACCAAGTCGCTCCTGGGCGGCGGCACGCCGACGGTGTCGCTGCTGCTCGCCGGTGGATCGGGCATCGCCGCGATCCTGTCGCGGCGCGTGGACGACAAGGAGCGCACCGCGCTGATCGCCGGCGCCACGATCGTGATGGGCACGCTCGTCGTGGCCTGGATCGTGTCGCAGGTCTCGCCGGCCTGGACGACGCGCTACCTCGGCGTGCTGCTCGGGCCGATGCTCCTGCTCGGGGCGCTGGGGCTCGCGCGCGCCGGGAACCTCGGCCTGGTGGCGCTCGCGATCATCGTCTGCATCTGGGCGATCCCGAAGAGCTACGGGCTGGAGAACAAGTCGAACGCCTCCGACCTGCGCAAGGACTCGGTGCCGGAGCTCCGCAAGGGCGACCTCGTCCTGTCGATGCAGCCCGAGCAGGGCCCGCTGCTCGCCTATCACCTGGAACAGCTCGGTGGGGCGCCGGAGCTGCGCTTCGGCAACCCGATGGGCGCCGTCAAGAACGACGAGATCATGGACTGGACCGACGGCTACGACAAGCTGAAGGCCGCGAGCCCATCGGCGAATCTCGAACCGCTGATTGCTAGTCTGCCGCCCGGCGGACGCGTCCTCATCGTGCATCCGGTGACATCACGTGCGGATGACTGGGACGCGCCCTGGACGGAGCTTGTCAGGCGCCGGGCGGCCCAGTGGGGTGCGGCGCTTGCGCACGACACGCGGCTCGAGCGAGTCAAGGTCGTGCCGGTGCACTATCGCCGCGCCACCCGAATCGGAGTCCGCGGCGTTATCTACGAGAAGACCGGATGAACGAGAACGAGACCAAGCCACAGCCCCCCGCAGACCTCGCACGGCCGGACATGGCCGAGAAGCCGACAGTGATCCTCGGCGGCGGCCCAGCCGGCCTTACGGCGGGGTACCTGCTCGCCAAGAAGGGCCTGCCGGTGATCGTGCTGGAGGCCGAGGACCAGGTGGGCGGCATCGCGAAGACCGCGGTGCGCGACGGCTACCGCTTCGACCTCGGCGGCCACCGCTTCTTCACCAAGGTGAAGGAGGTCGACGACCTCTGGCACGAGATCATGCGCGAGGACTTCCTCGAGCGCCCGCGCATGTCGCGCATCTACTGGCGTGACCGCCACGGCCAGGCCAAGTTCCTCGATTACCCGCTGCGCGGCCCGGACGTGATGAAGAAGCTCGGTCCGGTCGACCTCACGAAGGCGCTCTTCTCCTACCTGTGGGCGGCGGTCAAGCCGAAGGGCAAGGAGACGACCTACGAGGAGTGGGTCGCGAACCGCTTCGGCCGCTGGCTCTTCAACCAGTTCTTCAAGTCGTACACCGAGAAGGTCTGGGGCGTCCCGACGTCCGAGATCCGGGCGGACTGGGCCGCTCAGCGGATCAAGAACCTGTCCTTCTTCCGGGCGGCCTGGTCGGCCTTCTTCGGCAACAAGGACAACAAGGTCACCAGCCTGATCTCGAAGTTCAACTACCCCCGCTACGGCCCCGGCCAGATGTGGGAGACGATGACCGACGACATCACGAGGCTCGGTGGCCAGGTGCTCCTGAACCACAAGGTCACCCAGCTCGACTTCGAGGGCGAGCGTTGTGTGCGCGTGCACGTGGGCGACAAGGTGTTCGAGCCCTCGGCCGTGATCTCGTCGCTGCCGCTGCGCAACGCGGTCGGCATGGCGAACCCGCACCCGAAGCCCGAGGTGCTCGCCGCCGCGAAGGGGATGCGCTACCGCGACTTCCTGACCGTGGCCGTGGTGCTCGACGGCGAGGACCTGTTCCCGGACAACTGGATCTACATCCACGACCCGAACGTGAACGTCGGGCGCATCCAGAACTTCCGCTCGTGGAGCCCGTGGATGGTGCCGGACCCCTCGAAGGCGTGCGTGGGGCTCGAGTTCTTCTGCTTCGCGGGAGATCAGCTCTGGGAGACCGATGACGAGGAGCTCGTCCAGCTCGGCATGCGCGAGCTCGAGCAGCTCGGCTTGGCGAGGCGCGACCAGCTCGAGTTCGGCTTCGTGGAGCGCGTGCCGAAGGCCTACCCGATGTACGACGCCGAGTACGACTCGCGCGTCTCGATGATCCGCTCCTGGCTCGACGGCCTCGACAACTACATCCAGGTCGGCCGCAACGGGCTGCACAGGTACAACAACTCGGACCACTCGATGCTCACGGCGATGCGCGCCGTGGACAACCTGGTGGACGGCGCCGACCACGACATCTGGGCGGTCAACGCCGAGTCGGTGTACCACGAGGAGGGCAAGGGCCAGGACGAGCAGCAGCCCTACATCGAGGCCCCGGAGACCGAGGCCATGAAGGAGCCGCTGCACTCGTAGTGCCAGTCTCCGCGGTGGCCCTCGCCCTGGGTGCTGCGTTTCTGCACGCAGGGTGGAACGTGCTGCTGGCGGGGTCGCGCGACGTGCGGGCCTCCACCGCGGGCCTGCTCCTATGGGGCGTCGTCCTGCTCGCCCCGGCCGCGCTGATCACCGGCGGTGTCTCGACCTCTGCGCTGCCGTACATCGCGTGCTCCGCGGCGCTTGAGTTGGTCTATTTCGTCCTCCTGGCGCGGGCGTACGACGGCGGTGAGGTCAGTGTGATCTACCCGATCGCTCGTGGTTCGGCTCCGGTCGTGGTGCTCGTCTTCGGCGCCATCGCGTTGAAGGAGAGCGTGCCCGCCGGCGCCATCGTCGGCGTGCTCCTGGTCGCCTCGGGGGTCCTCCTCGTTGGGTTAGGCGTTTTTCCTTTCCGTTTCGCAAGGGAAAACGCCTTACCCCTTCGGGATGTGTGGTTCGGGCTGGCGATCGGGCTCGTCATTGCCGCGTACACGCTGGTCGATTCGGAGGGTGTGGAAAGGGCGGATCCGATCGCGTATCTCGCGCTCGTGATCGCGCCGTGCGCCGTGCTCTACCCGGCCGTGACGAAGGTGCGCCCGGACGTCGGTGCCAGGACGGCGCTGACGGCGGCTGCCACGTTCGGGGCGTTCCTCATGGTGCTCGCCGCGTTCCGCCTGGCCCCGGCCGCGCCGGTGGCGGCGACGAGAGAGAGCAGCGTCGTGATCGCCGCCCTCCTCGGTGCGGTCGTTCTCCACGAAAGAGTCGATGCCTCGAGGATTGCCGGGGCGCTGGCGGTGGTGCTGGGAGTGGGCGCTATCGCCTACTCGTAGTACGGCAGCGGGCCGCCGGCGGCATCCAGCACGGTCCGGTAGAGCTCGTCCGAGACCTTCGGGTTCGCCTTCACGACGTTCTCGAACTCGTGGGGGTCCACGCGCAGGTCGCAGAGGGTGCGCTCGTTGCCCTGGTTGTCGCCGATCAGGACCCAGTCGTCGGTGCGGATGTAGAAGCGGTTGTACATGCCGCCGTAGTGGAAGTCGCGCCGTTCGGCGGGCTCCTCGCCGTCGAGGGTGACGGCGAGGTTCGTCCCGCCCATCCAGTCCGGCGGCTCGATGCCCACGAGCGACAGCACGGTCGGGCCCACGTCGTGGGTCGATGCGAAGTACTGGCTCACGCTGCCGGAGGCGCGCCCGTCCGGGTGCGCGATCACGAACGGCACCTGGGCCAGCTCGGGGTGGAGCTGCGAGGGCACCTTGCCCGTGTAGCCGCGCTCACCGAGCAGGTACCCGTGGTCTGACAGCAGCACGACGACGGTGTTCTTGTGGAGCTCCAGCTCGTGGAAGCGCTCCATGAAGTGGCCGAGCCAGCGGTCCATCATCGTGACCTCGCCGGCGTAGGCGGCGTGGGCGCGGCGCAGCAGCTCCGGCGTGAAGTTGCGCGCGAAGCCGTACGGGGTCACGCCCACCTCGGGGCCCTCGTAGTCCTTGTCGCCGTACATGTCGAGGTACTTCTTCGGCGTGCTCCAGGGCTCGTGCGGGTCGAAGCAGTCGATCGTCAGCGCGAAGGGCTGGCGGCGGCGGGCGTCGTCGAGCAGCTCGCGGGCGCCCATGAAGATGCGCGCGGCGCAGCTCTCCTCCTCGTCGCGGCCCTCGCCGGTATTCGCCAGGTACTTGCGCATGCCGGCGACGTAGCGCTCGTCGCGCATGAAGGTCGGCAGCCAGTGGTTGACCGTCTCCATCGAGACGGTCTTGGGGTCCTGCCGGAAGCCGGACTGTCCCACGACCGTCCGCCACTCGTGGAAGGTCTTCCGGAACGGCTCGTAGGCCTTCATGAAGGCGATGAAGGGGTTGTCTGAGATCTGCGCGGTCCAGTAGCCCCGGTCGCGCAGGGCTGTGGTGAAGGTCCTCTGCGGGTCGTCGATCGGGAGCCAGCCGGGGCTCGAACCGATCTCCGGGTTCGGCACCCAGTTCCTGAACGGGAAGATGCGCCGGCTGCCGAAGATCGAGCGCCGGGCCGGCACCGTGACCATCGCCTCGGGGAAGGCGCGGTTGAAGCGCACGCCGCGGTTGGCGAGCGCGTCGATGGTGGGGGTCTGCACCTGCGGAGAGCCGTACGCGCCCACGTGGTCCGGGCGCAGGCTGTCGATGATCAGGACGAGCACGTTGAGCTGACCGCCGTCGGCCGAGGCGTCGTTGCCGCTGTCGCAGCCCACCGCGGGGAGGACCGCCGCACCCGCGGCACCGGCGGCGCCGGCCTGCAGCAGTCGCCGGCGGCTCAGGCGCGTATCCACGCGGCGGGAGAGTAGCGACGCGCCATTGGCGCCCGCAGGGGCTCAAAGAAGTGGCGAATTTGCCGATGAGGATGGAGTGAGCTCGCGTATCCGTCTGCTTCTTCTGACACTTGTCTTCGTGATCGTGCTCCCCGCTGCGGCGAGCGCGCAGACCTACTACGCGCCGGGACGCCTGGTGGACCCCGCGATGGTCAACCCGCCCGAGTCCGTTCCGGCGCCGCCGCGGGGCGAGTACCCAGAGGACTGGGCCGAGTGCGTGGCCGACACGAACCCCACCTGGCCCACGGCTCCGCCCGGCATCGATCCGAAGGCCGTGGACCCGTCGCTCCCGAACCCGCTGCTCGGGCAGCGCTTCTTCATGGACCGGATGGAGCCCGCCTACATCCAGTGGTCGAAGTGGAAGCGTGCCGGCCAGACCGACAACGCGAACACGATCTGGAAGCTCGCCCGCGAGCCTCGCTTCCGCTGGTTCGGCAAGTTCACGAGCCCGCGCATGCAGAAGAAGATTCGCGGCTACCTCGATCGCGTCCAGTGCGACCAGCCCGGCACCGTGCCGCTGATGGTCGTCATGCGGCACCAGGGCAAGGGCTGCAGCGGCACCTACCGCGCCGGTGGCGAGGCCGAGGACCGCCGCACGATGAAGTGGTACGACGACTTCGCTCATTCGGTCGGCGACGCGCGCGTCGTGATCGCCTTCGAGCCGGACTCGCTCGGCACCGTGGACTGCCTGGCGCGCGACCGCCGCAAGGACCGCCTCGACGTCCTCCGCTACGGCGTCGACGTGCTCTCGCAGCTGCCGAACGCGACCGTCTACCTCGAGGCCGGCGCCTCCGACTGGGAGCCCGCCACACGCACCGCCAAGCAACTCCGCTACATCGGCATCAGCAAGGTGCGCGGCTTCATGCTGAACGTGACCCATCACGACTGGACGCGCAACAACATTCAGCACGGCCTCGAGCTCTCCCGGATGGTGGGCGGCAAGCACTTCATCATCAACACGTCCTACAACGGCCGTGGCCCGCTCCACTACAAGAAGTGGATCAACAAGGCGCAGCACAAGTGGCGCCGCATCAACGTGTGGTGCCACCCCGGCCTGCGCGGCCTCGGGCCGGCTCCCACGACGGCCACCTCGCACCCGCTGGTGGACGCCTACATGTACATCAACCGCCCCGGCTTCTCGGCCGGCTCGTGCAACGGCGGTCCGCTGCCGGTCGGCACCTGGTGGGCCGAGCGCGGCCTGATGTACGCGCGCTACGCGACCGACTGGGAGGCTGCGCCCAGGGGCACGAAGTACGGCCACTTCAAGCACTACTCGCTGCGCCAGCTCGGCGCCTTCGGCTAGGCCGCTAGAGCCCGAAGGGCGCCGGCTCGCGCGCTCGCGGGATGCGCACGATCGGCGGCCCGGTGGCCTGCCGGCAGTCGTCCAGCCTGTAGACCCGGACGGTCGGCCCCGGCCGGTTGTATTCGGGCGGGTAGTAGTTGTAGGAGAGGTCGAAGTTGAACGGGACAGGCCTGGCGCCGCGGTCGTAGGGACTGAACGTCCTGACGACGCGCCCCTCGCGGTCTAGCCGCTCGTAGTAGGCGCGCGCGTCGCGGTCGCCCGTCTGACGGGCGCGGTCGCGGACCACGTCGACGGTGAGGACCAGGCAGTAGCCGTAGAGCCGGTAGTCATCGATCACCTCCGGCCCGAGCACCGCGTGGTAGGCCGAAGCGCGAATGCCGCCGTCGGGTCGCGCCACGAGCCCGGGCTTGTACTGGGCGCATACGCGTTCCCCGCGGTCGCCCACGTATGACCAGCCCGGCTCGGTCCAGCCCTTGCGCTGCTCGCAGCGCCTGAGCCAGCCGGGCGGGTCGCCCTCCGGGTTCGAGCGGAACCACCGCCCCGGTACCGCGGGCTCGACCGAGGCCCGCAGCTCGGGCGGGTAGTGCGCCTCGAGCCAGTCGCGAGCCTGCTGGCGCGTGTCGTCGCGGCCGAGCACGCGCGCGGAGCGGATGTCGGCGGCAAGTGGCTGGACCAAAACGGCCGCCGTGAGGAGCGCCGCCACGACCGCGCCCCGGGTCGACAGTCCTGGATAGGGGTCCGTATAGAACCCCCAGCCAGGACTGTCCCCTTTCGGTGCCGCCGTTGTCGGCCTCCGCTGGCGCGCCACCAGCTCCGCCAGCTGGCCGATCGCGGCCGCCGCCAGCATCGCGAGCGCGGGGTAGGCGGGGAGGAGCCAGCGTCCGAAGTAACGCGACTGCGTGCTCAGGTAGACGAACAGCGCCACCGGCACCGCGATCAGCATCAGCCCGCGCACGAGATTGCGACGCAGCTCGATCACCGCGCCCGCGAGCGCCGCGAGCGCGGCCGCCCAGCCGAGCCCCCATGTGAGGCTGTCGAGGTAGTAGGCGAAGCCGCCGGACTCCTGCCCCGGCTTCGGCTGGTCCGCGGCCACCTCCGCCTGGTCGCGGAGGTCGCTCCACCATGCGTCGAAGGAGCCGAACAGGTACGGGTTCAGCAGGACGAACACGAGCGCCGCGCTCGCGCAGCCGAGCACGAGGCCGCCCACGGCGCGCACGCCGTCGACGCGCACCCGCGCGAGCGCAGCGATGGCGAGCGGCAGCAGGGCGAGCCCCGCGGTGTACTTGAACGAGACCGCAAGCCCCGCGGCAGCGCCGGCGAGGGCGAACTGGCGCAGCCGGCCGGCGGAGGCCGCCTCGGGGCGCTCGGCGCGGCCGCGCGCGGCTCCGCCGCCGTACGCCCGCGCGGCGAAGGCCAGCGAGAGCGCCATCCCCATCAGCGCGCCCACGTCGGTCACGGCCACGCGTGAGTACGCCACCGGGAGGAACGCGAAGGCGAGCAGCGCCGCGGCCACGAGGCCCTCGCGCACGCCCCAGAGCCGCCGCGCCGCCCAGTAGGTGGCCGCGACGCCCGCCATGCACAGCACGGCCGCGAGCGCGCGGGCGGCGATCCAGATCTCCGTCGGGTTCTTGTCGAACTGGTCGGTGACGTTCCCGAACGGCAGGTTGAAGACGAACCCGAGCGGTCCGTACATGACCCGCAGGACCAGGTAGACGAGGTACGTGTACGCGGAGGGGTTCTGGTAGTAGCCGGGATCGAGGTCCTGCCAGAACATCTCGACCGCGCGGCTCGTGAAATGGGCGCCCTCGTCGATCGAGTAGACGAACGGGAGGCCGTAGTCGATGTTCCAGACGCGGAGTGCGAGGCCCGCCGCAAGGATCAGCGCAAGCAGGATGCGATGCACGCGGGGCAGGCTAGTGTTTCTCCAGATGCCCGATATGACCGCTACGGACGGCGATGTACGTCACCTGACGAGGGCCATCGAGCTGGCCGGGAGGGCGCGCGGGCAGACGAGTCCCAACCCGATCGTGGGCGCGGTCGTCGTCAAGGGCGGACGCGTCATCGGCGAGGGCATCACGCAGCCGCCTGGCGAGGCTCACGCCGAGGTGATGGCGCTCGACGCCGCCGCCGGCCACACCGCCGGCGCGACCATGTACTTGTCACTCGAGCCGTGCTGCCACCACGGGCGCACGCCGCCGTGCACCGACGCGATCCTGTCCGCCGGCATCGCGCGCGTGGTGATCGCCTCCGACGACCCGACGCCGAAGGCCGCAGGCCGCGGCCCGGGCATCCTGCGCGACGAGGGCGTCAGGGTGGACTTTGTGGACGGCGAGGTCGCGGACGCGGCGCGCATGCTGAACCAGCCGTTCCGCAAGCACGCGCGCACGGGCCGGCCGCTCGTCATCTTCAAGTCGGCGATGACGCTCGACGGCAAGGTCGCCACCCGCACCGGCGACTCGCAGTGGATCTCGGGCGAGGCGAGCCGCGCTCGCGCCCACCGCTGGCGCGCCGAGTCGGACGCCGTTGCCGTGGGGATCGGCACCGCGCTCGTGGACGACCCGCGCCTCAACGCCCGCATCGAGGGCGTGGCGCGCCAGCCGCGCCGCGTGGTCTTCGACTCGGAGGCACGCCTGCCGCTCGACTCCAAGCTCGTCCAGGCCACGGCCGAGCTGCCGCTGATCGTCGTCTGCTCGCGCGCCGCGAAGCGCACGTCGGTCGAGGGGCTCGAGACCTCCGGGGTGGACGTGATCGTGGCCAGCGGCGAGAACGAGGGCGCCCGTGTCGAGCATGCGCTCGACGAGCTCGGCGCCCGCGACATCCAGTCCCTGCTGCTCGAGGGCGGGCCGCACCTCGCGGGCGCGTTCCTCGAGGCCGGCGAGATCGACGAGGCGCGCATCTTCGTCGCGCCGCTTCTGCTCGGCGGCACCAAGGCGAGGACCGCGGTCGAGGGCATCGGCGTGGGGGATATCGCGGAGGCCGCGCGCCCGATCGCCGTGGAGACAGAGCGGATCGAGGACGACGTCCTGATCATCGCCCGCCTGAAGGAGTGGTGAGGTGTTCACGGGGCTGGTCGCAGGCAAGGGTGTCGTTCGCGCGTCCGTTGACGGGCGCCTCGAGGTCGAGACGCCGCTGGCCGCCGAGCTCGCGCCGGGCGACTCGATCGCCGTCAACGGCGTCTGCCTGACCGCCGTCGAGCGCGGCAACGGCACGTTCGCCGCCGACGTGATGCCCGAGACGCTCCGCCACACCTCGCTCGAGCCGCTCTCAGACGGCGACGAGGTGAACCTCGAGCTGCCGCTGCGGGCGGGCGACCGCCTCGGCGGTCACGTGATGCAGGGCCACGTGGACGGCACCGGAACGGTGAGCTCCGTGAGCGAGGACGGCCTCTCGCGCGTGGTGCGAATCGAGGCCCCGGCGGAGCTGCTCCGCTACGTGGTGCAGAAGGGATCGATCGCCGTCGACGGCGTGTCGCTTAC
>JAXDIL010000132.1:0-28729 GCA_034664005.1 Thermoleophilaceae bacterium | reverse complement strand
ACGCCGACGTCTCCAAGCTCTCCGGCGGCGAGCGCCGCCGCGTCGCGCTCTGCCGCCTGCTGCTCCAGGCGCCCGACCTGCTGCTGCTCGACGAGCCGACGAACCACCTCGATGCCGAGTCCGTCTTCTGGCTCGAGCGGTTCCTCGCCGACTACAAGGGCACGGTCGTCGCGGTCACCCACGATCGCTACTTCCTGGACAACGTGACAGGCTGGATCCTTGAGCTCGACCGCGCCCGCGGCATCCCGTACGAGGGCAACTACTCGTCCTGGCTCGAGCAGAAGGAGAAGCGTCTCGCGCAGGAGGAGCGCCAGGACTCGGCGCGCAAGCGGACGATCTCGCGCGAGCTGGAGTGGGTTCGGCTCAGCCCGTCCGCCCGGCAGACCAAGCCGAAGGCGCGCCTCCAGGCGTACGAGGCGCTGCTCGCTGAGGACAAGAGCCGCGACCTCGGCAAGGTGCAGATCCACATCCCGGCCGGCCCGCGCCTGGGCGACGTGGTCGTCGAGGCCAGCGGCGTGTCGAAGGGATTCGGCGACAAGCTGCTGATGGAGGACCTGTCCTTCTCGCTGCCGCCGGGCGGCATCGTCGGCGTGATCGGCCCGAACGGCGCCGGCAAGACGACCCTCTTCCGCATGATCACCGGCCAGGAGCAGCCCGACGAGGGCACCCTGCGCGTGGGCGACACGGTCGAGCTCGCCTACGTCGACCAGTCCCGCGACGCGCTGCATCCCGAGAAGACCGTCTGGGAGGAGATCTCCGGCGGCTACGACCAGATCAAGGTCGGCGAGCGCGAGATGAACTCGCGGGCGTACGCGGCGGGCTTCAACTTCAAGGGATCGGACCAGCAGCGGAAGGTCGGCGCGCTGTCCGGCGGCGAGCGCAACCGCGTGCACCTCGCGAAGCTCCTGCGGCGGGGAGGCAACCTGCTGCTGCTCGACGAGCCGACGAACGACCTCGACGTCGACACCCTGCGCGCGCTCGAGGAGGCGCTCCTCTCGTTCGCGGGCTGCGCGGTGATCATCTCCCACGACCGCTGGTTCCTCGATCGCGTGGCGACGCACGTGCTGGCCTTCGAGGGCGATTCGCAGGTCACCTGGTTCGAGGGGAACTTCGAGGCATATGAGGAGAACCGCCGCTCCCTGCTCGGCGCCGAAGCCGACCGGCCGCACCGGATCACCTACAAGAAACTGACGAGGACATGAATATCGAAGCCCCGCACCACGAAGCCCTCACCACTGACGCGCTCGCGCTCGTCGGCCGCCTCCACGAGGAATTGGACGGTCGCCGCCGCGAGCTGCTCGACGCGCGCCAGGAGCTTCAGGCCCGGCTCGATGCCGGCGAGACGCTCGACTTCATCACCGCACCGTCCGACTTCCGAGTGCCGCCGGCGCCGGAGGCCCTGCAGGACAGGCGCGTGGAGATCACCGGACCGACCAGCCGCAAGATGGTCATCAACGCGCTGAACTCCGGCGCTCGCGGCTTCATGGCGGACTTCGAGGATTCGAACTCGCCCCTCTGGAGCAACATGATCGACGGCCAGGTGAACCTGACCGACGCGATCAACGGGACGATCGAGCACGACGAGAAGGGCAAGCACTACGAGCTCGGTGAGGATCCTGCGGTCCTCCACGTGCGCCCGCGCGGGCTACACCTCCCCGAGGCCCACCTCCAGATCGACGGCCGGCCGGCGGCCGGAGCCTTCATGGACTTCGGGCTGTACGTGCAGCGCAACGCGCAGGCGCTCCTGGAGCGCGGCTGGGGCCCGTACTTCTACATCCCCAAGCTGGAGGCGGCCGGCGAGGCGGCCCTCTGGCGCGACGCCTTCGTGATCGCCGAGGACGCGCTCGGGCTCGAGCGCGGCACGATCAGGTGCACGGTCCTGATCGAGACGATCCCCGCCGCCTTCTGCATGGACGCGATCCTCTACGAGCTGCGCGACCACATCACGGCGCTCAACGCCGGGCGCTGGGACTACATCTTCTCGATGATCAAGCGGTTCAGGTCACGGCCGGAGTTCGTGATGCCGGACCGCTCGCAGGTCACGATGACCGTGCCGTTCATGAAGGCGTACAGCGACCTCGTGGTGAAGACCTGCCACGCCCGCGGCGCGCATGCGATGGGCGGGATGGCGGCTGTCATTCCGTCGCGGACCGATTCGGCGGCCAACGAGCGTGCCTTTGAGTCCGTGAAAGCGGACAAGGAGCGCGAGGCGGGCGACGGCTTTGACGGCACCTGGGTCGCGCACCCGGACTCGGTGCCGGTGGCGATGGAGGCGTTCGATGCGGTGCTCGGGGATCGGCCCAACCAGGTCGAGCGGCAGCGCGATGACGTGACGCCGTCGGCCTCGGCGCTTCTCGACGTGGCTTCCGCCGGGGGCTCGCGCACCGAGGAGGGGCTGCGCTCGAACGTGAACGTGGGGATCCAGTACCTGTCCTCGTGGCTGCGCGGGAACGGCGCGGCCGCGATCTACGGGCTGATGGAGGACGCCGCCACGGCCGAGATCTCGCGCGGCCAGGTGTGGCAGTGGATCCGCCACGAGGCGACGCTCGACGACGGCCGCACCGTCACGCCAGAGCTCGTGCGCGAGCTCGAGACCTCGGAGCTGGAGAAGATCCGCGCCGAGATCGGCGACGACGACTGGTTCGAGCGCGAAGGCCGCCCCGACCTGAGCCGCTCGCTCTTCGAGCGCGTGGCGCTGAGCGAGGAGTTCGTGGAGTTCCTGACGCTCCCCGCGTACGAAGAACTGCTACGCCTGGAGGACTGAAGGGCGGCCCGAGCCCCCGGTCCGGACCCAGGTGGATGACAAACGTTGCGGATTCCGCCACGATCGTCATCCAGCTGCGGCGATGACCCCCTCGGTGCTCTCTTGCGCCGCCGGCTAAGCCGCTTCTTCGCGGGCGCGCTCGCGCTCGCGGAGCTCGCGCAGGGCGCGCTTGCGCTCGTCGCGCGTGGTGCGGTCGAGGATGAGGACCCCGTCCAGGTGGTCCATCTCGTGCTGGATCACGCGCGCCTCGAGGCCTGAGGCCTCCACCGTGCGGGTCTCGCCGGCCTCGTCGAGGGCGCGCACGCGCACGTGGATCGGCCGCTCCACGTCCACGGTGATGCCGGGGATCGAGAGGCAGCCCTCCTCGAGGATCTCCTCCGTCTCGCTGGTCCACTCGAGCTCGGGGTTCGCGAGCGCGATCACGGGCGCATCGGGCCCCACGCGGTAGACCAGCAGGCGCTGGGAGATGCCGAGCTGGGGGGCCGCGAGGCCCACGCCGTAGGCGTCGCCCATGATCCCCGCCATCCGGCTGACCTGCTTGCGGAGCGACTCGTCGAAGCGGTCGACGGGCGTGGCCGACGACTTCAGGACCGGGTCGCCGAGCCGGCGGATGAGCGACATGGCGGAGATGCGGCGCGCCTCGGCCTCGGGGTCGAGCGGCGGGGCCTCCTCGACGGCGGCCTCGTCGACGGCAGCGTCAACGGGCTCGTCGAGGGCCTTCCCCTCAATGCGGTCGTTCTCGTGCTCCTGCTCCACGAGAATCGAGTGTAACGCGGCGCTCTCGAAGCGTTTACTGCGGGTCCACGTCCACCGCGAAGCTCGCCGCGGCGTGCTCGCGCTGGGCCGCCACGTGCTCCACGGCGTCGCGCACGGCGGAGATCGCCTCGGCGCGCTGCTGGGAGCGGATCACGAGCTGTGCCCGGTGGCGCGCCTGGCGGCGGAACATCGGCGCGGGGCCGAGCGCGGGGACGCCCGCGCTCGTCACGAGGGCGCGGATCGCCGTCGCCGCTTCGAGCTCCGGCCCCGGCTCGGTGGCGGAGCAGACCACCCGGATCAGGTGCCCGTGCGGCGGGTAGCTGAGCAGCTCGCGCCGCCGCAGCTCCGCCTCCAGGAAGCCCTCCGCGTCGTGGCGCGCGGCGAAGCGGAGCGCCTCGGCCGACGGGTCGAGCGCCTGCACGATCACGCGGCCGCCACGCTCGCCGCGCCCGCTCCGCCCGGCGAGCTGCGCCACGAGCGCGAAGGTGCGCTCCTCGGCGCGGAAGTCGGGGAAGCGAAGCGTGGCGTCGGCGTCGAGCACGACGCCGAGCGTGACGTCCGGGAAGTCGTGCCCCTTCGCCACCATCTGGGTTCCCACCAGCACGCCGGCGGGCGCCTCGTCGAAGCGGCGCAGCACGGTCGCGATGCCCGCAGCCGCCGCCACGTCGGAGTCCAGGCGGAAGACGGGCAGCGGGGCAACCAGCTCCTCGAGCTCACGCTCGAGCTGCTCGGTCCCGGCGCCGTGGCGGGCAACCGACACGGAGCCGCAGTCGGGGCAGACGCTGGGCGCCGGCTCGCGGTGCCCGCAGTGGTGGCAGGCGACCTCGTCGAGTGAGCGGTGCAGCACGAGCGTGACGTCGCAGTTCGGGCACTCCCAGACGCGTGCGCAGCTGCGGCAGGACAGGAAGTTCGACCAGCCGCGCCGGTTCAGCAGCACGATCGCCTTCTCCTCGCGGCGCCGCACCTCGTCAAGCGCCTGGCGCGTGCGCTCGTGGAGCGGTCCCGCCGTGCCCACCATGGCGACGAGCTCGACCGGCGGCAGCTCCCTGCCGTCCACGCGTGAGGGCAGCCGGATCCGCTCGCAGCGGAGCATGCTCTCCGGGCGCGGCGTGGCGCTCCCCGCCAGGAACATGGCGCCCTCATCGGCGGCCCGGCGCTCGGCCACGGCGCGCGCGTCGTAGCGGGGGTCGCCCTCCTGCTTGTACGAGCCGTCGTGCTCCTCGTCGACGATGATCAGCCCGAGGTCGTCGAACGGGGCGAACACGGCCGAGCGCGGACCCACGCAGACGCGCGCCTCGCCGCGGCGCATCCGCCACCACTCGTCATAGCGCTCGCGCGGCGAGAGGCGCGAGTGCATGACCGCCACCTGGTCGCCGAAGCGCTCCACGAAGCGTCCGGCCGTCTGCGGCGTGAGCGCGATCTCGGGCACCAGCACGATGGCGGACCTGCCCCGCTCGAGCGTCGCCGCGACCGAGCGCAGGTACACCTCCGTCTTGCCGCTGCCCGTGACCCCGTGCAGGAGCAGGGGCGCACCGGGCTCCGGCGCCGCGAGCCGTGCCTCGATCGTCTCGAAGGCGGCGCGCTGGTCGTCGGTGAGCTCGACGGTCCCCGCCCGCGCGCCCACCTGCTGGACGACGCTCCTGCGCAGCGGGTCGGCCGTGCTCTCCAGCCGGATCAGCCCGCGCCGCTCCAGACTTCGGAGCGTGGAGTGCGTGCAGCCGGTGCGGCGCGCGAGCGCGGCCGCTCCGAGCGGTGCCGCCGCCGCGGCCTCGAGCGCAGCCCACTGGCGCGCGCCCATGCGCGTGCCCTCCGCCAACGCCGTCTCGCCGGCGGGCGTAATGGTGGCCCGCAGCGAGCGCTTGGGACGCAGCGGCCGTCCGGCGCCCGTGCCGGTGCCCGGCGGGAGTACCAGCGCCAGCCCGCGCGCGGGCGTCGACACGTACTCGCGCGCCACCCACAGCCCGAGCGCGACGAGCGACTGCGGCACGTCCGCCTCGAGCGCAGCGATCGGCTCGGCGAGGCGCTCCGGCGGGAGGTCGCTGTCGGCCGCCACGTCCACCACCACGCCCAGCAGGCGCCTTCGCCCGAACGGGACGACCAGCATGCTGCCGACCCCCACGTCCTCGAGCGCACCCGCCAGGAGATAGTCGAACGGCCCGCGCAGGCTGCGCGCAGGGGTCAGCGGCTCGACCTTGGCGATCACGCACCCCACGCTATGGGGCGCGGCGGACGGCGATCCGGCTAGGCGGCTGCGCGCTCGGAGCTGTCCTGCTCGCGTGCCAGGACCCGCTCGAGCGCCGTCACGCAGCCGGGATCGAAGCTCGTCCCCGACTCCAGCCTGAGCAGCTCGAGAGCGTTGTCCTGCGTCCAGGCCTCGCGGTAGACGCGCTTGGACAGCAGCGCGTCGAAGACGTCGCAGACGGCCAGGATCCGCGTCTCGATGTCGAGGTCGGGGAGCCCGAGGCCGCGCGGATAGCCGCTGCCGTCGAGCCGCTCGTGGTGATCGAGCACCAGCTTCACCACCTGGCCCGAGAAGCCGAGCTCGCGCACCAGCTCGCTGCCGAGCTCCGGATGGCGCTTGATCTCGTCGTACTCCTCGTCCGTCAGGGCACCGGGCTTCTGCAGTATCTCGTTGGGCACGGCGAGCTTGCCGACGTCGTGGAGCAGCCCCCCTATGGCCAGCTCGCGGAGGCGGGCCGGCGCCAGGCCGAGCTCCTCGCCAACCTGGACGGCGCGCAGCGCCACCCCGCGCGTGTGCTCGGCGGTGTAGGTGTCCTTGTCGGCGACGCGGACGAGCAGGGCGCGCACCGTCGGGCCCATGAACGCGTCTGCGGCGCTCACGAGCTCGCTCGCGCGCAGGTCACCGGCCAGCGGGCGCGACTGCGCGCCGCGATGCAGGTCGAGCGCCACGGGCACGCCGACGAGCCCGATCCCGATCAGCTCCCAGGCGTGGCCCATCCACCAGCCGAGCTCGTAGTACTCCAAGAGCAGACCTGGGACGAGCGCGACGGCGAGCAGGACGACGCCGAAGACGACCGCGAGGTCGGCGAAGCGGCGCGTCAGCAGGTACGTCCGTGCCGCGCGCATTCCGAGCAAGCCATAGAAGGCGACGCCAATCCAGAGCACGATCCACGCCGGCGTACTCGCCGCCTCCGGTACCCCCGGCACGAAGGACGGTTCGAACGCCCCGACGAGCCCCAGTGCGACGATCACGACGAGCAGCCCGAGCTGGAGGACGAGCACCGGGCGCACGGCCGATGGGCGGCGCAGCTCCGGTACGACAGCCAGGGCCAGCACGGCGCCGCCGACGGGCAGCGTGGCCGCCCCGGCGAAGGCGACGAGGCCGTTGTCGCCCACCAGATAGCCAGGCGTCATCAAACCGTGGATCGACAGGAGCGCGGCCATGGACGAGAAGGCGGTGCCGATCAGGACCGAGCGCGCATCCCCCCGCCGAGCGCCGACAACGGTGAGACCGACGGCCGCGAGGGCCGCGAGCCCCGCGCTCAGGCCGATCGCGACGAAGTGGACCGTTCCCGGAACCGACACCTCGGTCTCGCCGAAGAAGTGCACGGCGGCGCCCGGCACCACGGCGCACGCCGCGAGCAGCCCGAGCATCGACACTGTCCGCTGCCGGAAGAGATGACCCATTGAGGCCGTATCGGACGTCACGAGCAACGCCTTAAGGCACCATGTACGCGTGGGAATCGACTTCCAGGCCGAGGGACTCCTCGACGGCGCCGACGATCCAGACGCCCGCCTCGAGCTCCTGCGCACGCTCGAGCAGGAGGGCTTCACGCTCGAGGAGCTCCGCGAGGCCGCCGCGCAGGACCGTCTGGCGCTCCTCCCGGTCGAGCGCGTGCTCGCGGGCGAGGGGCAGCTCTACACCCGTGAGGAGCTGGCCGAGGAGACCGGTCTCGACCCGGCGTTTCTCGACGAGGCCGGCCGCGCGCTCGGCGTGCCGATCCGCGAGCCGGGAGAGCGCACGATCACCGAGGACGAGCTCGAGCTGTCACGCAGCGCGAAGGCGCTGCTCGACGCGGGGCTGCCACCGGAGTCCTTCCTCGAGCTGACGGCCGTGATGAGCCGCTCGATGGCGAACATCGCCGCGTCGTTCGCCTCGGTCTTCGGGGAAGCGCTCCTCCAGCCCGGCGACACGGAGCGCGACCTCGGGCTTCGCTACGCCGAGACGCTGCGCCACCTGGGCCCACTAGCGGCGCCCACCCTCCAGCAGATGTTCAACCTGCGCATGCGCGAGGAGATGCGCGAGGCGGTGATCGGCCAGGCGGAGCTCCAGAGCGGTCGCCTGGCCGGCGCGCAGCCCGTGACGGTCGGGTTCGTCGACATCGTGGGCTTCACGAAGCTCGGCGAGGACGTCGGCCCGGACGAGGTGGGCACGGTGGTCCGCCGGTTCGAGCGCGCGGTCGCCGAGGCGGTGGAGCACCCCGTCCGGCTCGTGAAGACGATCGGCGACGCCGCGATGCTGGTCGCGCCCGAGCCGGGGCCCTTGATCGACACGGTCATCGGCCTCGTCGACCGCTCGCGGGACGAGGGGCCGCTGCTCCGCGGCGGCATCGCCTCCGGCGAGGGCCTACCGCGCGCCGGCGACTGGTACGGCCGTCCGGTGAACCTCGCTTCGCGGCTCACCGGTTTCGCGCGCCGCGGCACGGTCGTGACCTCGAAGGAGGTCCGCGAGGCGGCCGGCGATGGCTACGACTGGTCGGCGGCGGGCAGCCGCAAATTCAAGGGCGTGAAGGGGAACGTGGACGTGTTCCGCGTCAGGCGCGCGGGCGAGCAGGAGGAGCGCTAGACGGTGGCGGCGTCGCGCTCGCTGAGGCCGGCGGCGCTGCGCAGCGTGTCCGCCTTGTCCGTCTTCTCCCAGGTGAAGTCGGCGTCCTCGCGGCCGAAGTGGCCGTACGCGGCGGTCTTGCGGTAGATCGGCCGGTGCAGGTCGAGGTACTGCCGGAACGCGCCGGGGCGAAGGTCGAAGTGCTCGTCCACGAGCTGCGCGATCTGTGAGCGCGGGACCCGCTCTGTCCCGAACGTCTCGACCATCACGGACACCGGGTGCGCCACGCCGATCGCGTACGCCACCTGGACCTCGCACCTGTCGGCGAGCCCCGCCGCCACCACGTTCTTCGCCACGTAGCGCGCGGCATAGGCCGCCGAGCGGTCCACCTTCGACGGGTCCTTGCCCGAGAAGGCGCCGCCGCCGTGGCGGGCCATGCCGCCGTAGGTGTCGACGATGATCTTGCGCCCGGTGAGCCCGGCGTCGCCGACGGGACCGCCGATAACGAACCGCCCGGTGGGGTTCACGAGGAAAGCCGCGCGCAGCTTGCCCGCGTCGTAGAGATCCTTCGGGAGGATCGGCTCCACCACGTGCTCCCAGAGGTCGTCGGGGATCAGCGACTCCGCGCCCTCCTTGTGCTGGGTGGAGATCAGGAGCTTCTCGATCTCGACCGGCTTCCCGTCGCGGTAGCGGACCGTCACCTGAGTCTTGCCGTCGGGACGCAGATACGGGACCACCTCGGCCTTGCGCACATCCGCGAGGCGCTTGGCCAGCCGATGCGCAAGCGAGATCGGCAGCGGCATCAGCTCGGCCGTCTCGTTCGACGCGTAGCCGAACATCATCCCCTGGTCACCCGCGCCCGCAATGTCCAGCTCGTCGTCGTCGGACGCATCCGTGCGCGACTCGTACGCGTGGTCGACACCCTGCGCGATGTCGGGAGACTGCTTGTCGATCGCGTTGAGCACGGCCACGGCGTCCGCCGAGAAGCCGAGGTCGGCGTCCACGTAGCCGATCTTGCGGATCGTCTCGCGCGCGACCTCCTGGATATCCACGTAGGTCTCCGTCGAGATCTCTCCCGACACCACCACCAGACCCGTGTTGACGAGCGTCTCGCAGGCCACGCGACCCGTCGGATCGTCGGCCATCACGGCGTCGAGCACGCCGTCCGAGATCTGGTCCGCCACCTTGTCCGGGTGACCTTCCGTGACCGACTCGGAGGTGAACAGGAACTCGTCGTCTGATAGCGGCTGCGTGGTCATGAGGCCGGGAAGCCTAGCGGCAACGCACGGCGGGGCCGCGCACCAGCGGGAGGCGCTGCTCGTGCCGCATCCCCAGCACGGTGTAGCGGACCCAGACGGCGTCCAGAGAGGCCAGTCCGGGCGGGCAGATGCTGCCCTGGCGCAGCTCGAGCTCGATCTGGTCGCCGTCGCGATCGGAGCCCAGCTCGGCGACCGACAGCGGCCGCAGCGGCCACTCGCGCGGCTCGGGGGCACGCGCGCGGTCCCACGCGAACGAGCGGACCGGAACCCCGGCGCGCTCGAGCTGAAGGGCCGGGCTGCCCTCGACGCGGACTATCGAGAGCTCCGTGACCGTGGCGTGCCCGCCGTTGTAGAGGTCGAGGGGGAAGCGCTCGAGCGCACCGGCGTCGCGCGCGTAGGCGGCGCGGGGGCTGTCGCCCACCTGCAGCGGGTGAGTGACCGCGTAGCCGAGCACGTACACCGCCATCAGCGGCACCGCCACGGCGACCGCGATCGCCACCGGGCGCCGTAGCCGTCTGGGCAGCTGCCCGAGCGCCGTCCTCGGCTCGCCCCCGGAAGGCCGCGCGGCCCGGCGCAGGATCACGGTAGCCACCAGCAGCGAGACCACGCCCGTCGCGCCATACAGCGGCGTGAGCGCGAGCCCGGGCGCGTAACCGGCAAACAGCAGCGTGAGGACCAGCGTGCCGAAGCCGACCTCCCACCCGGTGCGAGTGCGCAGCTGATGCCCGACCATGAGCGCGGTGGCCGGGACCACCAGTAGCGCGACGCACGCCTCCGCCGCCCAACTCCATATGTCGTAGTGGGCGAAGAGGCCCCTGCCGGTGCCCGGCTCCTGGATCAGGCCGATCCCGGCGCTCGAGGCCAGCAGCACGACGATCAGGCCGAGGATCGCCGTGAACAGGTACCCGAGGAAGGTCGCCGACCCCACTGCGAGGTACCCGGGCCGCTCCCGCGGCGCGGGCGGCGCCTCGGCCGGCGCGGTGAGCACGGGGCTCATGAGACCAGCTTAAGGGTAAACAGGGCGCATGCAGGAGTTTCGCACCATCATCGAGCCGTTCCGCATCCACTCCGTCGAGCCCGTCGCGATGACGACGCTCGAGGAGCGCGAGGCCGAGCTGGCCGCGGCGGGCTACAACCTCTTCGACGTTCCGGGCCCGCGCGTGCTCGTGGACCTGCTCACGGACTCGGGCACCGGCGCGATGTCGTCGGAGCAGTGGGCCGGGCTCCAGCGCGGCGACGAGACCTACGCGGGCTCCGCGTCGTGGGTGCGCTTCCGCGACGCCGTGCGTGAGCTGTTCCCGTTCGAGCACGTGATCCCCACCCACCAGGGCCGCGCCGCCGAGAAGATCCTGTTCAGCGCCGTCGGCGGCCCCGGCCGGACGATCCCGAACAACACCCACTTCGACACCACGCGCGCGAACGTGGAGTACAGCGGCGCCGAGGCGCTCGACCTGCCGATTCCCGAGGCGCTCGTGCCCTCCTCGCGCCACCCCTTCAAGGGCAACATGGACGTGGACGCGCTGCGGCGCGTGCTTGCCGAGCGAGACGTGCCGGTGGTCTTCCTCACGCTCACCAACAACTCGGGTGGCGGCCAGCCGGTCTCGATGGAGAACCTGCGCGCGGTGCGCGAGGCGTGCGGCGCGGTGCCGCTGTTCCTCGACGCCTGCCGCTTCGCCGAGAACGCCTGGTTCGTCAAGCTCCGCGAGGAGGGCTACGCGGACGCGCCGGTGCCCGAGATCGTGCGCGAGATGGCCTCGCTCGCGGACGGGATGACCATGTCCGCGAAGAAGGATCCGCTCGCCAACATCGGCGGCTGGCTCGCGCTGAACGACCCGGGGCTCGCCGAGCAGTGCCGCAACCTGCTGATCCTCACCGAGGGCTTCCCGACCTACGGCGGCATGGCCGGCCGTGACATGGAGGCCGTGGCCCAGGGCCTGCGCGAGGCGGTCGACGAGGACTACCTGCGCTACCGCATCCGCTCCACGGAGTACCTCGGCGAGGCACTCAACGCGGCGGGCATCCCGGTGGTCCTGCCGATCGGCGGGCACGCCGTCTACATCGACGCGCGCGCCCTCCTGCCGCAGATCCCGCCGCTCGAGTACCCCGGGCAGGCGCTGGCCGTCGCGCTATACCGCGAGGGCGGCATCCGCGGCTGCGAGATCGGCACCGTGATGTTCGGCCGCCGCCCCGACGGCAGCGAGCGGCCGGCCGCGATGGACCTCGTGCGGCTCGCGATCCCGCGCCGCACCTACACGCAGTCGCACATCGACTACGTGATCGAGGTGTGCCTGCACGTCGCGCGCACGGCGGACGAGCTGCGCGGCCTCAGGATCGTCGAGGAGCCGCGCACGCTGCGGCACTTCACAGCTCGCTTCGCCCCCTTGACGTCTTGAAGTCGATCACCAGCGGGACACCCTGGAGCCCGTAGCGGTCGCGTAGGCGGTTCTCGAGGAAGTAGGCGTAGTCGCGCGTCACGAGGCCGCGGTTGTTCACCTGGATCGCGAAGCGCGGCGGGCTCGTCTCGAACTGGCTCATGTAATAGATCTTGAGGCGCTTGCCGCGCACCGCCGGCGGCTCGCGCATCGCCTGGAGGTCGCTCACGAAGCGGTTCAGCTCGGGGGTCGGGATCTTCTGCGCGGAGCGGTCCGCCAGCGACAGCGCCTCCGCCACCAGCCGCTTCATGCCGCGCCCCGACTTCGCCGACACCGCCATCACCTCGGGGCGCTGGCGCAGCTTGCGCGCCACCTTGGCCTTGGCGTCCTCGAGGTCGGTCTGGGTGATGTCCCACTTGTTCAGGGCGATCACCGTTGCGCACTTCTGCTTCATCGCCAGCTCGGCCACGCGCAGGTCCTCGGTGGTCACGCCGTCGTTCGCGTCGCAGACCACGATCGCCACGTCGGCGCGCTCGGCCGCCTGCTCCGAGCGGAGCTGCGCGTAGTAGTCCACCGTGCCCGCCACCTTCGTGCGGCGGCGCAGCCCAGCGGTGTCGACCAGGATCACCTCGCGCCCGTCGAACTCGATGCGCGTGTCGATCGCGTCGCGAGTCGTGCCCGCCTTGTCGGTCACGATCACGCGCTCCTCGCCGAGCAGCCGGTTCACGAGCGAGGACTTGCCCACGTTCGGCCGGCCGATCAGCGCCAGCCGCGTGACCTCCTCGGTCTCGCTCACGCCCTCCGGCAGGTCCCGGACGATCCTGTCGAGCAGGTCGCCGGTGCCGAGCCCCTGGGTGGCGGACACCGGCATCGGGTCGCCCAGCCCCAGGCCGTAGAACTCGGTGGCGAGCCCGGTCTGCCGGCCGTCGTCGACCTTGTTCGCCGCCACGATCACCGGCACGCCCCCGCCGCGCAACTCGCTGGCCAGCTCGGCGTCCCCGGGCCGCAGCCCCGCACGGGCGTCGACCACGAGCAGCGCGAGGTCGGCCCCCTCGAGCGCGGTCAGGGCCTGGCGGCGGATCTCCTCCGCCATCTCATGCTCGCCCGCGAAGTCCACGCCACCCGTGTCGATCAGCGTGAAGCCGACGCCGTTCCAGTCCGCGTCGATCTCCTTGCGGTCCCGCGTGACGCCCGCCAGCTCGTGGACGACCGCCTCGCGCGTGCCCGAGAGCCGGTTGACGAGCGTGGACTTGCCGACGTTCGGATAGCCGACGACCGCCACCGTGGGCCGTCGTCGTTGCGGAGCATCCGGCGGATGCGAAGCCGTCATCTCTATCGCGGGCGCCTTACGAGGTCGACGATGCGCTCCACCACCTCGTCGACCGATAGGCCGCTCGTGTCGAGCTCCACAGCGTCCGGCACGCGCAGGAGCGGAGAGTGCTCGCGGTCCATGTCCTGGGCGTCGCGCAGCGCCTGGTCGCGCATCACGGTGTCCACGTCGGTGCCGAGCTCCTCGGCGCGCCTGCGCGCGCGCTCCTCGGGCGAGGCCGTCAGGTACACCTTGACGTCAGCGTCCGGGGCCACGACCGACCCGATGTCGCGCCCCTCGGCCACCCAGTCGCCGTCCGAGAGCAGCTCGCGCTGCTTTCGCACGAGCGCCTCGCGCACCGCCGGCTCGGTGGCGACGCGCGAGGCGGCCTCGGACACCTCGGGAGTGCGGATCGCCTCGGTCACATCCTCTCCGTTCGCCAGTACCCGCTCACCGAGCCGGATATCGAGCTCCTCGGCCCGCTGACCCGCCGGACCGCCGTGGCGGCTCGCCATCAGCCCGACCGCCCGGTACATCGCGCCGGAGTCGAGATAGGTGAAGCCGAGCGCGCGCGCCGCTGCGCGCGCAACGGTGCTCTTGCCCGCTCCAGCGGGGCCATCTATGGCAACGACCATCCCGCGAAGGCTACGTGGGCTTCGCGGACATCGCCCAGATGGCGACGACGCACCCCACCAGCAGGATGCCCACGAGCACCAGCGCGGCGACGCGGAGACGGTCGCCGCGCTGCCGGCTCGCGGCAAGCCCGGCACACGCGGTGGCGACCAGGATCAGGAGCAGGCCCGGCTCGGAGACGATGTAGCCGATGTTCACCCAGCTCGGGACCTCGGAGGAGTCGAGATCGTTGAGGCCCTCCTTGTCTGCGATCCACTGCGCCGCGCCGCGCATGACCACCCACCCGGGCAAGACCCCGATCAGGAGCGCCCGGAAGCCGAGCCGAAGGTCCCTGTTCGCGAGCGCCAGCGCGACCAGGACGAGCGCGCCCACGAGCAGCATCGCGCCGAGGATGTGCAGGAACAGCGGGAGGTTCCAGTCGTCCGGGCGCATGGCGGCGAGCAGGATCATGCGCCCGGCTTCCAGACCATGAGCACGAGCAGGCCGATGATCGCGAGCGTCCTCAGCCAGTGCATGGTGGTCACGGCGCTCGGCTCGCCGGCCGCGAGCCGTCTCCTGACGGTCTCACCGAGGCCCGTGGCGATCAGCCACAGGACGATCGCGCCGATGATCCAGCCGTCCCAGATCTCGTACTGGTCGAGGTCGAGCGCCAGCCAGATGCCGAGCACGAGCGTGCCGAGGCCGCCCACGTCCCAGCAGCGGTCCGCGACGAAGAGCGTGCGGCCGCCCGTGGCCGCGCCGAACGCGACGGCGCTGTAGACGACCACCGTCACGCCCAGCAGGAACGCGGACAGCAGGTGCAGGAAGAGCAGCCAGTCGTACACCGGCGGCGGAAGCTACAGGAGCGCCCGGAGGTCGTCCTCGAAGCGCGGATAGGAGACCGCCGACGCCTCCATGCCCACCACCTCGACGCCCTCCTCCGACGCCAGACCCGCCACGGCGCCGAGCATCGCCATGCGGTGGTCGCCGTGCGCGTCAATCGTGCCGCCGCGCAGCGGCGAGCCGTCACCGCGCACGACGAAGCCGTCCGGAGTGCCCTCGATGTCGGCCCCCAGATCGCGGAGACCGTTGACGACGCCGTCGATCCGGTCGGACTCCTTGAGGCGCATCTCCTCCGCACCACGCACCACGGTCTCTCCGTCCGCGTGTGCTCCCAGGAGCGCGACCAGCGTCAGCTCGTCGATCGCCAGCGGCACCTCCTCGGGGTCCACCACCGCGCCCTCGAGCGACCCGGAGGCCACGTCGAGCTCGCCCACCGGCTCCTCCTCGGGATGCTCGCCCGGCTCCTCGAGCTCGCCGACGATCACCGCCCCCATGCGCTGCGCGATCCGGAAGAAGCCGGTGCGCGTCCAGTTGAGCCCGACGTCCTTCACCACGACGCGCGAGCCCTTCACCAGGATGGCGGCGGCCACGATGAACGCCGCGGACGACGGGTCGCCCGGCACGACGATCTCGTCGAGCTCCAGCTCGTCGACCTGCGCGACGGTCATCCGCAGCCCGTCGCTCTGGCAGGGCACGCGCGCGCGGCGCATGAGCCGCTCGGTGTGGTCGCGGCTGGGCGACGGCTCGGTCACCGTCGTGGAGCCGGCGGCGACCATCCCCGCCATCAGCACGCATGACTTCACCTGCGCGCTCGGCACGGGAAGGTCGTACTCGATCCCGGTCAGAGCGGCACCGCGCACGGTGAACGGCGGGAAGCGGCCATCGCGCGCGTCGATCTCGGCACCCATCAGGCGAAGCGGCTCGGCCACGCGGTCCACGGGCCGGCGCCGGATCGACTCGTCGCCGTCGAGCGTCCAGACGCCGCCCGGCTGTCCGGCGAGCCAGCCGGGCAGGAGCCGCAGCAGCGTGCCGGCGTTCCCCACGTCCAGGAGGCCCCCGGTGGCCTCCAGCGGGGCGTGCAGCCCCACGCCGCGGATGACGACCCCGCCGTCCGGCTCGCGGTCGATGCCGGCGCCGAGCGCCCTCACGGCGTTCAGGGTCGAGTGCGTGTCCTCCGAGTCAAGGTAGTTGCGCACCGTCACCGGCTCGTCCGCCATCGCGCCGAACAGCGCCGCGCGGTGCGAGATCGACTTGTCGGCCGGGGGCGTGTAGTCGCCGCGGAGCGGGCCGCCCGGGGAGAAGCGCGCGACGGTCACTCGCTGCCGACTGGGAAGCCGAGCCCGCCGATCAGCTCGCGGGCGCGCTCGGCCGGGGCGTCGCCGGCGATCCACAGGGTCATCGCGCCGGTCCGCATGTCGGATGCGGGCGCGAGCGCCATGTCGAGGATGTTCACACCTGCCCTGCCGAGCTCGAGTGCCACCTGGGCGACGATACCGGGGCGATTCGGGACGGTCAGACGCAGCTCGTGGACCGGCCCCTCCACCGCTCCCGCCTCGAGCAGGGCGCGCCTGTCGTCGCGGGCGCGGTCATTCCAGTCCTCGACCTCGCCCGAATCCAGCATCCGCTCCACCTCGTCGAGCTGGCGCCTGAAGCCGCGGATCTCCTCGACGATGGCCGCCCGGTTGGAGCGGTAGATATCGCTCCACATGGCCGTGTTGGCGCCGGCCACGCGCGTCATGTCGCGGAAGCTGGGACCCACCTGGCGGAGTGCCTCGCCGTGCTCCGACAGGCGCGTCGCAGCCTGGGAGGCGAGCACGTTGGCGAGCACATGGGGCAGGTGGCTGAACACTGCCACGAGCCGGTCGTGCGTCTCGGCGTCGACGGCGACGGGCCGGGCGCCCACATCGACCACGAAGCGGTGCAGGCGCTCGTACAGGAGCCCGCCGGACTGCTCGTGAGGAGTCAGGTACCAGACGGCGTGCTGGAAGAGGTCCGCGCGGGCGTGCTCGACACCGGCGGTCTCGGCGCCCGCGATCGGATGGCCGCCTACGAAGCGCGGGTCGGGCGTACGGCTCACGAGGTCGTACTTGGTGGAGCCCACGTCGGTCACGAGCGTGTCCGGCCCGGAGGCGTCGAGCGCCTCGCGCACGAGCTCCGGCAGCACGCCCACGGGCGCGCACACGAAGCAGAGCTGGGCGCCGTCGAGCGCCTCCTCGAGCGTTTCCGCCACCCGGTGGATCGCGCCGCGCTCGAGCGCGGCGTCGAGCCGCTCTGGGTTGCGCCCGAAGCCCACGACCTCGACGTCCTCGACGTGCTCCTGTGCGGCCAGCCCGATCGAACCGCCGATCAGGCCCACGCCGAGAACCGCGATTTTCATGTCATACGGTCGAGAACTGCTTGCCGGCCAGCTCCGCCGCCGCCTCGAGCTTGCGCAGGTAGGCGGCGAAGTCGTCCGCGTAGAGCGCCTGCGGGCCGTCGCAGACGGCCTCCTCGGGGTTGGGGTGGATCTCGACGATGATGCCGTCGGCGCCGGCCGCCGCCGCCGCCAGCGAGAGCGGCTCGACGAGCGAGCGCTTGCCGGCCGCGTGGCTCGGGTCGATGACGATCGGCAGGTGGGTCAGCTCGCGCAGCACCGGCACCGCCATCAGGTCGAGCGTGAAGCGGTAGCTCGGCTCGTAGGTGCGGATCCCGCGCTCGCAGAGCATCACCTGCTCGTTGCCCTCCTTGAGGATGTACTCGGCGGCCATGAGCAGCTCCTCGAGCGTGGCCGACAGGCCCCGCTTCAGCAGCACCGGCTTGCCGGAGCGGCCCACCTCGGTGAGCAGCGTGTAGTTCTGCATGTTGCGGGCGCCGAGCTGGACCACGTCGGCCACCTCCAGCACGGGCTCGAGGTCGCGCACGTCCATCAGCTCGGTGACGATCGGCAGGCCGGTCTCGGCCTTCGCCTCCGCCAGCAGGCGCAGGCCGGCCTCGCCCAGTCCCTGGAACGAGTACGGCGAGGTGCGCGGCTTGTAGGCGCCGCCGCGCAGGAACTGTGCGCCCGCGTCCCGCACCGTGCGGGCGGTGTCGAGCAGGACCTCGCGCGACTCGACCGTACACGGGCCCGCGATCGTCGCGAAGTGCTCGCCGCCGATGCGGCGGCCCTCGATCTCGAGAATGGTGCGCTGCTCGCGCCGGTACTGCAGCGACGCCAGCTTGTACGGCTTGAGGATCGGCACCAGGTGGTCGACGCCCGGTGCGCCCTCCAGGCCGAGGTTCGCCACGTGTTCGCGGTCACCGATGGCGCCGATCACCGTCACGAGCTCCCCGGCGGAGATGTGGGCGTGCGCGCCCACGGATTCCACGCGGCGGATGACGGCGTCGATCTCCGCCTGCGTCGCGCCCTCTTTCATCACGATCATCATCTGTCCCTAAAGCCTCTCAAAGTTGGATTGCCGGTACTGCGATCTGCGGCGCGGCGTCGCGAAGACGCCCGGCGCCTAGCTAAATCGCGGATACCAGCGGTGAGAGGACGCACGCCGAAGCGTGGACAGACGAGTCACTCCAAGGTTTGTAGCAGGCTCAGAGAAGCTCGTCCAGCGCAGCCAGGAAACGGTCGTTCTCCGAGCGGGTGCCGTAGGTCACGCGCATCCAGCCCTCCTGGCCGAGCGCCCTGCCGGCTCGGACGATCACGCCGCGCTTCGCCAGGCCGTCCACAACCTCGTCCTCTTTCTCGCGTCCACCGAGCGACACCCAGGAGAAGTTCGCCTGGCTGTCCGTCGTCTCGAGCCCGCGCTCCTGGAGCTCGGACTCCACGTGGAGCCGCTCGATCGCGGTCTGCTCCACGCGCCGCTCCACCTCGTCCACGTGGTTGAGCGCCTCGGCGGCCGCCACCTGCGCCAACGCGTTCACGGAGAAGGGCTGGCGCACGCGGTCGACCGCCAGGCGGAACTCCTCCGAGCCGAGCGCGTAGCCCACGCGCAGGCCGCAGAGGCCGTAGACCTTCGAGAAGGTGCGGAGCAGGATCAGGTTCGGGTGCCGGTCCAGGAGGCTGAGCGACTCGTCGGGGTCCTGGAGCGTCGAGAACTCGATGTAGGCCTCGTCGAGGATCACGGCGACGCTCCGGGGCAGCTCCGCCACGAACGCGTCGATCTTCGCGGGTGGCAGCCCGGTGGCGGTCGGGTTGTTCGGGTTGCAGACGATCAGCATGCGCGTGGCGGCGTTCACCTCGCGCGCCATCGCCTCCAGGTCGTGCTCGCCGGCCTCGTTCAGCGGCACCTCGACGGCGCGCGCGCCCGTCATCGCGGCCAGGTGCGGGTAGATCGAGAACGACGGCCAGGCGTAGACCACCTCGGCGCCCGGCTCGAGCATGGCGTCCGCGCCCGCCAGCAACAGCTCGCAGGAGCCGTTGCCGACGGAAATGCGGTGAATCGGCACGCCGGTGCGCTCGGAGATGCGCTGGCGCAGCGCCGACTTCTGCGGGTCGGGATAGCGGTTGAGCGTGCGGAGCTGCGCCTCCACGGCCTCGAGTACCTGCGGGTGGGGCGCGAACGGGGTCTCGTTCGAGGCGAGCTTCACGAGCTCTCCGTCGAAGGCGTAGGTGGAGGCGGCCGGGTAGACGGGGATCGCGGCCACGCGGGCGTTGAACTCGAGCCCCGTCACTGCGCGCCCTGGAGGTCCCGGCGCAGTCGCTCGGCATCGCGCAGGTACACGTGGCGCGGCTCGGTGGCGGGATCGGCGTAGCAGTGAAGGAGAAGCCGGATCACGCGCGGGAGCGCGCCCGGGACATCGATCTCGCGGGCGCACAGGAGCGGCACCGCCGACAGGCCGAGGTTCCGCGCCGCGACGGCGGGGAATTCGGCGTTGAGATCGTCCGTGCAGGTGAAGATGCAGCTCACCATGTCGTCCGGGTCGAGCGCGTTCCGCTCCATCACCTCGCGCACGAGCTCCTCCGTGGCGGACAGGATCGCCTCGGGCTCGTTGACATCGACCGTGGTGGCGCCTCGCAGCGCGCGCAGCTTCATGCGGCGGCGGATTGTGTCAGCCGCGCCGCTCGGCTACTCTGCGCCGCAGTGATTGCTCGTCGCCGAGTAGCCGACGCCACCGCGCCCTAGAGCCCGCCGACAGGCGGGTGCAGCGGTGGCAACTCCCGGCACCCAGCGACGAGAGGAAGTCCCCAATGCAGCACTTCGACGCGCTCGCCGTGATGGCGACGCGAATCGCACAGGAATGCGGGCCGGACGGCCCCACGGCCGCGAGCACGCCACGGCCGCCGAGCACGGCAGCGCCGAGCGCGGCTAGCGCGCCCGACGCCGAGCGGGCTGGCCGCCCGGCCGGGCTGGCTTCGCGCCCGGCTTCCCCGCCGCCGGCCCGCGCGCTCCCGGCCGCCCGCCGCGTCCGGCCGGCGCTCGCTCGCGCGGCTCCGTCCCCCGCCGCAGGCGCTCCACCTCGGCCTTCGTGAGGCGGCGGCTCTTGCCAGGCTCCAGCCCGCGCAGGCCGAGCGGCCCGAACGCCACGCGCTCCAGCTCAACCACGCGGTGGCCGACGGCCTCGAGCATCCGGCGGACCTGGCGCTTCTTGCCCTCGCGGATCGTCAGCTCCACGACGCCGGTGGCCACCGGGCGCACCTGCGCGGGGGCCGTCTTCCCGTCCTCCAGCTCCACTCCGCTCCGCAGCGCCTCGAGTGCGCGCGGCGAAAGGCGGCCCGGCTGGATCCGGGCCCGGTAGACCTTCTTCACGCCATAGCGCGGGTGAGTGAGCCGCTCGGCGAGCTCACCGTCGTTGGTGAGCAGGATCAGCCCGGTCGTCTCGGCGTCGAGCCGCCCGACCGGGTAGAGGCGCCCCCGCGAGCGCACGAGTTGCACGACCGTCGGGCGGCCGTGCGTATCGCGCGCGGTCGACACGACGCCCGCCGGCTTGTTCAGCGCATGCACCTCGTGCGCCTCTGCCTCGACCCGGCGACCGTCGACCGCGACGTCGCGCGATTCGTCAACGTCGCGCGCAGGATCCGTAACAACGTCGCCGTCAACCGTCACACGACCCTCGGCGACGATCCCCTCGGCAGCCCGCCGCGAGGCAACACCCGCGTGAGCGAGGAACTTGACGAGCCGCATGCGCTGGAGGCTACGCGGGTGAGAAGCGCAGCGGTCCTCGAACGGCGCGGTCGTCGAACGATCGGCAATGAGGGGGTCCGTGGACACTAACTCCCGCTATGCGGGAGAAACTGACGCCGGACCCCCCTGGGGGCCGGCGGCCGGCGGCCGCGGCGGGGTGCGCGGACGCGGTGCCACACTTGGCGGCGTGGACCTTTCGTTGCTGGCGGAGCGCGTGGAGGCGGCTGGGGAGCCGGGCTTTCGCGTGGACCAGGTCTGGGAGTGGGCCGCTCGTGGAGCGGAGTCGTATGACGAGATGACGAACCTGTCGGTCGACTTGCGGGAGCGGCTTGCCGAACAGGTTCCGTTCTCCTCGTTGCGAGTCGTTCATGAGGCGCTCGCGACAGACGGCACCGAGAAGGCGCTCTTCCAGACGCACGACGGTCGCCCGGTCGAGGCGGTGCTCATGCGCTATCGCGACGGGCGCCGCTCGTTGTGCGTGTCGAGCCAGTCCGGCTGCCCGCTCACGTGCACGTTCTGCGCCACCGGCACGATGCGCTTCGGCCGCAACCTGACCACGTCCGAGATCCTCGACCAGGCGCTCCACTTCCGTCGCAAGGAGCGCGTGAACCACGCTGTCTTCATGGGCATGGGCGAGCCGCTCATGAACCTCGACAGCGTGCTCGCCGCCTGCGAGCGCCTTCCCGACGTGGGGATCGCGCACTCGAACATCGGCGTCTCGACCGTCGGCTGGATCCCCGGCATCGTCCGAATGGCCGAGGAGGGACCGCCGGTGCGGCTGGCGCTGTCGCTGCACGCGGCGGACGAGTCGCTCCGCTCCGAGATCATGCCCGTGAACGAGCGCTACCCGCTCGGCGACGTGCTCGACGCCTGCCGGCGCTGGCACGAGCGCCGCAAGCGCACGGTGTTCGTCGAGTACCTGATGCTCGACGGGGTCAACGACCGCTACGAGCAGGCGGTGGCGCTCGCCGAGGTGCTCGAGCCGCGGCGGGCCTTCAAGGTCAACCTGATCCCGTACAACCCGACCGAGTCAGGCTTCCGCGGGTCGGGCCGCGACGCGATCGCGGCCTTCCGCGCAGCCCTCGAGGAGCGCGGCGTCCGCACCACCGTGCGGCTCACCCGCGGGCGCGACATCGCGGCCGCGTGCGGGCAGCTCGCCGCCCGCCGCTAGCCACGACCCGCCGAGGATCAAGAAGAGGCCGGCTGCCGTGGTGACCGTGAAGCTCTCGTCGAGCAGCGCCACGCCGTAGAACACCGAGAAGCCCGGCGCCACGTAGCCCACGAGCGACGCGGTTGCCGGCCCCTCGCTCGCCACCAGCGAGTGGAAGAAGACGAACGCGACGCCGGTGCAGAAGATGCCCAGCACGGCGATGGAGGCGACCGCCTCGACGGTCGGCACCGAGCCCGGCAGGTGCAGCAGCCCGAGCGGCAGCATGGCGAGCGCGGCCACCGTCTGCGTGCCCGCCACGGTGGCGACCGGGTGCATGCCGGACAGGTTGCGCTTGAGGTACCAGGACGCGACCGCGTAGCCGAACGCGGCCAGGATCACGAACATGCCGCCGAGGAGCGCGCCGGACTCTCCCCCGGCGTCCACCCCGAGCAGGAGCGCCACGCCGACCATGCCGATCGCCACGCCCGCCAGGCTGGCCCGGTTCGCGCGCTCGGCGCCGGTGAGAGTGAAGGCGAGCAGGAACGTGAAGATGGGCGCCGTCGAGACGAGGATGCCCGTGAGCGACGAGGCGATGTGCTCCTCTCCCAGCGCGATCAAGCTGAGCGGACCCGCCGCCTGGACGAAGCCGAGCACGACGATTGGGCCCAGCCGCCCACGCAGCGAGGCGAGCACGCCGAGGTGCGCGGCGAGCGGCAACAGCACGAGCGCCGCGAGCGCGGTGCGCGCGGACGTGATCGCCCAGGGCGAGACTCCGTCGTCCAGCGCGACCTTGATGAACAGGTACGAGGCGCCCCAGAACGCGCTCAGCAGCAGGAACATGGCTAGCGCGCGGCGCGACACCGCACTGAGATTCGCAGACGCGTTTCGCGACTAGGCGGTGAGGTTCTTCGCGCGCTGCTCGCCCGCGCGCAGAAGGCGCTCGCGGATCTCGCCCTCGTCGTCGGGCGTGGGATCGAACGCGCTCGGGTCCGGCAGCGCGTCGAGGCCGGACAGCCCGAACAGCTTCTCGAACAGCTCCGTTGTCCGGTACATCACCGCACCGAAGCGCGAGCGCCCGGACTCCTCGATCAGGCCGCGCTCGAGCAGCGTGCCGACGGCCGACTCGGATGCCACCCCGCGGATGCGCGCGATCTCCGGGCGCGAGACGGGCTGGAGGTAGCCCACGATTGCGAGGCACTCGGCCTGCGCCTGGGTGAGCGGCGGGGTGCGCGGGCGCGCGAGCAGGCGGCGGGCGGCGCGCTCGGCGACCGGGTCGGTGGCGAGTGTGAAGCCGCCGGCCACCTCGCGCAGCACCACGCCGCGGAAGCCCTCGGCGTAGTGCTCGCGCAGCCGCGCCAGCGCCTCGACGATCTCGCCCTCGCTGACCTCGCAGGCGTCGGCCAGACGCTCGACGGCGACCGGCTCCGGCGACAGGAACAGCAGCGCCTCGACGGTGCGGGCCAGGTCGTTCACGACGCCGGCACCACCGTGATCGGGCCGAACGGCACGTCCTGCTCCCAGTTCGCCTCCCCGGCCTTGTAGAGCTCGAGCAGGGCGAACAGGGTGACCGCCTCGGTGAGCCGGTCCGCGCCCCGCACGGCCTCGTCGAACGAGAACGGGGCGCGGCGCGCGAGCAGGTCGCGCAGGTGGCGGAGCCGCTGCTCCACGGACACCGCCGGGCGGCGCACGTGGCGCAGGTCGAGCGGCGGCGGCACGGCGAGGAGGCCTCCGATGGCCGCGGCGAGCTGGATCGGGTCGTAGGCCGACTCTGCCGCCTCGACGGAGATGCGCCGGAGCTCGGGCGGTAGCGGCGCGCTGCGGTAGCGATATCCATGCTCGGCCTCGAGCCGGTCGCGCAGGTGCGCGGCGGCCTCGCGGTAGCGGTGGTACTCGAGCATGCGCGCGAGCAGCTCCTCGGCCGCCTCGACCGGCTCGAAGTCGAGGCCGTCCTCCTCGTCGGAGGGCAGCATGAGCCGCGACTTCAGCTCGAGCAGCGCCGCGATCAGGACCAGGAACTCGGTGGCCGCCTCGAGGTCGAGCTCGCCGGCCCGTTCGAGGTACTCGATGTAGGTGAGCACGACCTCGGCGAGGTCCACCTCGAGCAGGTCGATCTCCTCCTTGAGCACCAGCGTGAGGAGCAGGTCGAACGGCCCGTTGAAGACCTCTAGGTCAAGGTCGAGCGCGGCGATTGACATCGCCAGGGAGACTAGACGCGGCCCCGGTCAGAGGTGCACGCCGAGGTCGGTCGCCCACAGCGTCCAGGCCACGGTGGCAAGCAGGACGATCAGGAGCGGACGGACCAAAGGGCGGTCGAGCGCCTTCATATGCCTTGTGATCGGAATCACAAGGCAATTTCTTAACGCGGGCGCCGGACGCCCAGACCCATCAGCTCGTGCACCTCGGCCATCACGGGCACGGCGATCTCCCGCGCGCGGTCCGCTCCGCGGCGGAGCGTCTCCTCGAGCGCGGCCTCGTCGGCGCGCAGCTCGCGGTAGCGCTCGCGCACCGGGGCGAGCATGTCCGCCGTCGCCTCCCCCACGGCCTGCTTGAACGCGCCGTAGCCCTGTCCGGCGAACTCGCGCTCCACCTCGTCGCGCGTCACGCCGCGCGCCACCGAGTAGACGTCGATCAGGTTCGTGATGCCGGCCTTGTCCTCGCCGCGCGCGACCTCGCTGCCGGAGTCCGTCTGCGCGCGCTTGACCTTCTTGACGATCGCGTCGGCCTCATCGTCGATGTAGATCAGCCCGGCGTCGGTCCCGCCCGTCGTCGACATCTTCTTCGTCGGGTCCTGGAGGTCCATGATGCGCGCGCCGAGCTCCGGGATCACCGCCTGGGGCTCGACGAAGACCTCGCCGTAGCTGGAGTTGAAGCGCCGTGCGATCTCGCGCGCCAGCTCGATGTGCTGGCGCTGGTCCTCTCCGACCGGAACCTCGTCGGTCCTGTAGAGCAGGATGTCGGCCGCCTGGAGCACCGGATAGAGGAACAGGCTCGTGCGCACGAGCTCCTGCTCGCGCTCCGCCTTGTCCTTGAACTGGTGCATGCGCTGGAGGTCGCCGTAGGCGGTGACCGACGACAGCAGCCAGCACAGCTCGGAGTGCTCCGCCACGTCGGACTGGCGAAACAGGATGCAGCGCTCCGGGTCGAGCCCGGCCGCCATGAGCATCGCCGCCGTGTCGTGGACGTAGACGGGCAGCGCCCTCGGCTCGTAGGCCACGCTCGTCGCGTGGAGGTCGACGATGCAGTAGATCGCCGGGTTGCCGCGCTCCTGGCCTTCGAGGTAGCCGAGGATCGCGCCGATGTAGTTGCCGAGGTGCTTGCGCCCGGTCGGCTGGATGCCGCTGAAGATGCGCACGGGGCGGCCAGTCTACGCAGCGGTAACTCTGCGCCCAGACCGGGTAAGTACCGGTCGTGGTTGTACGAGCGCACAGGCTTTGTCTCGTAATCGCGGTGGGCGGGATCGCCTTCAGTGGGTGCGGCGGGACGGCCGAGCGCGAGCAGCCGCCACGCGACCCAGCGCGATTGCTGAGCGGAGCGGTGGATCGCACCATGGCCGCTGGCGGAGCGGTGGTGACGACGCAGCTTCGGGCGGAGGACGGCACGATGCTCGACCTCGCGCGGGGCCGCACCCGAACGGACATCGAGCTGGCCCAGGTCGTCTACCACCGGCCACGTGGGACCGTTGATCGCGGACGCGCCAGTGAATACATCTACCGCAGTGGCATCGCATATCTGCACAGGCCGGCGAGGCGGCGGTGGGTCGAGTACGCCGGAAGGTTCGGGCTCTTTGACTTCCTGAGGTTCATTCAGGCAGACGCGCGGCGTCTTGGGCTCGCGGAAGCTCACCTCGGTGGGACGGCCACCACACGGATCACGGGGATCGTGAGCCTTCGCCGAGCCATGGTTCGAGTGCTTGGCGCGCTACATGCAGACGATCGGCGCTACCTCGACCGCCTCGCCGGGCTTGGTAGCGAGCGCATCCCATTCACCGTCTGGCTCGACGCACGGCAGCGGATACGACAGATCCGGTTCGAAGCGGATCTCCTGTACTTCGGCGGCAACGAGGGGACCAGAGCCAGCGCGGTAACGCGACTTGTCCGGTTCGATGGCGACATCTCGATCGAGGGCCCGCCGCCCCAGCAAATTGTCCGGCGTCTCACCGGGCCGCGACGACGCTGAGCCGCTCCACGGCGTTGTTCGCGTAGCCCTTGAGGTTCCAGGGCGTCTCGAGGGGTTGGGTGTTGCCCGCGGCGTCCGTCGCGCGGCTCGAGATGACGTGTTCGCCGGGGATCGCGTCCCACTCGAAAGTCCAGCCACGCCAGGCGTGCTCGCCGAGCAGCGGATCCAGCACGGCCGCATCGAAGCTGGTTCCGCCGTCTGTCGAGACCTCCACCTGCTCGATGTCGCCGTACCCTGACCAGGCGCGGCCGCGCAGAGTCACACGGCCGGGCTCGACGTGGCGCGTGCGCGTCATGAAGTCCGGCACGCCGGGCGGCACCGTGAGCGAGCGCGGGAGCATGCGCGTGACCGGCTCGCCCGGCTGGCCGTCGGCGCCATACATCCGGTAGGCGACCGCGTTCTGGAAGCCCGTGTACGGCTCCTCCAGGACCGTGATGCGGGTGAGCCACTTCACGTTCTGCATGCCGTACCAGCCCGGCACCACGAGCCGGAGCGGGAAGCCGTGCTGGGGCGGGAGCGGCTCGCCGTTCATGTCGTAGGCGAGCAGCGCTTGCTCGGCGTCCGCGATCGGGAGCGCGCGCTCGTAGGACTGCGCGACGCCGCCCTCGACGCCCCTGTCGAGAGCGGTGAAGAGCAGCTCCGTTGCGTCCTCGCTCGCCCCCGCCTCCGCGAGCAGCGGGGCGAGCATGGTGCCGCCCCACTCCGCCGTCCCCACCGCCTCGGTCAGCCAGGGCTGGCTGATCGGGCGTGGCTCGAGCAGGGCGCGGCCGTTGCCGGCGCATTCGAAGGTGATGGTGTCATCCGTGCGTTGCCTCGAACGGATTGCACCGAGGGAGAGCGCCATTGGGCTTTTGACCGCGCCCGTGATCTCCAAGCGGAACGCCTCCGGGTCGACCGCCGGGATGTCGTAGTGGATCAGCAGGTAGTGGAGGCCCGCCGGCGTGAGGTCGTGCCGGAGCGCCTCGAGCGGCAGCCCGTGGTTGCGCGCGGCCAGCCGCAGCTCGGCTGCGGTTATCCCCTCGCCTGCGACCGTGCCGGCCGGCGCACCGTCCATGCGGCGACTCTATCCCTGGAAGATGCCGCCACCGAAGTCGGTCGCCCGAGCGCGAGGCCGAGCGGCGGCGGCCTGGCGGTCGCGGCGCCGCGAGAGGTCGCGCTGCTGCGGGGCGATGCCGCCGAGGCCGCTCATGGTGTCGATGTCCCCCGCGGCCGCGACCGCCAAACGGCGGGCACCGAGGGGTCCGAGGTCACTAACTCCCGCTATGCGGGAGAAAATGACCGAACGGCGCGCGTCAGGCCGAGGGGGCCGCCGGCGAGACCTCCGCGGCGCGCTCCGGGTCGCCGGGGTTCTCGGCGTCGGGGCGCCAGCGGACGACCGGGCGCTTTGCGGCGCCCGCCTCGTCGAGGCGGCGGACCGGCGTGGTGTGCGGGGCGGTTCGGGCGACCTCGGGGTCCTCCTTGGCCTCGTCGAGGATCGCGCGCACGACCTCGGCGAAGTGGTCCAGGCGCTCCTTTGTCTCGGTCTCCGTCGGCTCGATCATCAGCGCCTCGTCGACCAGCAGCGGGAAGTAGACGGTCGGCGGGTGGACGTCGTGGTCCAGCATCCGCTTCGCGATGTCGAGCGTGCGGATGCCGAGCTGCTCCTTCGCCCCACGTCCGGAGAGCACGAACTCGTGCATGCACGTGCGATCGAAGGCGATCGGGAGGTACTCGGCGATACCGGGCTCAGCCATCAGTGCTTTCAGGTAGTTGGCGTTCAGCACCGCCACCTCGGACACGTCCTTCAGTCCGTCGCGCCCGAGTGAGCAGATGTAGGCGTACGAGCGCACGAACACGCCGAAGTTGCCCTGGAAGCCGCGCAGTTTTCCGATCGATTGCGGCCGGTCGAAGTCGAGGTCGTACGCGTCGCCGTCGCGGACCACCTGCGGGATCGGCAGGAACGGCTCGATGCGGTCGGAGCAGGCGATCGGCCCCGCGCCCGGCCCGCCGCCGCCGTGCGGCTGCGTGAACGTCTTGTGCAGGTTGAAGTGGACGATGTCGAAGCCCATGTCGCCGGGCCGCGTGATGCCCATCACCGCGTTCAGGTTCGCGCCGTCGTAGTAGAGCGTGGCTCCGGCGTCGTGCACGATCCGCGCGATCTCCTCGATGTTGCGGTCGAACAGGCCGAGCGTGTTCGGGTTCGTGAGCATCAGGCAGGCCACGTCGCCGGTCGCCTTCGCGCGCAGGTCGTCGAGGTCCACGCCGCCGTCGTCGGCGGTGCCCACCTTCACGACCTCGTAGCCGGCCATCGTCACCGTGGCCGGGTTCGTGCCATGGGCGGTGTCGGGTGTGAGCACCTTCGTGCGCTGCTCGCCGCGGTCCTCGTGATAGGCGCGGGTGAGCAGCAGCCCCGCCAGCTCCCCATGCGACCCGGCGCTCGGCTGGAGCGACACGTGCGGCAGCCCCGCGATCTCGCCGAGCGCGCCCTGGAGGCGCCACATCAGCTCGAGCGCGCCCTGCGCGTACTCGGGGTCCTCCTTGGCCTCGTCGAGGATCGCGCGCACGACCTCGGCGAAGTGGTCCAGGCGCTCCTTTGTCTCGGTCTCCGTCGGCTCGATCATCAGCGCCTCG
>JAXDIL010000127.1:0-3076 GCA_034664005.1 Thermoleophilaceae bacterium | reverse complement strand
GTCGTGCGGCGCTTGTCGAGAAAGGTGTCCCCGCTGACCGTCTCGGTCATCCCGTAGCCGTCGGCGAACCAGGCGTTCGGGAATGCCTCGAGCACTCGCTGGATGAGGGGCAGCGGCATCTTCTCGCCGCCGTCGCTGAGCAGGAGCACCGAGCTCAGGTCTCGCTCCGGGAGGCTCGGGTGATCCACGACCGAGTTGATCATCACCGGCGCCATCCACAGGTGGGTGATCATGAACCGCTCGATGGCACCGAGAGCCTTCTCCGCCTCGAAGCGGCGAAGCAGGTACGTGGCTCCCCCGACCTGGAGCATCGACGTGGTCACCATGTCGAGCCCGCCCACGTGGTAGAGCGGTCCGCACACGAGATTGCGGTGGTCGGCGGTGAAGCCGAACTCCACGATGTGGGCGATGTTCTTCGCCTCGAGGTTGCCGAAGCTGATCATCACGCCCTTTGGGCGGGACGTCGTCCCGGACGTGTACATCAGGCGCGCGAGATCCTCGCTCTCCACGTCCACGGGATCCGCCACCCGCTCGGCGGCGTCACGGAGCGTTGCCAGCTCGAGCCAGTCGCCGTGCGGCGCCACCCCGATGACCGCGTCGCAGCAGAGATCCCCGGCCTTCTCGACCAGCTCGGCGAGCTCGGGCTCAGTCACCAGCAGCTTGGTCCGCGCGTGGTTCACGATGTAGTTCAGCTCGGGGCCCGCCAGACGCCAGTTCAGCGGCATGAAGACGGCGCCGATGTGCGCGCAGGCGTACATCAGCTCGATGAACTCCAGGTCGTTGTGCAGGAGGACCCCGACCACGTCGCCGCGCTCCGCGCCCACCCCGGTGAGCGCCCCGGCGGTCACCCGGACGCGCTCGTGCAGCGCTGCCCACGTCCAGCTGCGGCCGTCGCACTCCACCGCCAGCGCGTCCCCACGGCGGTCCGCGTGGTGGGCGAGCACGCGACTGGGGTTGGCGACGCTGCCGGTCGAGCCGGTGCCCGCCCGGGTCCCGCCGGTCACGATGCCGGCGCTACAGCGCGCTCGCCGTTGTGGAGCCCGCGGATGGGGTCAGGGCCGACGATCTCGAGCCGCGTTCCCCAGGGGTCCTCGAAGTACGCGGCCTGCCAGCCGCACAGCGGGTGCGCGGGGTCGGCGACGTCCACCGGCGCCACGGTGAACTCGACGCCGGCCGCCGAGAGGCGCTCGTACGCCGCCTGCACGTCGCGCACGCCGAACGAGAGGTGGTCGAAGCCGGTGTCGTTCACCTTGCGCGTGCCGCGCTCGCCGCGGGGGTGATGGCACCACAACTCGACGCGGCTACCGCCCGGGCAGAGCAGCTGCGCCACCTGCCCGCGCGCGTCCTCCAGGCCGGTCACCGACTCGAGGAAGGCGCCCGAGATCTCGTGGCGCCAGTCGAGCTCGAGCCCAAGCACGTCCTGGTAGAAGCGCACGCCCTCGTCGATGTCGGGCACCTCGATCGCCACGTGCGAGCCGATTCCCGCGACCCACCGGCCGTCGAGCTCGCGACTGAAGGCCGCGGTGCTCGGGTCGGCGCGCTGCTCCACGCGCGCGAGGAAGGCCTGAAGCAGATCGACGCATTCGCGCCAGTGCGAGAGGACGACGCCGTGGAAGGCGTTCGGCACGAAGGCAAGCTCGCCGTTGAGCGCGGCCTCTGCCAGCGCCTCGGCGTTCACGGGGTCGACGAACGGGCTTCGCTCCGGCGTGATCACGAGCACCGGCGTCTGGAGCCGCGTCAGCTCCGCGGTGAGGTCCGTGCCCTGGAGGCAGTGCACGACGCCACCGATCACCCGCGGGGCGATGACACGCTGCGACTCCGCGAAGTATGCGGCCAGCGCGGCGTCGGGCTCCGGACCGAGCCGACCGCGGATCAGCTCCTCCGACCACTTCGCCACACCGTCCTCCTGCGCCGAGAGCTCGGGCCAGTGGCCCACGTGCGTGATTCGCGAGCCGTCGAAGGCGGTCGAGCAGACGGTGACCGACTCGACGCGGTCGGGGTGCGCGATGGCAAGGCCGAGGCCGATGGTGCCCCCGAACGACTCGCCGACGTAGTGGAAGCGCTCGAAGCCGAGCTCGTCGGCCACCAGCCGGATGTCCTCCCCGAAGCGCTCGAGCGGATAGTCCTCCTCTGTCCACGACACGGCGGACCCCCCGTGCCCGCGCAGGTCCACCGCGACGACCGGGCGCTCCGCGGCAAGGGTCGCGATCCACGGCCGCCACGCCTCGGCGGACAAGCCGAGCCCGTGGACGAGGAAGATCGGCGTCGCGGGCTCCGCCCACGGCGCCCGCAGGTCTGCGACGGAGAAGCTGATCGGCTGACCCTCCACGTCGAGCGTGTGCTTCGGCAACGGCGTGGGGGTCGTCATGCCGCCTCCGGAGACTGGTTGTCGTGAGCATGGCCGTAGCAGGCCGCCGATATTGCCCCCTCGTCCAGGTGGTCCCCGGACAGCTCCGCGTGAACGACGCCGTCGTACATCACGAGCACGCGGCTCGCCACCTGGGCGAGCTCGTTGTGCTCGCTCGAGACGATGACCACGGCCATCGAGTCGCCGGCGGCGGCGGCGAGCACCTTGTGGAAGATCTCACGGCGAGCACCGATGTCGACGCCGTGCGCCGGCTCGTGGAGGATCAGCAGCCGGGGGCCGAGCGCCATCCACTTGCCAAGCAGCGCCTTCTGCTGGTTGCCGCCGCTCAGCCGCCCGAAGATCGCCTGCGGCGTGTCCGGCCGGACGGCGAACTCCCGGGTGAGGCGCCCGACCGCGCTCACTTGGCCGTCGTGGTCGAGGCGGCCCTTCCGGAAGTAGTCACGCAGCGTTGGGAGCGTCACGTTCTCCATCACGCTCGCCTCGGCCACGGCGCCGTCCCGGAGGCGGTGCGCGGGGACGAGCCCCACGCCCGCGCGCATCGCGGCACGTGGGCTTCCCTGTCTGAGCGTGACGCCGTTCACTCGGATCGTCCCCACCTTCGCGGTCTCGGCGCCGAACAGCAGCCCCGGCAGCTCGTCCTGCCCCATCCCGACGAGCCCGGTGATGCCCACCACCTCCCCGGCGTCCACGTCGAAGGAGATGTCGCGC
>JAXDIL010000121.1:0-5111 GCA_034664005.1 Thermoleophilaceae bacterium | reverse complement strand
ACCGCGGCCGCGCTGTCGTTCATCCTGATGGCGATCATCCTGGTGCTGGTCCTGGCCTACGCGAAGATCGCCGGGACCGAGGAGCTCACCGGCGCCGAGGGGGTGGCCGCGTGACGCGCGTGGGCCGGCGGCTGCTCGACCAGTCGCTGAATCTGTACTCGGGACTGGTGCTCATCTACCTGATGGCGCCGATCGCGATCATCCTGCTCTTCTCGTTCAACGACACGAAGAGCCGCTTCAACTTCGTGTGGCAGGGGTTCACGCTGAAGAGCTGGAAGGACCCGTTCGGCGTGCCCGGCCTGCTCGACGCGATGAAGAGCAGCGTCGAGATAGCCACGCTTTCGACGCTGATCGCCACGGTGCTCGGCACGATGATGGCGCTCGCGCTCGTGCGCTACGAGTTCCGCGGGCGCGGGGCGACCAACCTGTTCATCTTCCTGCCCCTCGCGTCGCCCGAGGTCGTGCTCGGAGCGTCGCTCCTGTCGATGTTCCTCTCGCTCGGAGTCGCCACCGGCTTCACCACGATCCTGATCGCGCACGTGATGTTCAACGTGTCGTTCGTCGTCGTCACGGTGCGGTCGCGGCTGATTGGCTTCGATCGCTCGCTCGAGGAGGCGGCGCAGGATCTGGGCGCCAATCGCTTCCAGACGTTCATGCGCGTGACGCTGCCGCTGATCATGCCGGGCGTCCTCGCCGCCGCGCTGCTGGCGTTCGCGCTCTCGATCGACGACTTCGTGATCACGAACTTCAACGCGGGCTCGACGGTCACGTATCCGCTGTTCATCTGGGGCGCCGCCCGGATCGCGATCCCGCCACAGGTGAACGTGATGGCGGCGATGATCTTCATGGTCACGCTGGTGGCGATGCTCCTGACCGTGTGGCAGCAGCGGCGCGCCGAGCGGATGGCGTCGATGGTGCCGTCCGAGGCCAGAGTCCTCAGGGCCGTCGATAGGGTCTCGCCCGTGGCCACCTACGACCGCATCGCCGAGCTGCCCGTCGCGATCGCGGGCTACGAGCTCGAGGGGCTCGAGCGCGACGTGTCGAGCGAGTTCACACGCCTGTCGACGGTGATTCACATGCGCGGCGGCGGGGTGGAGGGCGTCGGCGAGGACGTGACCTACGACGCGCTCGACCACGTCGCACTCCAGGACGCCGGACCGGTGCAGGACCTCACCGGCGCGTCCACGATGGGCGAGCTGTGCGACCTGGTCGAGGGGCTCGACCTGTTCCCCGCCGAGCCGGTGCGCGACGTCTCACGGCTCTACCGGACGTGGGCGTTCGAGAGCGCGGCGCTCGACCTGGCGCTGCGGCAGGCCGGCACCTCGCTGGCGGAGCACCTGGGGCGCGAGCCGCGGCCGGTCACCTTCGTCGTCTCGCTGCGACTCGGCGATCCGGCCACGATGGACCCGATCGCGCGGCGGCTCGAGAGCTACCCCACGCTGCGCTTCAAGCTCGACCCCACGACCGCGTGGACCGACGAGCTGATCGCGGAGTTGGTGGCCACCGGCGCGGTCGATTCGGTCGACTTCAAGGGCCACTACAAGGGGACGGTGGTGGATCAGCCGCCGGACCCCGACCTCTACCGGCGCGTGGTCGAGGCGTTCCCGGACGCGTGGATCGAGGATCCGGCGCTGACCGACGAGACCGACCCGATCCTCGAGCCGCACCGCGACCGGATCACTTGGGACGCGCCGATCCACTCGGTCGCGGACATCGAGGCGCTGCCGTTCCCGCCGCGGATGGTCAACATCAAGCCGTCCCGGCTCGGGCCGCTGCGCGAGCTGTGCGCCGCGTACGACTACTGCGAGGAGCACGGCATCGGCGCCTACGGCGGCGGGCAGTTCGAGCTCGGCCCAGGACGCGGCCACATCCAGTACCTGGCGTCGCTCTTCCACCCGGACACGCCCAACGACGTGGCGCCGGGGGACTACAACAGCCCCGAGCCGCCGGCCGGCCTGCCCGCCAGCCCGCTCGACCCGCTGATCGAGCCGGTCGGCTTCCGCTGGGCCGCTCCGACCGGCTGATAGCGTCCGCCGCGGTGCCCTCCGACCGCTTCGTAGCCGCCCTCAACGAGCAGATCGCGAACGAGTTCGCCGCCGCGCAGCAGTACGTGGCGATCGCCGTCGCCTACGAGGCCCAGACGCTCCCGCGGATGGCCGCGTTCTTCTACCAGCAGTCGCTCGAGGAGCGCAACCACGCGCTGATGATGGTCCGCTACCTGCTCGACGTGGACGCGCGCGTGGAGGTCCCGGGCGTGACCGCGCCCCAGACCGACTTCATCGACTGCGTCAGCCCCGTTGCTCTCGCGCTCGACCAGGAGAAGCGCGTGGGCGAGGAGATCTTCAACCTCATGAAGATCGCGCGCGAGGACGCGGACTACGCGAGCGAGCAGTTCGTCCAGTGGTTCGTGAAGGAGCAGGTCGAGGAGGTGGCGTCGATGTCGTCGCTCCACGACGTCGTCGCCCGCGCGAAGGACCAGCCGCTGCTCGCCGAGGACTACCTGGCCCGCGAGACGACCGGCAGTCAGCGCGACGACCCGACGGCGCCGGGCGTGGCCGGCGGCGCCCTCTAGCTCGCCGGACCCCGCTCCGCCGCTACTTCGACACGTCGACCGTCAGCACGCGCCGCTCCTGCGGCTTGCCGCGGAAGACGTGCTGGAAGATCACGGTCTCCTGGCCGGTGGCGCTGGCGCGGAACGTGAAGCGCTTGGTGCCCGACTGGCCCGCGCGGTTCTCGTCGGGATAGAAGGTCGTGATCGCCGGCGCCGTGAGTATCGAGCGCTCGAGCCGCGGGATCATGACCCAGTCGAAGCCCACGCCGCTGTTGACGACGAACTCGATCCGGAACTCGTCGCCCTTCTTCACGTGGAGCGTGCCGTGGGGGTTCTTGAAGGCATTGCTCGCCCCGCCGCTGCAGCCGGCGACCAGGAGGAGCGCCGCCAGCACCAGCCCGAGCGCGCGTCTCATCCGGCTACAGGGCGAGCGCCAGCGGCTGCTCGAGCAGCTCGCGCACGCGGGCGAGGAACTGGGCGCCGTCGGCGCCGTAGAGGATGCGGTGGTCGCAGACGAGCGTGAGCACCATCTGGTCGCGGGCGATGACCTTGCCCTTGTCGTCCACGGCCGGCGTCTTCGCGAGCTTGCCGACCGTCAGGATCGCGGCCTGCGGCGGGTTGATGATCGCCGTGAACTGCTCGATGCCGAACATGCCGAGGTTCGAGACCGTGAACGTGCCGCCTGACAGCTCGGGCGGCGTGACGGTCTTGTCCTTCACCTTGCCGATCACCGCGCGCGCGTCGCGTGCGATCTGGCCGAGCGATTTCTTGTCGGCGTCGAAGATCGTGGGTACCACGAGCGCGTCCATGGCCGCCACGGCGACGCCGACGTTCACGCGGTCGTAGAGCTCGAACTTGCCGTCGCGGTACGCGGCGTTCACGCGCGGGTGCTCGCGGAGCGCGTTGGCGGAGGCCTTCACGACCATGTCGTTGAACGACGGCACCGGGTCGGAGATCTCCTTGAGCCGCTCGCGCAGCTCGACCGCGGCGGTCATGTCGACCGTGAGCGCGATCGAGAAGTCGGGGGCCGTGGCCTTCGACTCGGCCATGCGGCGTGAGACGGTCTGCTGGAGCCGCGTGAGCTCCTCGATCTGGGCCTCGCCCTTGGCGCCGGCCTCGCCGCGCTGCGGCTCCTTCTTGGAGGGCTTCTCCTCGTCCTTCTTGGGCTTCTTGTCCTCCTTGGAGGGCTTCTCCTCGTCCTTCTTGGGCTTCTTGTCCTCCTTGGCGGGCGCCTCCGCCTCGTCCTTGGCGGGTTTCTTCTCGTCCTTCGCCTCGTCCTTAGCGGGCGCCTCCGCGTCGTCCTTGGCCTCGTCCTTAGCGGGCGCCTCCGCGTCGTCCTTGGCCTCCGCCTTCGCGCCGTCGTCCGAGGGCTCCTCCGCCGTCTCGGCCCGACCCTTCTCGGGCGCCTCGGCCTTGGCACCGCCACCGTTCTCGGCCGCGGCCTGAACGTCGGCCTTGACGATTCGCCCACCGGGCCCGGTGCCCTCGAGCTGAGCGAGCTCCACGCCGAGGTCCCGGGCCATGCGGCGTGCCACCGGCGAGGCCTTCACCCGGTCCGCGCCGTTGCCATTCGAAGTCTTCTCGCGCGTCACAGTGCCAGTGCCGGCCTGCGTCTCGCCACCGCCACCCTCGGCACCCGCGACCGCGGCCTCCTCGCCCTCGGCCGCGGCAGCCTCCCGCTCCTCTTCGCCGCCGGACTCGGCCTCCTCGCCGCCCTCGGCGGCGCCGGACTCGGCCTCGCTCTCGGACTCGCCTTCGCTGTCGGACTCCTCGTCCTCGGACTTGCCTTCGCCCTCGGCCGCCTCGGACTCGGACTCGGACTCGGATTCGGCGTCGGCGTCGGACTCGCCGTCGGCCGCCTCGTCGTCGCGCTTGGCCTCGCCTTCCTGCTCGTCGCCGTCGCCCTCGGCTGTCGCCGGCTCGCCTTCCTGCTCCTCGTCGGTGGCCTCGGCCTCCTCACCGGAGTCGTCCGCGTCCTCGCCGCCCTCGTCGCCGGAGTCGCTCTGGTCTGCCGGGGCTTCGTCGCCCGACTCGTCGCCGGACTCGTCGCCGCTCCCGCCCGCTGACTCCTCGCCACCGCCGTCGCCCTTGGCCTCGCTCGCGTCGCCGATGCGCGCGATCACCTCACCGATCGCGAGCGTGTCGCCCTCCTGGGCCACGATCTCGATCAGAACGCCGTCGGCGTCGGCGTCGTAGGTCATGTTGGCCTTGTCCGTCTCGATCTCGACGAGCGCCTCGCCGCGTGTGACCTCGCCGCCCTCCTCGACGAGCCACTTGAGCACCGTGCCCTCTTCCATCGAGTCCGAAAGGCGGGGCATCGTGACGTCGCTGGCCATGCTTCTCCTTACAGGTCCCGGAAGGTGGCGAGCGCGGCCTGCACGACGTGCTCCTCGTGCGGGAACGCCGCCTGCTCGAGCGGCTTCGAGTACGGCATCGGGACGTCGGCGCCGGTCACACGCTGGACGGGGGCGTCGAGCCAGTCGAACGCCTGCTCCTGGATCAGCGCGGCGAGGTTCGCTCCCACGCCTCCGTGGGGCCAGCCCTCCTCCACGATCACGGC
>JAXDIL010000071.1:0-40670 GCA_034664005.1 Thermoleophilaceae bacterium | reverse complement strand
TGGGTCGGGCGGGCCGGGGCCAGACGGGCCGGCGCCATACGGGCCGGGCGGGCCGCGGCCGACGCCGCGGCCGGGCTCGCCGCGCGACTCGCGACCGGAGCTGACCGATCTGGCGCTCTCGCCGATGGCCTTCGCGGCCGCCCGCCGCGGGCCCGCGATCCTGCGGCGCGGGCAGGCGGGGGCGGCTTTGAGCTTCCGGCTCTCACGGCCGGCCTCGGTGCGCTTCGCGGTCGACCCGATCCGCGCGAGCCCGGACCGGGCGCCGCACGCGTGGCGCAGCGGGCGCGCCGCGGGCGGGCGCCTTCGGACGCTCCTGGGCACCGGTGGCCGGTTCGCCGTGCGTGGCAGGCGCGGCGTCAACCGGCTTCGATTCACGGGGCGGGTGCGCGGCAGGGCGCTTGCCGGGGGCGACTACGTGCTCACGGCCGTCGCGACGGACCGGGCCCGGCGGAGCTCGGCGCCCGCCGCGGTGAGGTTCCGGATCGGTGGTGTGGACTAGGGACCGCCGTGGAACTACAGCTCGCGCACGTCGGCGCCGCCCGGGGCGAACGTCGCGCGGCGGATCTCGCAGTCGGACGCCTCGGCCTTCAGGCGCTCCACGAGCGCGCCTGTCTGCTGCCAGTGGCACCAGAACAGGACCGTCGGGCCGGCACCGGAGATCGTCGCGCCCACCGCGCCCAGCTCCTCGGCTCGCTCGACCAGCTCCATCGAGCGCGGATAGAGCGAGCGACGGCGCGGCTGGTGCATCAGGTCGCGCAGGCCGCGCCCGATCAGGCTGAAGTCGTCCTTCGCCAGGCCGAGCACGAGCAGCGCGGCGTGGCCCACGTTGTGCACCGCCTCGGCGATCGGCACCTCGGCGGGCATAGCGGCGCGAGCCTCGGTCGTCGGCACCTCGTGCTCGGGGATGGCCAGGACGCCCTCGAGGCCGGGCGCCGGGTCGAACCGCACCGGCTCCTCACCGGGCCCCGGGCAGATCACGAACCCGCCGTGGAGCGCCGCGGCCACGTTGTCCGGATGGCCCTCGAGCTCCACCGCCAGCTCGAACAGCGGCGCGTCGAGCTCGTACATGTGGTCGGCGGCCGCCAGCCCCGCGACGATCGCGGCCGCGCTCGACCCGAGTCCGGCGGCGCTCGGGATCTCGGAGCGGATCTGGAACGCGATGCCGTCGGCGGGGTGCAGCCGCTCGAATGCGCGCACGCAGAGGTTGCTGCGGTCGGTCGGAATGCCGGGCAGGTCCGAGTGCACGAAGAACTCGCCGGTCTCCTCCACCTCCAGCTCCAGGTGAAGCGAGAGGGCGGCTGCGAGCACGTCGTAGCCCGGTCCGAGGTTGGCGGAGGAGGCAGGCACGCGGACCAGGCGGCGCCGCTTCATCCCAGGACCGCGCGCTCGACGCTCTCGATGTCCGGCTCGCACGGCACGACGCTCGACGCGCGGTTCATCGCCGTCTGCGGGTCCTTCAGCCCGTGACCCGTGAGCACGCACACCACGCGTCCCTCCGCCCCGTTCTTGAGCAGGCCGGCCACCGACGCCGCCGAGGCAGGCTCGCAGAAGACGCCCTCGCGGGCGCCGAGCAGCGAGTAGGCGTCGAGGATCTCCGCGTCGGACACCGCGCGCACCTCGCCGCGCGACGCTGTGAATGCGTTCATCGCGTCCTCCCAGCGCGCCGGGTTCCCGATCCGGATGGCGGACGCCACCGTCTCCGGGCTCTCGACCGGCGCGCCGTGAACGAGCGGCGCGGCGCCCTCGGCCTGGTAGCCGTGCATCCGCGGCGCGGTGCCGTACTCCTGGAAGCCCTTCCACCAGGACGTGACGTTGCCGGCGTTCCCGACCGGGATGCAGAGCACGTCGGGCGCCTCGTCGAGCTGGTCGCAGACCTCGAAGGCGCCCGTCTTCTGCCCCTCGATGCGGAAGTCGTTCACGGAGTTGACGAGCGCGATCGGATGCCGGTCGGCGAGCTGTCTCACCAGTGCCAGCGCCTCGTCGAAGTTGCCGCGCAGCGCGATCACGCGCGCGCCGTGCATCAGCGCCTGCGCCAGCTTGCCGGTCGCGATCTTGCCCTGCGGCACGATCACCGCGCCGCGCAGTCCGGCACGCGCCGCGTAGGCGGCGGCGCTGGCGGCGGTGTTGCCGGTGGACGCGCAGATCACGGCCTCCGCGCCCTCGCTGATCGCGGCGCTCACGGCCACGGTCATGCCGCGGTCCTTGAACGACCCCGTGGGGTTCGCCCCCTCCAGCTTCAGCCACACGTCCGCTCCGGTCAGCTCCGACAGGTGCGGCGCGGGGATGAGGGGTGTGTCGCCCTCGCCCATCGTCACGAGCGGCTCGACGGGGAGGCGCTCCCGGTAGCGCCAGAGACTCAGAACGTCTCCTCGATGACGCGGATCACGCGCGGCGCCTCGCGCACGAAGTCGAGCTGGGACAGCATCTCGACCGCCGCGCGGAACTTCGACTCGAGCACCGGGTGCATGACCATCACGAGCCGCGCCTCGTCGCCGAGCCCCTTCTGCACCACCGACTTGACGGAGACGCTCTGCAGTCCAAGGATCTCGGCCACCTGCGCCAGCACCCCGGGGCGGTCGGCCACCTCCAGGTGGAGGTAGAACGAGAACTCCGTGTCGGTGACGAGCGCTATCTCCTCCGCCGGCGGCACCAGCGACGGCGGCGGGATCATGGCCGAGATCATGTCGCCGAGCACGGCGCTCGCCGTCTGGATCCCGCCCGCGCCCGGTCCCGACAGCGTGATCTCGGTAATCGCCGGGGACTCGATCGTGACCGCGTTGAAGGCGCCGTTCACCGACGCGAGCGGATGGTCCGCGTACAGGAAGGCCGGATACACGTGCACGGCGATGCCGGTGCCGATCCGCTCGGCCGAGCCGATCAGCTTCAGCGACAGCCCCAGGTCCTTCGCGTACTCGATGTCGTCGGCGGTGAGGCGCTCGATGCCCTCGTAGCTCACCTGGTCGAGCCGCACCGCGGCGTTGAAGGCGAGCCGCGCGAGGATCGCCATCTTGGCGGCGGCGTCCTTGCCCGTCACGTCCTCGGTCGGATCGGCCTCGGCGTAGCCGAGCCGCTGAGCGTCGGCCAGCGCCTCCTCGTAGCTGGCTCCGGTGCGGGCCATCTCGCTGAGGATGTAGTTGGTGGTGCCGTTCACGATCCCGTGCACGCGCTCGATGTGAGCGGCGGCGAGCGTCTCCGACATCACCCGGATCGCCGGCACCACCCCCGCCACGGCGCCCTCGAAGCGGAGCTGGACGCCGCCGCGCCGCGCGGCGTCGAAGACCTCCTCGCCGTGTTGGGAGAGCAGCTGCTTGTTGGCCGTGACCACGTGCCGGCCTGCGTCGAGCGCGCGCAGCACGTACTCGCGTGCGGGGTCGACGCCGCCCATCAGCTCCACGACGAGGTCGCTGCGCTCGAGGATGTCGTCGAAGTCGCCGCGGCTGCGGGTGAGGATCCCCGCCAGCTCCGGACGGCGTCCGACCTCGGCCTCGACAGCGTCGGCCCGCGCCTCGAGCAGCTCGGCGAAGGCACGGCCGACCGTCCCGTGGCCGAGCAGGCCTACCCGGAAGGCGCCGGCTTGCGATTCAGAGGTCACGCAAGGTCAGATCGTCGTGGGTCTCGCGGCGGATAACTGCGCGGGCGTCCCCGTCCCTGCAGAAGACGACCGGCGGCCGCGGCACGGCGTTGTAGTTGTTCGCCATGGCGTGCCCGTACGCGCCGGTGGCGGGAATCACGAGCAAGTCGCCCACACGCGGGTCGTTCAGGCGCACGTCGCGCACGAGCACGTCGCCCGACTCGCAGTGCATTCCCGCGATCGTGCAGAGCTCGCCTGAGCCCTCCTCGGCGAAGCGGTCCGCGATCTCGGCCTCGTAGCGCGCCCCGTAGAGCATCGGACGGAGGTTGTCCGACATCCCGCCGTCGACGGCCACGTACGTGCGCACGTCCGGGATGCGCTTGATCGTCCCGACCCTGTAGAGGGTCACGCCCGCGTTGCCCACGAGCGCGCGCCCCGGCTCGCACAGCAGCGTCACGTCCTCGGGCGCATGCATGACGAGCGCGTCCACGTAGTCCTCGATCGACGGCGGCGTGTCCTCGGCCGTGTAGGCGATGCCGAGCCCGCCGCCGAGATTCAGCAGCGGCCAGTCCCCCATCGACGCGAGCAGCTCGCCGAGCCGCGCGAACACCTCCACGTCGACGATCTGCGAGCCGATGTGCGCGTGCAGGCCGCGCAGCTCGAGCCCGGCGTCCGCGCAGGCGGCGACCGCCCGCTCGACCTCGTGCATCTGAAAGCCGAACTTCGAGTCGACCTGGCCAGTCCGGATGAAGGCGTGGGTGCTCGGCTCGATGCCGGGGGTGACGCGCAGCAGCACGCGCTGCGAGCGGCCACGCAGCCGCTCGATCTCGTCGAACGAGTCCACCACGATGTGCCCGATGCCGCTCTCGATTGCGTAGTCGAGCTCGGCCTGCGACTTGTTGTTGCCGTGCATGTAGAGCCGCGCCGGGTCCATGCCGCCCGCCAGCGCCAGGTGGAGCTCGCCGCCGGACGCCACGTCGGCCGAGAGGCCCTCCTCGTCGAACAGCCGATAGACCGCGGTGCAGGGGAACGCCTTGCTCGCGTAGATCACCTCGAAGTGCTCGGTGCGCGCGCGCAGGGCCTCCACGAACGTGCGCGCACGGGCGCGCAGGTCGTCCTCGGCGTACACGTAGGCGGGCGTGCCGAACTCGGCCGCGAGCTCGACCAGGTCGCATCCGCCCACCACGAGACGTCCGCGCTCGTTCAGGCGGGAGCCGAGGGGGTAGACATGCGAGACCGCGAGCGCCGACATGGTCAGACCGGCGATTATGAACGAGCGATGCGCCACCCCACGCCCACACCGCCCGAGCTGGGCAGCCACGACGGTCTCGCCTACGCGCTGTTCCTCCCCGAGAAGCAGCCGGACGTGGGCGTGGTCGTGCTCCATGGCGCCGGCTCGGCGAAGGAGAGCCACTTCGACTTCGCGCGCGGCTGCCGAGCCGACGGGATGGCCGCGCTGGCGTACGACGCGCGAGGGCATGGCCAGTCCGAGGGCAGCTTCGGCCCGAGCGCGTTCGACGACGCGCTCGCGATGGTCGAGCTGCTCCGCTCCCATGCGCCGCAGGTCGCGCTCCGGGGCTCGAGCATGGGCGGCTTTCAGGCCATCCATGCGGGCGCCGAGGCACGTGACAGGGGCGCCGCGAACGCGGTTTGCGCGGTGGTCGCCATCTGCCCGGCGCCGGAGAGCGGGCTCCGCCGCTTCCTCCGCTCAGGGCAGCGGCCCGAGTTCCGCTGCGACGAGGAGGCGAGCGGACCGTGGCTCGAGTCGCTCGACAGCCACGCGGCCGCGGCGAGCCTCAGCCCCGACACGGCGCTGCTCCTGATGCACGCGCGCGGCGACGAGCAGGTGCCCTACACGGTGAGCGAGTCGCTCTTCGAGGCGGCCGGCGAGCCGAAGCGCCTGCTCCTCCTCCCCGGCGGCCACCACCGCTCGGTCCAGCACGACGAGGAGCTTCAGGCGGTGTCGCGCAAGTTCATCCGCGACGCCGCGGCTCGCGCCTAGCGCGAGCGCGGTCGGCACGATCGGCGCGCGCCCTGTCCTCGATGACGACGCGGCCGAGCTTGGCCTTGGCGCCGCCCTCCTTGGGAAGCGCGTCGAACGCCATGACGCCGCTCCCGAGCACCAGCACGAGGACGATGGAGACGATCAGGATTCCGGCCGTGCCGAGCCCGGCGATGTAGGCGGTCGTCGTCTTCATGGCGAGGACAGCGTGACGAGGCCGTACCCGTTGTGAGCCGGTAGGCGGCGCGCTCTGGACGACTGTTTGACGCGAGTTTTGAGAATCATTCTCGTTAGACTCGTCCGGTGCCGTCGCCCACCGACCTGGCCGAGCTCCCCTTTCTGCGCGAGGCGCTGTTCGAGCTGGTGCTTCTTTCGATCAGCGGCGGCGTCCTGGGCACCTGGATCGTGCTGCGCCGGCTCGCCTTCTTCTCGCACGCGGCCGGGTCCGCGACCTTCCCCGGTCTGGTGGTGGCCGATGCCTCGGGCGTGAGCCCCACGATCGCCGGGGTCGCCGTGGCGCTGGGCTACGCCGGCGGAGTCGAGCGCACCGGAAGATCGGGACGCGACCATGGCGAGGGGACCGCCCTCCTGCTCGTGGCCGCGCTCGCCGGCGGGGTGATCCTCGCGAGCGACGTCTTCGAGTCGGGCGCGGTCGTCGACAGGCTCCTGTTCGGCACGCTGCTCGGCCTGGATGGCACCGACCTCGCGGTGTCGGGCGCGGTCGCCGTGATCGCGGCGTGCGCGACGCTCGCCCTGGGCCGCACCTGGTCGGCGGTCGGGTTCGACCCCGAGGGGGCCGACGCGCTCGGCCTGCCCAGCCACCGTGCCGACCTCCTCCTGCTCGCGCTCGTGGCGGTGGCCGCCGTCGCAGCGATCCCCGCGGTCGGCGTGCTGCTCGTGACCGCGATCTACGTGCTCCCCGCGGCGGCGGCGCGGCTCCTCACGCGCTCGATCCGCGGCCTGGTCGCGCTCGCGCTCGGGCTCGCGCTCGCCGAGGGGCTCGCGGGGCTGTACCTCGCCTACTGGCTCGACGTGCCGCCCGGCCCGCCGATCGCGGTGCTCGGCGCGGCGGTGTGCCTCGCGACCGCGGCCCTGACGCGAGGGCGTGCCGCGTGAGCGGGCCTGCCGTCTCCGTCGAGCGGCTGGCCGCTGCATACGACGGCCCACCCGTGCTCGAGGAGGTCAGCTTCAGCGCCGAGCCGGGCCAGTCCGTGTGCGTCCTCGGCCCGAACGGCGGCGGCAAGACCACCCTCTTCCGCGTGCTGCTCGGTGAGCTCGAGCCCGCCTCCGGCAGCGTGGAGGTGAGCGGACGGCCCGCCTACATGGCGCAGACCGAGCGCACGCGGCTCGACTTCCCGGTCACCGCACTCGACGTGGCCGTGATGGGCACACTCGCCCGCGGCCGCTGGTGGCTGCCGCCGCGCAGGGAGGAGCGCGCGGCGGCGCGGGCCGCCCTCGAGCGCGTGGGCCTCGGGGGCGAGGCCAACGTCCGCTTCGGGGAGCTGTCGGGCGGGCAGCGCCAGCGTGCGCTGCTGGCGCGCGCGCTGGTGCAGGACGCGCCCGTCCTGCTGCTCGACGAGCCGCTCTCCGGCGTCGACCCCGCCAGCGCGACGCTGATCGCGGGCGTCTTCGACGAGCTCCGGGCCGAGGGCCGCGCGCTGCTGGTGGCGAGCCACGACGTGGAGAGCGCGCGCTCGTTCGACCTGGTCCTGTGCCTGAACCGGCGCCAGGTGGCGTTCGGCGCGCCCGGCGCGACGCTCGACCGCGCCACGCTCCAGGCCACCTACGGCCACGAGCTGATCGTGCTCGAGGGCGGCGAGGGAGCGGTGACCGTCCAGCACCACGAGCACGGGCACTGAGCCGATGGAGGTCGTCGACTTCGTGCTCGATCCGCTCCGCTCAGGCATCGACCGCAGGGCGCTGCTCGAGCTCGCGCTCGTCGGCTCGCTGTGCGGCGCGCTCGGCTTCTGGGTCGTGACGGAGCGCCTCTCCTACGGCGCCGAGTCGCTCGCGCACGGGCTGCTGCCGGGGCTCGTGCTCGCCGCGCTGGCCGGCGCGCCGCTCCTCCTCGGCGCGGTGGGCGGCGCGCTGGCCGCGGCAGGGCTGATCGCCCTCGCGGCGAGCGACCCGCGCACGGGTCCGGATGCCGGGACCGCCGTCGCGGTCACCGGCCTCGTCGGGCTCGGCGCGCTGCTCGCGCTCGCGCCCGACTCCCCGCAGCGGCTCGAGGAGCTGCTCTTCGGCGACCCGCTGGGCGTCACGGACGGCGACCTCGCCGCGGCGGCCGCGCTGGTGCTCGCCGGCGGCGCGGCGCTCGTCGCGCTCCACCGACCGCTCACCGCCATGGCCTTCGACTCCGCGGGCGCGGCGGCGGCCGGCCTGCGTCCGACGCTCGTGCGCCTGGCGCTGCTCGTGCTGCTCGCCGCGGCCGTCGCCGTGGCGGTGCAGGGGCTCGGCGCGCTGCTCGTGCTGGGAGTGCTGATCGCGCCCCCCGTCGCGGTGAGGGCGCACGCGCGCACACCCGCACAGGCGATGCTGGGCGGCGCGGGCGTCGCCGTGCTGGCCGCGCTCGTCGGCATGGAGGTCTCCTTCCACGCCCACAGCGCGGCAGGCGCCTCGGTGGCGCTTGCACTGTGTGCGGCCGCCGGGCTCGGCGCGGCGCTCAGGCCGTGGCGGCGCGCGGCACGTCGCGGCGCACTGCCACGATCGCTGCCCCCAGGCCCAGCATCGCCAGGCCCACGACCTGGGGGAGCGTGACGCCGGCGACCAGGGAGTCGTTCCGCCTGATGAACTCGATCAGGAAGCGCTCGACGCCCGCGATCATCAGGTAGAGCCCGAACAGGACTCCAGGCGCGAAGCGGTCGCGGAGCCGCCACAGGACGGCCCCGGCCAGTCCCATCGCGAGCGTCTCGTAGACGGGCGTCGGATGCACCTCGTCCGTCGTCGGCACGGTCCCGTCGGGATACGCCATCGCCCAGGGAAGGTCCGAGGGCGTGCCGTAGTCGCCGTCGCCGGAGAGCTGGCAGCCCACCCGGCCGATCGCGTAGCCGACGGCCAGCGGAACGGCCGCGGCGTCGAACATCTGCCATGTGAGCCAGCGGCGCCAGCGCGCCCACAGCATCACGCCGAGCGCGCCGCCGACGAGACCGCCGAACCAGACGAGCCCCGAGCCCGAGAAGAGGTTGCCGACGACGTCGTCCGAGACCTTGCTCCAGTTCTGAAGCAGGTAATCCACGCGCGAGCCGATCAGGCCGCCGATCAACGCCGCGAAGACGAGCTCGTAGGCCCAGTCCGCGGGGCGGCCGAGCTCGCGCAGGCGGCGCCCGATCAGAAGGCCTGAGACGATGAAGCCGGCGGCGAAGCAGATGCCGAACGTCTTCAGCTCGAGCGGCCCGATGTGAATCTCCGGCTGCACGGAGACGGAAACCTAGCGGGCACCAGGGGGCGTCCCTACGATGAAGTTGTGCGGAGAGCGCTGCTGGCGATGTTCCTGTGTGCGGCCCCGCTCCTCGCGGCCCCGCTCCTCGCAGCGCCCGCCCAGGCGTCCACCGACGTGCTGGACCGCGCGGCGCTGCGCGCGGTGCTGGGCCCAGGGTCGGCGCGCGCGTCGCGCGCCCACGCCAGCCCGCTGCCGCTGCCCGAGCGGACGCACGCCTCCGCGGCGGCCGCCTCCGCGGGCGAGCTCGCCCGGATCGCGCGCTCCGACGCTCCGCGATCGCTCCTGGTCGGCGTCAGGGCTCATTCGGACATGGACGCGGTGGCCACCACCCTGCGCGCGCTGGGAGCGGAGCCGGAGCGCTTCGAGCTCACCGGCGTGCTCGCGGCGAGAGTCCCGTCGGGCGCGGCGGCCGTCGCCAAGCTGCGGAACGATCCGCGCGTGGCGTTCGTCGAGCGCGATCGGCGGCTCCGCGCTGCGGTCGAGGAGTTCGACCGTCCGGACCCGGAAACCGGCCTGCCGTTCACCTGGGCCTACGACGCCGTGCACGCCGGTCAGGCGCTCGCGGCCGTCGGCGGTGGCTCCGCGCGCGTGGTCTCCGTGCTCGATACCGGCCTCGATCTGAGTCACCCCGAGTTCACGGGCCAGGTCGCGCGGACCTACGACGCCATACCCGCCGGCGGCGGCGTAACCGACTTCGTGGGCCACGGCACCTTCGTGACCGGGCTGATCGCGGCACTCGACGGAAACGGACTCGGCGGCAAGGGAGTGGCCGGCAGCACGAAGGTGATGGCCGTGCGCGCCTCCACCAACGGCAATTTCGATCTCTCCGACCTGATCCGGGGAATCGAGTTCTCGGTCCGCGCCGGGGCCGACGTCATCAATATGAGCTTCGCCGGCGACGGCTTCGACCCCTCCGGAGCGCTCGCCCTCGCGCGCGCCCTCGCGCTTGCCTTCGACAACTACGTCCTGTCGGTCGCGGCCGCCGGCAACAACGCGGAGAACGGGAACCCGCTGGAGGTGCCCGCCGCGTTCCTGGGCGGGCGCCGCGGCGGAATCGGGATCGGGCTGTCCGTGGCGGCCACCAGGCCTGATGGCAGCCCCGCGTCCTTCTCGGACCACAACGACTACGTGAGCCTCGCGGCGCCGGGCGCGGCCGCGAATCCGGACGACTGCCACCACGGAGTCTTCTCGACGCTCCCCGCGAGCACGAGCCCGCCCTGGCAGGAGGACGGCTGCCCGAACGTGTTCACGGGCGCCGGTGGCGCGCACTATGCATACGCGGAGGGCACGAGCTTCGCCGCACCGATCGTCTCGGGTCTGGCGGCGGTCGTCTGGCAGGCGGAGCGCCGGCTCGCGCCCGAGCAGGTCGCGCATGTGCTGATGCGCTCCGCCGACGGCAGCGGCTGGAACGAGTTCACCGGGGCCGGGGTCGTGGACGGTGAGGCCGGCGTCAAGCTGGCGCGCGTGTACGACGTGCGCGCCCCGCGCGCACGCGGCCGGGCGCGCCGGCGCGGCAACCGTGTGCGCGTAACGGTCGCGCGCTCCAGGGACCGCACCTTTGCGGGCGACGAGCTCGCGGGGCACGTGCGCTACTGGCTGCGCGTGTCGCGGGACGGCGGGCGGAGCTACAAGGTGCTGGCACGCCGCCGCCCGCGCCCGTTCTCGAAGAACGTCCCCATCCGCGGGCGGCGCGTGAACGAGCTCGTCATCAGCGCCTGCGACCGCAACGCCAACTGCGGCGCGAAGCGGGTCGGGCGCTTCAGGCGGCGCTAGTGGACGTGGCCGTCGGCGGCCTCGATCCGCTCCGGCGCCACGCTCAGCGCCAGCGCCGCGGCGAGGCCGGTCGTGATCGGCACCGCGGCGATCAGGCCGATCGACCCGACGAGCGTCGCGACGATCTCCTTCGCGACCACCTCCAGGTTCATGGCCTGGCCGACGCCCAGGTCGGCGGCGCTGAACAGCAGGAGGATCGGTAGCGCCGCGCCCACGTAGGCGAGCACGAGCGTGTTGACGGTCGCGCTCACGTGGTCGCGGCCCACGTCCATCGCGAGCCCGAACAGCCGCCGCAGGCGCAGGGCTGGATTGGCCCGCCGCAGGGCGAGGACGGTCGACGCCTGGCTGATCGTCACGTCGTCGAGCACGCCGAGCGCGCCGATGACCATGCCCGCGAGCAGCAGACCCTGAAGCGACACGTTCGCGTTGCCGATCTGGAGGAAGATCGCCTCCTCGCTCGACAGGCCTGTGAGGTGCGTGAGGTTCGTGAACAGCAGCGCCAGCAGCGCCGTGACGATCAGGCTCGCGGCGGTGCCGAGCAGCGCGGCAAGGCTCTTCGACCCCCACCCGTGCGCGAGCGGGATCGTGGTGAACGCCACGGCCATCGAGCCCACCACCGCCACCAGCAGCGGTGAGTTGCCGTCGAGGATCGAGGGCACCACGAACAGCAGCACCAGCGCGAGGCTGATTCCGAGCCCGGCCAGCGAGAGCGCGCCACGCCAGCGCGCGAAGACGAGCACCACCGCCACGAACAGCAGCGCGAGGATCAGCATGGGGCCGCGCCGCTCGAAGTCGTAGAGGCTGTAGCCCGTCCCTGCCACCGCCGGGGCCCCCTCGGGCGGCTTCGGGCCCTTCGCGACACGGATCTTGTCGCCCGGGTCCACGTTCGGGTCGAGCCCGCCCGCGCCGAGCTGGAGCTCGATCCGCTTCCCGGTCTCGGGCCCGCTCTCGATGCGCGCCCTGACGAGCTGGCAGGTCTGCGTCTGGAAGCCCTGGCAGAAGCCCTCCTCGACGCTCTCGACCTTGGCGGCCTCGCTCTCGACTGCGATGCCCTGCGCCACCTGGGACTGGATCTCCCCCGGCCACAGGAGGACCAGGCCGGCGACCGTCGCGACCGCGAGCGCGGCGGCGACGAGCGTGAAGCTGCGGATCACCTACTTAGAGATAGCCCATCGGGTCCACGGGGGCCCCGTTGACGCGTGTCTCGAAATGCAGGTGGTCGCCGAAGCAATGGCCGGTGCAGCCGACGTAGCCGATCACCTGGCCCTTGGCGACCGAGGCGCCGTTCGAGGTGGCGAAGCTCGACTGGTGCGCGTAACAGGTGGACAGGCTGCCGGTGTGCTGGACGCAGGTGTAGTTGCCGTAGCCGCCCACCCAGCCCATCAGGACCACGCGTCCGCCGTCGGCGGCGTGGATCGCCGTCCCGCTCGGCACGGCGATGTCGATGCCGGCGTGCAGGCGCCCCCAGCGCATCCCGAACGGCGATACCACGGGCCCGCTCACGGGCCAGCCCAGCTGCCCGCTGCCCTGCTTGAACGTGCCGCCCTGGCTGCCCTGAAGGGCGGCCTGGACGCGTGCCTGCTCGCGCTCGAGCGCGGCGAGGTCGCCCTCGAGCCGCACGCGGCTGTCGCGCACCTGGGCGAGCGCGCCCTGCTTGTCGGCGCGGACGGAGGCGAGCTGGTCGCGCGCGCCCGTGAGCTTGTCCTCCGCGGCCGCGATCTCGTCGCGCTCGCGCAGGATGCGCTCGGCAGCGAGCTGCTCCTGCTCCTCGAGGTCGGCGAGCTGGACGGTCTGGTCGTGCGCCAGGTCCTTGAGTCCGCGCACGCGGTCCGTGATCTCACGGTCCTGGTCCGAGATGCGGCCGAGGAACTCGGCGCGCTCGAGCAGGTCGCCGAAGCCGTCGGAGGAGAGGATCACGGTGAGCGCGTCTGGCGCGTCGGCCTTGTAGATCGCGACGAGACGCGCGGCGAGCACGCGGCGCGCGGTGGCGAGCTCGCTGCGGAGCCGCGCGAGCCGGTCGCGCGCCTGCTCGAGCCTGTTGCGCACCTCGAGCAGCTCCTCCTTCTGGTCGTCGAGGCTCGACTGCACGCGCGAGAGCCGCCGCTCGGTGACGTCGATCTCGCCCTGGATGGCGTCGATGCGGCTGGAGAAGCCCTGGATCGTCGAGCTGAGCACGCCCTCCTTCGCCTTGTGCTTGTCGATCTCCTGACGCTTTTCCTGGATCCGCGAGGACAGGGGCGCGGACAGCCCAGGCAGCGGCAGCACCAGGAAGGCCGTGACAGCAAGGGCAATTGGAAGGAGAAAGCTCTTCTTCATTTACAGCTCGAGCACCGTCGGGTTCCCCGCGTTTCCACGCGTTATGCAGGGGATTTCAGCGCTCGCGACGGCGCCACTCTAGCAAGAGCCCTCTGGGCCGCGGTGCGCTTTCCTCCCATTGCAAGACCGCGCCCACGGATCACTAATCTTGTCTGCATGGCCCAGCAAAAAGCAGTCTTCCCTCGCGATCCCGGCCTCCAGGCCCGAATGCTGCTGACCCTGTTCCTGCTCGGGCTGCTGTATGTGGCGTTCATCGTCGTACTGGCCCAGGCGGGCGCCGGCTTCGTGACGATCGTGGTCGTGATGGGCGCGCTGTCGCTCGGCCAGCTGCTCTTCTCGGACAAGCTCGCGCTATCCGCGATGGGCGCGAAGGAGGTGTCTCCCCAGGAGGCGCCGGGCCTCCACGCGATGATCGAGAAGCTCTGCATCCAGGCCGACCTGCCGAAGCCGCGCATCGCCGTGGCCGACACCGACGTGCCGAACGCGTTCGCGACCGGCCGCAGCCAGAAGACCGCCACCGTCTGCGCCACCACGGGGATCATGCGCACGCTCTCGCCGAGCGAGCTCGAGGGCGTCATGGCTCACGAGCTCTCGCACGTGAAGCACCGCGACGTGCTGATCATGACGATCGCGAGCTTCTTCGCGAGCATCGCCGCGATGATCACCCAGTTCGGCTTCTTCTTCGGCGGCGGCGGTGACAGCGACGACAACCCGACCTTCATCGTCGTCCTGCTCGTCTCGTTCGCGGTCTACGTCATCTCGTTCTTCCTGATGATGACCCTGTCGCGCTACCGCGAGTTCGCGGCCGACCGCGCCGCCGCGCTCGTGACCGCGCGCCCGAGCGCGCTCTCGGCCGCGCTCGTGAAGATCTCGACCGCGATGCAGCGCGTGCCCACGGCCGACCTGCGCGAGGCCGAGCGGATGAACGCCTTCTTCATCGTGCCGACGAGCGTGAAGAGCTCGGTCCGGACGCTCTTCTCGACGCACCCGCCGATGGAGAAGCGGATCGAGCGCCTCCAGCAGCTCGAGGCGCAGCTCCAGGGCACGGCCGCCTAGGCCTGTGGGCTTCCTCGACGCCCTGCTCGGCGGCTCGAAGGGCAAGCTCAAGGGCGCAGCGCCGGACCGGCTGTTCGCGATGACGACCGCGAACGTGACGCTGGAGACCGGCCTGGGCCTGAAGAGCCGCGAGGCGGCAGGCGTCGTCTTCCAGCCGATCGCAACGGCGGACTTCAAGCAGATCGTCGCCGAGACCGAGGAGCTGCTCGCCGGCACCGCCGAGGAGACCGGCACCAAGGTCGAGACCCACGACGACGAGTACGACTACCGCTGGCTGATCCTGCGCGACCCCGACTTCGACGACCTGGTCGTCGCGCTGAACACCGTCTCCGTCCAGCTCCAGGGCGCCGGCTACGGCGACCGCCTGCTCGCCGCCGTGTTCGCTTTCTCCGAGGACGGCAAGCCGGTCTACTTCATCTACAACTTCAAGCGCGGCACCTACTACCCGTTCGTGCCCGCTCCGGGCAAGCAGGCGCGCGACACCGAGCACGAGCTCCGCATCAAGTCCCAGCTGGGCCGCGAGCTGCCATGGGAAGAGGACATGGCCCGCTGGTTCCCGCTCTGGGACATCCCGCTCTAGCCGCCGCGCGCTGCCGCGGCTATCACCAGGGCGAGGAGCACGACCAGGCCCAGGGAGGTGCGCAGGCTCGTTGCCTCCGCCAGCCAGCCGATCGTGATCGGGCCGGCCACGCTGCCCACGTAGCCGAGCGTCGCCACGCGGCCCACCAGGCGGCCGGTGGCGCGGGGGTCCAGGCCGGCGGCGGCGCTGAGGGAGATTGGGACGACGGGGCCGAGGCCCAGGCCGAGCAGCGCGAAGCCGGCGATTCCGGCGGCCGGCTCGTGCACCAGGAGGGCGAGGCCGAGCCCGGCCGCGGCGAGCAGCGAGCCGCCGCGCACTAGCGTCTCGCCGCTGAGCCGAACCCGGAGCGGATCCACGGCGAAGCGCGCCGCCGCCATGCTCACCGCGAAGGCCGCGAACGCCATCGCGCCGAGCGGCTGGGAGGTGCCGAGCTCCTGGGTCATGTAGACGGCGCTCCAGTCCGACGCGGCGCCCTCCCCCACGAACGAGCAGAACGCGATCACGCCCAGCACGACGAGCGCCGGGGTCCAGCGCACGACGACGTGCTCACCGTCTGAGCCAGCGGCGCGCGGATGGTCGGCCGCGATCAGTCCGCGCATCAGCACCAGCGACGCGACCGCCAGCACCGCCCCCACGACGGCGAACTGCTCGAGCGGGTCGGCGTCCACGGCCGCGGCGAGCGCCGCCACGCCCGCGCCGATGCCGAGGCCGACGCTCCAGAGCCCGTGAAGCCCTGCCAGGATCGGCCGCCCGAGCAGTCGCTCCACCTCGATTCCCTGCGCGTTCATCGCGACGTCCAGCGCGCCGCTCGCGACGCCGAGCACGAACAGCGACAGGAACAGCGTCGGCGCGCTCCCGGCGAGCCCCGGCAGGAGCAGCGTGGCCGCGAGCAGCGGGAAGCCGGCGAGCATGATGCGGCGGCTGCCGAAGCGGTCGACGGGGGCGCCCGCCGAGCGCGTGCCCACGAGCAGCCCGATCGCGAGCCCGACCAGGGTGGTGCCGAGCTCCCCGTCCGAGAGCTCGAGCGATTCCTTGATCGCCGGGAGCCGCGGCGCCCAGGTGCCGGAGATCGTGGAGTGGATCAGGAAGGCCGACGCGACGGCCACATACGCGCGTCTCAAGCCGCTATGACCGGCCGGGTTCGATCACGCCCGACTCGTACAGCAGGATCACCGCCTGCACGCGGTCACGCACGCCGAGCTTCATCAGGATATGGGCCACGTGCGTCTTCACTGTCGCAGGGGTGACGACGAGCTCCTCGGCGATCTCGGGATTCGAGCGGCCCTTGGCGATCAGGTCGAGCACGTCGCGCTCGCGGGCAGTGAGCTCGTCGAGCGGCGCCGAGCGCGGCGCATCCGCGCGCGGCCGGGCCGCGAACTCGTCGAGCAGCCGCCGTGTGACAGAAGGGCTGATGAGCGCATCGCCGTCAGCCACCGCCCTCACGGCGCGCAGCAGCTCGTCCGCCGGCGCGCCCTTGAGCAGGAACCCGCTGGCACCCACGCGGAGAGCCTCGTACACGTACTCGTCGAGATCGAACGTCGTGAGCACCAGGACGCGCGGCGAGCGGCCCCCGTCGCCCACGATCCGGCGGGTGGCCTGGAGGCCGTCCATTCCGGGCATCCGGATGTCCATCACGACCACGTCCGGCCGCAGGCGGGCGGCCAGCGCCACCGCCTGCTCGCCGTCGCCGGCCTCGCCGACCACGTCGATGTCGTCGTGGCGGCCGAGGATCGCCCGCAGGCCCGTGCGGACGAGCTCCTGGTCGTCCGCCAGGAGGACGCTGACCGTCACCGCTGTACCGAATCGAGCGGGAGGCGGACGCTCACCGCGTAGCCGCCGTCCGGGCGACTCCCGCTCTCGACCGATCCTCCATAGACCCGAACGCGCTCGCGCATCCCGACGAGGCCATGGCCCGGCCCGTTGCCGGCCGCGCCGGCACTCCCGTCGTCGGTGATCTCCAGGAGGAGCTCGTCCTCCCCGTAGCGCACGACCACGCGTGCGCTCGCCGGACCGGCATGCTTGAGAGCGTTCGTCAGCGCCTCCTGGACGATTCGGTAGGCCGACCGGTCGACTCCGGCCGGCAGCCCGACGGGTTCGCCGTGGATCTCCACCTGCACCGGCAGCCCGGCGCGGCGCACGCTCTCCGCCAGCCGGTCGAGCTCGCGCAGGCTCGGCTGCGGCGCGAGCGAGAGCTCCTCGTCGTCCGCCTTCAGGAGGCCCAGCAGGCGGCGCATCTCCGTCAGCGCCTGCTGACCCGTCGACTCGATGGTGCGGAGCGCCTTGCCCAACTCGGCGTCCCCGTGGGCCGATTGCTGCGCCGCCTGCGCCTGAATGACCATCACCGTGACGTTGTGGGCCACGACATCGTGCAGCTCCCGCGCGATTCGAGCCCGCTCGTCGGCGGCCGCGGCGCGCGCGCTCTCCTCCTGCCCGAGCTCGCGCGTCCGGAAGCCCCGTCCCGCGATCCAGGCGCCGACGACGAAGAACCCCGTGAAGGCGTAGTTCGCGAGATCGTTGTCGGTCAGCGCGATCTCGAGCCAGATGGCGGCCATTCCCACGGCCCCAGCCGGAATCGCGGCCGCAAGTTCGGTGCGCTGGGCGGCGCCGAATACCACGACGAGGACAATCACGAAGGGCATGATCGAGCCGGCCGGCGGCTCGATCAGGTTCCAGGCGGCATAGATCGCAGCGACCAACGCGACCGCTCGGAGCGGCGCCTCCCGGCGCCAGACGAGCGCAACGGCCATCAGGGCCAGTGCCGTCGCCGCGAGCGGCTTTGGGCCCTGCTCGGCCTCGACCCACCACAGCCATACCTCGAGCTGGCCGGCGATTAGGAGGCCAAGCGGCAGAAGCATCGCGCAACCGTAACCCCAGCCTTCCGCACGTGCATCGGCCAATCGGGTGAGTCGAAGTTCGCCCGGTCAGCCGATGTGCGGCGCCTCCTCGCGACCTAGGTTCGTCCGGTCAACGAAAGCGACCACGGAGGTGACGCGATGAGGACATGGATCGGGATCGGATTGGCGGCGGCGGGAGCGCTCGTCGCGGCTCTCGCGGGCGGCGGGCTCGCGGACGCCCAGGAGACACCACAGGTACTGAAACTCACATCGGTGGAGCAGCATTGCGCCACCGCGGACAACGGGCGGAGGGGCGAGAGCCTCGCCGACCTCGATGCATGCCGCGGCGTCCTCCGAGATGGCGACGGCGCCCGTGCCGGACGCGCCCACTGGACGTGCGTATACCTCGGGTCGACGCGGGCCGGGTCCGACTGCTCTGGCGTGGTGAATCTGCGCGGCGGCACGCTCCAGGCCGCGGGCGTCCTGAGCCACACGAGTGTCCGTAGCGCGTGGGCCATCACCGGCGGCACGGGCCGCTACGCGGGTGCCCGCGGGACGGCCGCGCTGCGGCAGGTGAGCGCAAAGCGAACCGCCGTGGTGATCAGGCTGATGCCCTGAGGTCCTCATCGAGCTCTCATGGGATGGCGGCAGGATGGCCGCATGAACCTAGCCGCCGCAACATTGGCCTTCGCAAGCGCCGTCAGCGGGTTCACGAGCCCGCAGACGATCGACAACCCCTATCTGCCTCTGTCGAAGTTCACCCGCTGTGAGCTCCGCGGCGTCCAGGATGACGGCACGCGCGAGCGCAATGTCCTGAGGCGGCTGAAGCGGACCCGGACCTTCGACGTCGACGGGCACGAGGTCCAGGCGGTCGTGATCGCCGACCGCGCGTTCGAGGCCGGGAAGCTGGTCGAGCGCACGCTCGACTACTACGCCCAGGCCGACGACGGCACGGTGCACTACCTCGGCGAGCACGTCGACAACATCCGCAACGGGCGCGTGGTGGACCACCACGGCTCCTGGCTCTACGGTCGGGACACGCACGTGCTCGGCGTCGCGATGCCGGCCCACCCCACGCTGGGCATGCAGTGGCGCTTCGAGGACGTGCCGAGGATCACGGTCGAGTCCGACCGCGTGGAGGAGGTGGGCATGCGCGCACGAGCCGCGGGACGACTCCACCACGGTGTCATCCGCGTGCAGGAGTTCGTCCAGCCCGAGGGCGACGTGGAGTACAAGCTCTACGCCCCGGGCGTCGGCCTGATCACCGAGTACCCGCCGGACGGGCGTTCCGTGCTGCGCGTGTGCAGGTAGCTTGAGGTCCAGATGCGCCTGCTGGTCGTCGAGGACGACGTGAAGATGGCGAGGCTGGTCCGCCGCGGGCTCGTGGAGGAGGGCGCCGCCGTGGACGTGGCGAACAGCGGCGAGGACGCGCTCTGGATGGCCGCCGCCGCGCCCTATGACGCGGTCGTCCTCGACGTGATGCTGCCGGGCATCGACGGCTTCGAGACCTGCCGGCGGCTGCGCGCCGAGGGCGTCTGGACCCCGGTGCTGCTGCTCACGGCGCGGGACTCGGTGGAGGACCGTGTCGCCGGGCTCGACGGCGGCGCGGACGACTACCTCACGAAGCCGTTCTCGTTTGCCGAGCTGTCCGCCCGGCTCCGCGCCCTCGCCCGGCGCGGCCAGAGCGAGCGGCCCGCGGTGCTCGAGGTGGGCGAGCTCCGGCTCGACCCCGCCACGCGGCAGGCCTGGCGCGGCGATGAGGTCATCGACCTGTCGACGAAGGAGTTCGCGCTGCTCGAGGCGTTCATGCGCCGCCCGGGCGACGTGCTGAGCCGCCTCGACCTGCTCGAACACGCCTGGGACTTCGGCTACGAGAATCGCTCGAACGTGATCGACGTGTACGTGCGCTACCTGCGTGAGAAGGTCGACAGGCCGTTCGGCGTGAAGAGCATCGAGACCGTGCGCGGCGCCGGCTACAGGCTGCGCGCGGACGGGGGCGCCCGCTGAGCCGGCTGCCGTTCAGGCTGCGCCTGACGATCGCGTTCAGCGCGGTGATGGCCGTCGCGCTCGTGGCCGTGGGGCTGTTCGTGTACTCGCGCGTGAGCTCGGACCTGGACGCCGCGCTCGACACGTCGCTGCGCACGCGGGCGGACGACCTGGCCGCCACCGCCGCGAGCGCCGCGGGGCGGTCGGCCGACCAGGACCGGCTCGTGGCGCCGGACGAGAGCCTCGCGCAGGTGATCGCGCGCGACGGCAGCATCGAGTACGCGAGTCCGGGCCTGCCGAAGGAGCGCCTCCTCGATGACGAGGAGCTCGCGGCCGCCCGCCGCCACTCCGTCTTCGTCAACCGCGACCAGGTCGGCAGGTTCGACGAGCACGTGCGGCTGCTCGCGCGGCCGGCCGACGGCCGCGTGGTCGTGGTGGGCGCGACTCGCGAGGACCGCTTCGAGACGCTCGGGTCGCTGCGCGACGTGCTCCTGGTGGGCGGCCCGATCGCGCTCCTGGCGGCTGCGCTCGCCGCGTACTGGCTCGCCACCGCCGCACTGCGGCCGGTGACAGCGATGCGCCGCGACGCCACGGACATCTCCCGGCTCGGAGGCGGTCACCGCCTCCCCGTGCCGCCGGGGAGCGACGAGCTCGCCCAGCTCGGGGCGAGCCTCAACGAGATGCTCGCGCGGCTCGAGCAGTCGGCCGAGCGCGAGCGCGAGTTCGTGGCGAGCGCGAGCCACGAGCTGCGCACCCCGCTTGCCCTCCTGAAGGCCGAGCTCGAGCTGGCGTTGCGACGGGGACGCACCCAGGAGGAGCTGCGTGAGGCCGTGGAATCCGCGGCGGCCGAGAGCGACAGGCTCGTCCAGCTCGCGGAGGACCTGCTCGTGCTGGCCCAGGCCGACGAGGGAAGGCTGCCGGTGCGGCCGGAGACGTTCCAGGCCGCCGACCTCCTGGCGACGACAGCGCGCCGCTTCGGTCCGCGCGCCGCCGAGCAGGGCCGGGAGCTGCGCGTGACGCCGTCGGACGGCGTGGTCGTGCACGCGGACCGGTTGCGTGCCGAGCAGGCGCTCGCGAACCTGGTTGACAACGCGCTGCGCCACGGATCCGGGACGGTCGAGCTGTCGGCGGACCCGTCCGGTTCCAGCGTGCGAGTGCACGTGGGTGACCGCGGTCCAGGGCTCGATCCGGCATTGGAGGGGCGGGCCTTCGAGCGCTTCACGCGCGGCGACCGCGCCCGTTCACGCGGTGGCGCCGGGCTCGGCCTGGCGATCGTCGACGCGATCGCGAAGTCGCACGGCGGCCGCGCCGGAGCCGAGCAGCGCGAGGGCGGCGGAGCTGACGCCTGGATCGAGTTGCCGAGCTCTCATGCTGGTTTCATCGGAGGGGGATAGACCTATGCCCATGAACAAGCGCACGAAGAGATTCGCCATCGCAGGAACAGTGCTCGCCATCACCGCCGGTGGTGTCGGCGGGGCCGTCGCATCAGGTGGCGGCGAGGGCGCCAAGGAGCAGGTGAGCGGTCCCGCGGCCGACCGGGCCCGTGAGGCGGCTCTCGCCGCGCACCCCGGCACCGCGAACGCCGTCGAGCGCGACGGCGAGAACGGCGCCACCTGGGAGGTCGAGATCACCGGCAACGACGGGAAGACCGTCGACGTCCGGCTCGACCAGAACTACAAGGTGGTCGTGATCGAGGGCGACAGCGAGCAGGCCGATGGCGAGCAGGCCGACGACAACGGCAGCACCGAGGACCGCTAGCCCGCGAAATCCGCCGACAGTCCTGGATAGGGGTTCGTATAGACCCCCTAGTCAGGACTGTTACTTCGGTGAGCCGCTCGGCTCGCCGCTCAGGGCGATGTCGCCCTCCACGAGAATCTCGCGCTCCACGCCCTCGACGGTCACGACCGCGCGGGCGTGGAGCGTCTCGTTTCCGCTGAGCGCGCCGGAGTCGAGCTGCTCGCGGACCGCCAGCTCGATCTCGCGCTGTGAGGTCACGCCGAGCTTCTTCAGGAAGCGGCGCACCGACAGGTTGAAGGCCTCTTCGTCCATCAGTCCGGGATCAGGCCCTCGCCGCTGAACTCGCCCTTCGCCTCGTTGAAGGTGATGTCGCGCGGCGGAAGGATCACGTCGGACTCCACGAGCTCGTCGTCGGAGACGGCGTTGCCGTCGCTCGCGACGATCTCGAGCATCTGGCTCCACAGCTCCTTGAAGCCCGTCTCGTCGCCCTGCTCGACGGCGTTGACGGCCCGGTTGTCGAGCTCGTTCAACCGCTCCGCGTCCTCGTCCGGCAGCTTGAACTGGCCCTCGCCAGAGACACGGACGATCACGCCTTCTCCTCCCCCTGCTCGAGCGCGGGCGAATCGCCGCCACCGGAGCCGAGCTCGGCCTTCATCTTGGAGAGCTCGTCGTCCACCTGGGCGCCGCTCGTGAGCTCGGAGAGCTGGCGGTCGAGGTCGTCCTGGCCCGAGCCGAGCGTGGTGATGTCGTCGAAGGCACCCGCCTGCTCCAGCTCCTCGACGGCGGATGCCCGGGCGCGCATCGTCTCCGTCTTGTCCTCGGCCCGCTGCATCGCGAGCCCGAGATCGGCCATCTCCTCGCCCACGCCGTTCGCGGCCTCGGAGATCCGGACCTGTGCCTCCGCGGCGGAGTACTGGGCCTTGATGACCTCCTTCTTGGTCCGGAACTGCTCGATCTTCTGGCGCAGCCGCTGCTCGTTCGCGATGAGCTGCTCCTGCTGCCCCTCGAGCTCCTTGACCTGCTGGTCGAGCGACTGCAGCTCCGTCTGAGCGAGGTTCTTCCGCTCGAGCGCGGTGCGGGCGAGGTCCTCACGCCCCTGCGCGAGCGCCTGGCGCGCCTGTGTGTCGAGCTTCACGACCTGCTGCTCGATCTTCGAAGACTGCATCTGAAGGCGCTTCTTCGACGTCACGACGTCGGCGATGCCCTTCTTCACGTTCTGGAGGAGCTCGGTCTGCTTCTGGTAGCCGTAGTCGAGCGTCTCGCCCGGATCCTCGGTCTTGTCGAGCATGCGCGAGATCTTCGCCTTCACAACTGTGGACATCCGTCCGGCAAGCCCGGGCATGCCGTGCCTCCTTCAGCCTCGTGTTCAGTGGGGCCAAGAGTAGTCTCCGCGCCTCGTGGACCCCCGTCCCCCGTCAGCGTCGAGCTCAATCCTCAGTCGCTGGATGGGAATCGCCGACGCAAACAACGCCGGCAACGTTCACGGCGGGGTGATCATGCACATGTGCGACGAGGTGGCCGGCATCGCGGCGGTGCGCCACTCCGGCGGCCGCGTCGTGACCGCGGGGATGGACCGCATGAACTTCACCCACCCGGTCCTCGTCGGGCAGCTCGTGACCGTGAAGGCCACGGTGAACGGCGCCTGGCGCACGTCGATGGAGGTCGGCGTGCGGGTCGAGTCGGAGAACGTGCGGACGGGCGAGGTGATCCACACCTCCACGGCCTACCTCACGATGGTCGCCCTGGACGACGAGGGCAATCCCAAGGAGGTCCCTCCGCTCGCTCCGGAGACGCCGGACGAGCTGCGACGAGCACGCGAGGCGCAGTTACGCCGCGACACCCGCCTCGCAGAGAGGCAGACGATCGAGGAGGAGCGGGCCCGGGACTAGCGTCGGGGAGCTGAATCCAGCTCGTGAACTTGCCCTTTCGGATCGTGTAGCGGACCTTCACGAGGCCGCTGCAGGGCCCGCCCGGGCCCGCGCGCAGGCGGAAGGTGGCGAGCACGTGCGCGGCGGTGCCTCCGCCGCGCAGCCGGATCAGGTCGGCTCGGCAGGGCAGTGAGGCGTTGAAGGCGCGGGCGAGCGCGGGCGTCCTCAACCGGATCGGATGCCCCTGGTCGATCAGCGCGCCGGGCGCGAAGTAGTACGCCGCCTGCTCGTAGTCCTGCCGCTCGAGCGACAGGAGCCAACCGCGGATCACCCTGGCGTTGTAGGAGTGGAGCGGGTCGGGCTTCGGCTCCTGTGGGGAGGAGTCACAGCCGGCCAGCGCGATCAGCGCCAGCGCGAGGGCGGGACGCACTCCCGAAGCGTACGCCCGGCGCTCTTGCGCCGGCCTGACGACAGTTCTACGCTGGAGGAGACCGAAGCATTTCACGACCCACGGGAGCGTCGGGTGTCCCGACGTCGGCCGGGCGACTACTGGAAGGCGGCAGGCGCCACTGTGAGCGCCCTGGCCGCCCTCGTGGCCGTGATCGCCTACTTCGTGCCCGGCCCCGGCTCGAAGACCGACAAGGCCGCCTCGACCGGAGCACCGAGCGGGACCTCCGCGCCGAGCGACGACCCGAGGATCGTGGCCGCGAGGCTTCAGGAGCCGATCGCGCTCGGGGACTACGTGGCGAGCTCGGGGTCGGTCGCCGCAGTTCCGAACGGAGCGGACGGGACGACCGTGCCGGTCGCGCTGATCCTGGCGCAGGCAGCCGAGCCGTCCGGGGACGCCTCCCAGCCGCCCGCCGACTCCCAGCTCGACACACAGGCCGCCCCCGACTCGTCCGGCACCGAGTCAGAGGACGGCGACACCGGCACGGCGCCCGAAACGGGGACCTCCGACGGGAGCCCGTCCGGCGACGGCTCCCCGGGTGGGATCGACGGCGGCCCACGACCGCCGACGGTCGAACCGACGGAATCCCCAGAAGCGGCTCCGATCAGCGAGAGCGGCAGCCAGCTGGCGGGCCCGCAGGGAATCAACCTCCTCGCCCAGACGAGCACGATGGCCGACGAGGACCCCGACGCGATCGCGGCTCTTCCCGCGGACCTCGCCGCGAAGCTCGACAACCCGGACGAGGCGAAGCGCGTCATGGGCTCGCTCTTCGACGTGTACGTCAACCTCGCGGGGCGCAGCGAGCCCAAGCTGCGGCTGCACTGGCGCGTCTTCCGGAAGACGCCCGCGGGGCCGGTCCGGCTCGACAACCCGTTCTTCAAGGACGCGATGCAGCGCACGTTCCCGACGCCGCCGAAGCTCGCCAACGCGACGCTTCAGGCGTGGGCGCCGTGGCCGCGCGGGCCGGGCGCCTATCTGGTGCGGTTCACGCTCACCGACACGGACGACAACGTGCTCGGGCAGAAGGTTGACCGGCCGCTGCCGCGCGCCGCGCTGCCCTAGCGGCCGCGCTGCTCAGCGGTCAGTCGGAACCGCGATCTCGCCCTGCTCCTGGATGAGGCGATCGAAGACCTCGTCGGGAATCCAGGTCCTGTACGGGTAGCTCCGGCCCCAGCTGTTCAGGAACGGCACGGCGCCCAGCTCGTCGGCGCGCTTGTTGCCGAGCACGGAGTGCACGTCCTTCACCGACTGCGTCCAGCGCACCCGCTCGATGCCGTTGTCCGCGGCGGGCGTATAGCCGCGGCGCTCCTCGACGTCGTCGTCCGCGAAGTCGTCCTGCCAGTCGGTGTGGCCGCGCTGCATCAGGATCTGAGAGCCGGCGCGGACGGAGGTCCCGTTGTCGTCACCGGGGTTCGTCTCGCCCCACTCGTCGACCTCCTTGGCGCGGTCCCAGAGCCAGCGCGGGGCGTACAGCTCGTCGTTCAGGAGCGACATTGCCCGTGACCATCCGAAGCCGACGCAGGCGCCCTCGTTGCCCTGGTCGAAGATCTCCCACCACGCCTCGTTCTTCTCGGCGTCGCCGGGCTCGAGGCAAACGCAGTGTCCGCCCTCGATATTCGTGAGCGTGTCGGGGCCCCCGGGCGCGATGAAGTACTCGTCGATGCCGGCGTCGTGCTCGGGCCTGAACATCTCCGTGTACCAGTTCACGCCGATCACGACGGGCGTGCACTCGGGACGCTGCTCCTCTGGCACTGCGCTGAGAGGGTGCCGCTCGACGTGCTCCCAGTCGTCTGGGATGAACCGACCCAGGCGGGGATCGGACGGATGGGAGTCCATCGGGCGGTAGCGCATAGCGCCACCTTACGCCCGATGTCTCAAATGCTCAAGGTTTCTACTACTGCGACGCCTCGGCGACCGCGCGCGTGGCCTCGGCCACCGCACTTCCATTGGGTGCGTTGCCCGGCGCCTGGTGCAGGACGTCGTCCGCCTCCTCGATGCGGCGCTTGTAGTCGGCGGTCTGCATCCGCGCGATCACGAGCCGCTGCATCTGGGCCGTGCCCTCGAAGATTTGGTAGATCTTCGCGTCCCGGAACCACTTCTCGAGTGGGCAATCGGTGGTCTGGGCGTAGGGCCCGACGAGGTCCATCAGCGTGGTCGTGGCCCACATCGCGACGTCGCCCGCCTTCAGCTTCGACATCGAGCCCTGGCCGGCCGTCATCGGCATTCCGTTGCGCCCCATCCAGGAGGCGCGCCAGACGAGCAGGCGGGCGGACTCGATCTCCGTGGCCACGTCGGCCAGCGTCTGCTGGATGCGCTGCTGCTGGAGCAGCGGCTGCCCCTCCGACTCCTTGTCCGCGAGGTACTCGAGCGTCCACTCGTAGGCGGCCTGCGCGATGCCGAGCGCCGAGGCGCCCACGAGCGGCCGCGTCAGCTCGAACGTGGCGAGCGCGTTCGACGAGCGTCCGGTCGAGGCGCCGGAGCGCGCGCGCTCGAGCTTCTTCTGCAGCTTGTCGTACCCGCCGAGCAGGTGGTCCATCGGCACGCGGCAGTCCTCGAGGATCACCTCTGTGGTCTGCGAGGCGCGGATGCCGAGCTTCGACTCCTTCTTGCCCTGCGAGAGCCCCGGCGTGCCCTTCGGCACGACGAACGAGGCCTGGCCGCGGTGGCCCAGGTCCGGGTCCACGGTCGCGACGACGACGGTCACGTCGGCGATCCCGCCGTTCGTGATGAAGACCTTGGTCCCGTTGAGGACCCATTCGTCGCCATCGAGCTTCGCGGTGGTGCGTAGCGAGCGGACATCGGACCCGGCGCTCGGCTCCGTCACCGCGTAGGCGCCGAGCTTGATCTCGTCGCCCATGCCGAAGCACTCGGGCACCCAGCGGCCGATCTGCTCGGGCGTGCCGGAGCTCGCGATGCCCGCGGCGGCCAGCGAGCCACCCTGGATGGCCAGCGCGATGCCGGCGCAGCCCCAGTGCATCTCCTCGGCGTAGATGCAGGAGAGGATCCCGTCCGGGTCCTCGCCCAGCTGCTGGATCGTCTCGAGACCGTGCAGGCCCCACTCGCGCGCGGCCTTGATGGCCTCCCACGGCACGCTTTCGTCGCGGTCGTGCTGGGCCGCGATCGGGCGGATGACCTCCCTCGAGAAGCGCCGGACCTTCTCCTGGAACTCCCGCTGTTCGTCGTTTAGCTTGAAATCCACGTGGTCCCCCGCGCCGTTGACTGACCAGTCAATCATAGTAATACCCGCCACCCAAGCAAGCCACACCCAGCTATCGTGCGCCGCGCATTGCGCCGTCTTTCCGCCCTTCTCCTGGCCGTTGCCGTGCTCCTCGCCGGGTGCAGCACGAGTGACGACAGCGCGCGCCCGCCCCAGCTCGGGGTGCAGGCCCAGGACGAGCAGGCCGCGGAGAAGCTCGGCTTCCCTTCCACGGCCACGCGCAACACGATCCGCGTGGGCGGCAGCGACGCCATCTCGGACGCCGCCGGCGTGGCGAGCGCGCTCTACCCCGCCACCGGCGACTCCGACCGCCCCACCGCGGTGGTGCTGGTGGACCAGAACGACTGGGCGACCGCGATCGCGGCGTCCGTCCTCGTGGGGCGCCCGATCGGAGCGCCGATCCTGCTCACCGACGGGGGCGACATGCCCGCCGTCACCCAAGATGTCCTGGACAGGCTGAAGCCGAAGGGCTCGGACCTCTCGAGAGACGCGCAGGCGATCCGCGTCGGAGCCGGTGTCGCGCGCCCGAGCGGCTACAAGACCGCCCTCATCGAGGGTGACAACGCGTTCCAGCGCGCCGCCGCGATCGACCGCTTCTTCTCCGCAGCCCGCGCGAAGCCCTCGAACGACGTCGTCCTCTACTCCGCCGACCGGGCCGAGTACGCCATGCCCGCCGCCGCCTGGGCCGCCCGGTCGGGCGACGCCGCGCTACCGGTGAAGGGTGACGCGATCCCGCGGCCCATCGTGAAGGCGCTGCGGGAGCACGCCCGACCGAACGTCTTCGTGCTCGGGCCCGCGACCGTGATCTCGAAGAAGGTCGTCGACCAGCTGAAGACGCAGAAGCTCGCGCGCGACGTGAACAGGATCGCCGGGCCCAACCCCGTCGAGAACGCGATCGCCTTCACGCGCTACGAGAAGGGCGACTTCGGCTGGGGCGTCGTGGTGCCCGGCTACAACTTCACGCTCGCGAGCACGGGCCGCCCACCGGACGCGGCGGCTGCTGCCGCGCTCGCCACGCGCGGCGTGTTCGCGCCGCTGCTCCTGACCGACGACGCGGCGCGCATGCCGCCGACGCTCGAGCGCTACTTCCTGAGCGTGCAGCCCGGCTACGAGGACGACCCGAGCCAGGCGGTCTACAACCGCGCCTGGATCCTCGGCGACGACAAGGCGATCTCCGTGGATCAGCAGGCTCAGCTCGACCAGCTGATGGAGCTGATCCCGGTACAGTCGAACGCGCCGTGAGCGAGTACGAACGCCCTGACCGGCTCCGTCGCGAGCCGACCGTAGAAGACGTGCGCCAGCTGATGGGCGCGTCGACCCCGCACTTCGCGATGCAGCTGCGCAACCGCATCCGCACGCTGATCGCGGACCTGCCCGCGGAGCACCCCGCGCGGGTGGAGGGCGAGCGCGAGATCGGGCGCCTCGACCAGCTCGCGCTCGGCTCGGAGCGCCGCGGCCCGATGCAGGAGCACGAGCAGGGGCTTCCCAGCTACCGCGGCCCGGAGTAACCTGGCCACATGGCCTGGGAGTCGAGTCTCCTGGTTGTCGCGAACGTCACCGCCGAGTCCGACGAGCTGCTCGCTTCGCTTCGCGGACGCGCCGCCGAGGGCGCGTGCCGTTTCACATTGGTCATGCCGGCGAGTGGCGCCGCGGCGCGCACCCGGCTCGACGGCGCTCTCGAGCGCATGAGAGAGGCCGGCCTCGCGAACGTCGATGGGAGCGTGGGCGATCCGGACCCCGTGGTCGCCGTCATGGAGATCTGGGACCCGATGAAGTTCGACGAGGTGATCGTCTCGACGCTGCCGACCGGCTCGTCACGCTGGCTCGGCCTCGACCTGCCTCACCGGCTGGAGAAGCTGACCTCGGTTCCGGTCCGGCACGTCGTGTCCCAGCCGCGGCGCGAGGTGCGGGCGGGACCGCCGCCCGAGAAGCCCGCGCGCTACGGCGTGCTCGCCGCGCTCGCGGCGATGATCAAGCGGTAGCTGCCGCTTCCCTCAGCGTCAGCGAGGCCAGCCGCTCGCGGTGCTCGCTCGCCGGGCCGTAGAGCGCGGCGTTCGTCTTCGCCCGCTTCAGGAAGAAGTGGAGGTCGTGCTCCCAGGTGAAGCCGATCCCGCCGTGCACCTGGAGCGACGAGCCGCACACGCGCCACCCGGCGTCGGAGGAGTAGGACTTCGCCATCGCCGCGGCGGCCGGGAGCGACTCGGGCTCCGCGTCGGCGCACCAGCCGGCGTAGTAGGCGGCGGAGCGCGAGCCCTCCACCTCGAGCAGCATCTGGGCGCAGCGGTGCGAGACCGCCTGGTAGGCGCCGATCGGGCGCCCGAACTGCTTGCGCTCGCGGGCGTAGTCCACCGCCATCTCCATCGCCTTCTGCGCGACGCCCACGGTCTCGGCCGCGAGCGCCGTCACGATCCGGTCCGCCGCGGGCTGGTGGTCGCCCGCGAGCGGCTCGCCGCCGTCGGCGCGGACGCGCGCGAAACGGCGCGTGCGGTCCATCGTCTCGAACGGCGCGACGTCGGCGGCGGACGCCTCGACCACGCTGGTCGAACCGTCGGAGGCGAACAGCACGATCACCGCGGCGCTGTCGGCGTCGGGCACGAGGCGCGCCTCGCCGTCGCGCACCATCCCCACTGTGCCGCGCGCCTCGCCTGACGCGATCCCGGGCAGCCAGCGCTCCTTCTGCTCGTCAGTGCCGGCGAGCTGGAGCGCCAGGCCGGCGGCCGCGTTCGACAGGAACGGCACGGGCGCGAGCGCGTAGCCGAGCTCCTCCATCAGGATCACGAGCTCCACGATGCCGAGCCCCTGGCCGCCGTGCTCCTCGTCGATGAAGATGCCGGCCCAGCCGAGCTCGCACATCTCCTTCCAGGCCTCGTCGTCGTAGCTGCCGGCCTCGGCGAGCTCACGGACGCGCTCCGGCTTGAAGCGCGACGCGAGCATCTCCTTGGCGGTGCGCTTGATCGCCTGCTGGTCGTCGGTGAAGTCGAAGTTCACGCTCTCGGCTCCTCTACCTGAGCTTGGGGAGGCCGAGCACGCGCTCGGCGATGATGTTCTTGAGGATCTCGGTGGTGCCGCCCTCGATCGAGTTCGCGCGCGAGCGCAGCAGGCGGTAGGTCCAGGGCGAGTCCCAGGCGACGCCGTCCTCCCCGAGGATGTCGACGGCGAGCTCCGTGAGCGACTGGTGGATCTCGCCCCACTGCCACTTGGGCAGCGAGCCCTCGGGGCCCGGCACGCCGGTCTTCATGATCTGCGTCAGGCCGCGCCAGGCGTTCAGACGCAGCAGCTCCACCTCGATCGCGAGTTGGGCGATGCGCTGCCGGATCAGCGGGTCGTCGGCCACGCCGCGCTCGCGGGCCAGCTCCTTGACGTCGTCGAGCGCCATCCGCATGCCGGCGGCCGACGCCGCGCCGAGGCCGGCGCGCTCGTTCATCAGCGTGGTGATCGCGACTCCCCAGCCGTTGCCCACGCCGCCGACCACGTTCTCGTCGGGGATCCGGGCCTCCTCCATGAAGAGCTCGTTGAACTCCGGCTCGTTCGTGATCTGGTGGAGCGGGCGGACCTGCACGGCGTCCTGCTCCATGTCCATGATGAAGTAGGTCAGGCCCTGGTGCTTGGGGGCGTCCTGGTCGGTGCGGGCGACCAGCATGCACCACTTGGCCTTGTGGGCGAACGTGGTCCATACCTTCTGCCCGGTCACGAGCCACTCGCCGTTCGACTTGACCGCCTTCGTCTTCAGCGAGGCGAGGTCGGAGCCCGCCTCGGGCTCCGAGAAGCCCTGACACCAGATCTCGTCGCCCGTGAGGATCGCGTTGAGCCAGCGCTCCTTCTGCTCGTCGGTGCCGTGGTGGATCACCACCGGGCCGCCCATCACCATGCCGAGCACGTTCGCGGGCGAGGGGGCGCGGGCACGCGCCATCTCCTCGCCGAAGAGCGCCTGCTCGACGAGCGTCGCGCCGCGGCCGCCGTACTCCTTGGGCCACGAGAAGCCCGCGTAGCCGGCGTCGTAGAGCTGGCGCTGCCACTTGCGCCGGTGGTCGAAGGCAGCGTCGTCGCCGGGCGGGTCCTCGCCTGGGTGGTTGTCGGCCAGCCACGCGCGCAGCTCGTCGCGGAAGGCCTGTTCCGAGGGCGACAGCGTCAGGTCCATGGCGGGGTAATGTACCAGGGAGTACACAAGGTGGAATCGTCACCCGACATCCCACGCCGCCTGCCGCGCGGCACGCACGGGCTCGACCCGTCGCTCGTGGCCGCATCCCAGCGCACCCGCCTGCTCGAGGCGGCCGGGCGGGCGGTCGCGGAGAAGGGCTACGCCGGGGCGACGATCGACGACATCGTGCGCGGCGCCGGCGTCTCCAAGCAGACCTTCTACGAGCACTTCGCCGACAAGCTCGACTGCTTCCTCGCCGCCTACGAGACGGCAAGCGACCGGCTCTTCGAGCACGTGAGGGCCGCGCAGGACGCCGCCGGCGACTGGATCGACAGGACGCGCGCCGGTATCCACGCCTACCTGCGCTGGCTCGCCGCCGAGCCGACGCTCGCCCGCGTGTTCCTGATCGAGATCGCCGCGGCCGGGCCCGAGGCGCTTGAGTGCCGAGAGCGGCTCCGCGACCGCTACGCGGAGCGGATGGGCGAGCTCCAGAACGGGCGCGACGTGCCCGAGGAGATCTTCCACGCCGTGGTGGCGGCGGCGGACGACCTCGTGGTGCGCCGCCTGCGAGCGGGAGCGGACGTGCGCGAACTGGAGCCGGCGTTGCTCGACCTACAGCTCGCTCTGCTTCGCTAGGCCACGCAGCAGACGGGCGGCGATGCCGCGCAGCGTCTCGTTGCCGTAGGCGTGACTCGGCGACGAGGTGATCAGGATCGCCACCGCCAGCCGGCGGCTGCCGCGGCGGAGCAGCGCCACCTGGTGGTCCACCCAGCCCGTGCCGGAGCCCCAGCCGCCCTTGAAGTAGAGCGCCCAGCCGCGTGGGCGGACCTGTGCGATGCCCCACCGCTGCGAGGGCACGATGCCGCCCAGCAGCCGCAGCGCGTAGCGGCGGTGGCGCCTCGGCACGCGCCGGTCGATGTGGAGGAAGAAGCGCGTCTGGTCGGCCACGTCGATCGAGGACTCGCCCCAGGGCCGCGTCGCGTGGAAGCGCCTCATGCCGACGCGCCGCGCCAGTCGAGCCAGTCCGTCCACGCCCACGATGTTGCAGACCGCCGAGGCGGCCGCGTTGTCCGAGCGCCGGATCATCGATCCGAGCAGCGCGCGCTCCGACGAGCGCAGGCGGCGGCCTCGGACTTCCGGCTCGCGCAGGTACGCCACCAGCAGCATGGCCTTCACGACGCTGGCCGACGGCACCGTCCGCTCCACACCCACCCCGCGCAGCCCTCGCTCCGTGCGCACGCCGAACGAGACGCCGCCAGCGCGCGTCTCCGCGTACCTCGCCGCCTCGCGCACGTGCGGTCGCCACGTCGCGGCCGCCGCCGGCGCGACCAGTAGCAGCGCCATGAGCCCAGCGCACCCGCCGCTACGCCCGAGCCACCTCAATAGCTCTTCGGAAGCCCGAGCGAGTGCTCGGCGACGTAGTTCAGGATCATCTCGCGCGAGACGGGCGCCGTCCGGGTGAGGCGGACGCCCCACCACATGTCGGACAGCCCGTACTCGAGCGCGAAGCCGTTGCCGCCATGCGCCTGGATGGCGCGGTCGACGCACTTGATCGCCGCCTCGGCGGCCGCGTACTTCGCCATGTTGCTGGCCTCGCCCGCGCCCGGCGCTCCGGCGTCGTAGAGCGCGCAGGCCTTCTGGGTCATCAGGCGGGCGAGCTCCAGTTCGATCTTCGCCTCGGCGAGCGGGTGCGAGACGCCCTGGTGCGTGCCGATCGGCGCGCCCCAGACGGCGCGCTCGCGCGCATACGCGGCCGCCTTCTCGAGCGCGCGCCTGCCCGCTCCGCAGGCGATCGCGGCGCCCATGATCCGCTCGGGGTTCAACCCGTCGAACACCGGTCCGAGGCCGCCGCCCTCGCCGCCGATCAGGCGTTCCTCCTCCAGCTCGACGTCGTCGAAGAAGAGCGTCCACTGCTTGTCGGGACCGATGTACGGCATGGGGATCTCGTCGCGGGTGAAGCCGGGCGTGTCCACGTCGACGATCGCCAGCGACGGCAGCCCGAGCGGGCCGTCCGGCAGGCGGCTGCGCGCCACCACCAGCACGGCGTCGGCGTGCTCGACCCCGGAGATGTAGGTCTTCTGGCCGCGGAGCACGAGCGTCTCGCCGCGGCGCTCGACGGACGTCGACAGGTTGTGCGAGTTCGTGCCGGCGTCCGGCTCGGTGATCGCGAAGGCGATCTTCGTGGTGCCCGCCGCGATGCCGCGCAGCCAGCGCTCCTTCTGCCGGGCGGTGCCGTGGCGGGCGAGGATGTTGCCGACGATCGCCGGCGACACCACGATCAGGAGCAGCGACTTGCCGGCCGCCGCGATCTCTTCTCCGACGGTCGCCAGGCCGGTCATGCCAAGCCCGCCCCCGCCCCACTCCTCGGGCAGGTTCACGCCGAGATAGCCCTTCTCCGCCATCGCGTCCCAGAGCTCCGTGGGCGGCTCGCCCGCCGCGTGCTTGCGGCGCGCGTAGTCCTCGGGAAAGCCGTCGCAGATCCCGCGCACGGCCGCCCGGATCTGGCGCTCCTCGTCGGAGGGCACCAGCGGGAGCACGGCGTCGGCGTGAGTCACAGGCCGCATCATGCCAGCGCGGCCCACGGCGAGCACCCGTCCCTCGAAGCTGTGTTAGGGTGCCCTAACTTATATTAGGGTACCCTAACTTTGGAGGAGACGAGATGCTGAATAGAGGCCTAGCGGCGGGTTTGATCGCCGCGGCCCTGGCTGGGGCAGTGCTCGCGGCCTGCGGTGACGACGACGACGGCGGCACGCTCACCGCCGTCGGCACCGGCACCACGCCGACGACAACCACGCCACATGCCGCCGCGAGCGCCGTGCCCGAGGGCGTGGCAGCGCAGTACGCGACGCTCGAAGAGGAGATCGCCGAGGAGGGCGGGTCCGTCGAGAGCGGCGACTGGCGGATCGCGTACATCAAGGAGCCGGCGGAGGGTTGGTTCCACATGGACCAGGGTCACATGGTGTGGCGCGATCCCGCGCGCGGGGAGACAGCCCATCTGGAGGTCATCCCGATCGAGCGCTCGACCGGGCGCATCGTGCCCGACGCGCGGATCACGCTCGAGGTGCTGGACGAGGCCGGCGGGCGGGTCGAGCGAAAGCAGCTCAGCTTCTACTACGCCGAGTTCTTCCACTATGCCGAGAACTTCAGCATCCCGGCCAGTGGCGAGTACACGCTGAGGGCGTCGGTGGAGGCGCCGGCGTTCAGGCGCCACGGCGACGCGAAGGAGGGCCCGGCGCTGATGGAAGACGCGCGGGTCGAGTTCGAGAACGTCATGATCGACATCGATGGCTGACAGGGTGCTCGTAACGGGCGGGCTCGGCTTTATCGGGAGCCGGCTCTGCGCCGCGCTTCTCGACGAGGGCTTCGCCGTGCGCTGCGTGGACGACCTCTCTGGCGACTACGCGGAGGGCGTCGGGCCCGCCGCCATACCCGGTCTGCGCGGACGCGGGGCCCGGGTCGCGATTGCGAGCGCTGGTCCCGAGCACCTGCGCGGGGTGGACGCGGTGGTCCACCTTGCCGGCCTTCCCGGCGTGCGCACCCGTCGCTCACCGACCGAGCTGCGCGACGCCAACGTCGGGCTGACGGAACGACTGGCGCGCGCCGCCGCCGCGCGCGGCGCCCGCTTCGTATTCGTCTCGAGCTCGTCGGTGTACGGCAACGCCAGCGAGCTGCCCACCCCCGAGCACGCGGAGCCGGCGCCGCTCAATCCGTACGCCGAGAGCAAGGTGGCCGCCGAGGCCGCGGTGCGGGCGTGCGGCGGCGACTCCGTCATCGTCCGGCCGTTCACGGTCTACGGCCCCGGACAGCGCCCCGAGATGGCCTTTGCCCGCTGGATCGCCGCCATCGGGCGCGGCGAGCCGGTGCCCCTGCACGCGCCGCCCGGCGCGGCGCGCGACTTCACCTACGTCGACGACGCGGTGGCCGGCCTGATCGCCGCGCTCCGCCACGGCTGGACCGGGCGGGCCTACAACGTCTCCGGCTGGCGCTCCGTCCCGCTGCGGGGCGCGCTCGAGCTGCTCGGTTCGCCGGAGCTGCTGGAACTCCCCGCCTTCGGAGGCGAGGTGAGCGTCACCTTAGGGTGCCGACGGCGAGCGGCAGCCGAGTTGGGCTACGCGCCGCGCGTCGACCTCGACGCGGGGATCGCGCGCCAGCTCGAGGCCGCTAGCCCTCGTCGCCTTCGTCGCCTTCGTCGCCCCCGCCGCCCCCGCGGGCTTGCTGCCTAGCGAGATCCAGCTCGCGCTGGACCGTCTCGGTCTGGTTCGGGATCTCGAGGCGCCGCTCGAGCACCGGGATCGCCTCGTCGGGCCGGCCCGCTAGCCGCAGCGCCTTGCCGAGGTTGAAGAGGGCGTATGCGTACTTCACGTCGGTCGTGCCCTCCGGAAACGAGTTCACCGCCTCCTGGAGCAGCGGGACCGCCTCGTCGTAGCGACCCTGGTTCATCAGGATGAAGCCCTCGTTGTTGAGCTGTGCGCCGCGGGCCGCGTCGCCTTCCGCCGTCGGGGTGGCGGCCGGCGCCGGGGCGGCCCCCTTGTCCTTCTTCGGCTTCTTCGGCTTCTTGGCCTTCTTCGGCTGGTCGGCCTTGCCCGACTGCTTCGGTTCGGCCGGCTGCGCGGGCGTTCGGTCCGCGTTCTGGTTCGAGTCGTCGCCGCCCGACAGCACGGCGCCGACGATCGTGGCCGCCGCGAGCACGATGAAGATCAGCGCCAGGACGACCGCCGTGACGTTCGGGCCGCCACTGCGAGGGGCGCGCTGCGGCCGGGCCGCGGTGGTGCCGGCCCGGGGGGTGTCCGCACCGCCCCGGCCGCCCGCGGCCGCGGCCCCGGCGGCGGCGACGCCCCCGAGCAGGCGCGTCTTCGCGGTCGGCTCGGGCGCGGACTCGATCGCGTCGGACAGCTCGCGCGCGAACTCGCCCGCGGAGGCGGGGCGATCCCGGGGGTCGAGCGCCAGCCCGCGCTGGATCACCTTCGCAACGGGCTTGGCCGCCTGAGGCCAGGCGTCGCGCAGGTCCGGCGGGCCCTCGGTGGCGATCCTGTGCGCGACCTCCATCGGCGTGCGCCCCTCGCGCTGCTTCCTCCCGCTCAGCGCCTCGAACGCGATCGCGGCCAGCGCGTACACGTCCGCGGCCGGCCCGACGACTCCGCCCTCGAGCTGCTCGGGCGCCATGTACGAGGCGGTGCCGAGCACCGTGCCACTGCGGGTGATGCGCGTGCCGTCGGAGGCGGTGGCGATGCCGAGGTCCGCGAGCTTCGTGACGCCGTCCTCGCGCACGAGGATGTTCGCCGGCTTCACGTCGCGGTGCACGATGCCCTGGGCGTGCGCGTGGTCGAGCGCCTCTCCGAGCTCGGTGACCATGCGGCTCACCTCGTCGGGCCGCATCGGCCCGTGGCGCAGCATGCGCGAGAGCGGCTCGCCGTCCACGTACTCCATGACGATCAGGACGCCCTCGTCGTCGGTCGCGGTGTCGAACACCGAGACGAGGTTCGGGTGGTTCAGCGATGCGCCGAGCTTCGCCTCGCGATTGAAGCGCTGTTCGACGTCCACCGGGCTATCGGCGTGGAGGCGCTTCACGGCCACCTGGCGGCCCAGACGCTCGTCCTCGCAGAGGAGGACGGACGCCATGCCACCGGAGCCGAGGTGCCTGACTACCCGATACCGGCCGTCTAGAAGTGATCCCTGCGTATGCACCGGCACTCGGCGGGTGTACCCGCCCCGTCCGGCACCTAACCGGGCAGGGCGGCCCCAAACCTGACCTTAAACCCGCTGAATCAGCGTCCCGGTGCCGAGCCCGCCGCCGCAGCACATCGTCACGAGCCCGAGCTCCTTGTCGGAGCGCTCGAGCTCGTGCAGCAGCGTGGTGATCAGGCGCGCGCCGGTGGATCCGAGCGGGTGCCCGAGCGCGATCGCGCCACCGTTCACGTTCACGCGGTCCATGTCCGGATCGAGCTCACGGCGCCAGGCGGCCACGACGGACGCGAAGGCCTCGTTGATCTCCACGAGGTCGATGTCGTCCATCTTCATGTTGTTGCGCTCGAGCAGCTTCTTGGTGGCCGGGATCGGGCCGGTGAGCATGATCACGGGGTCCACGCCGACGGTCGTCTGGTCGACGATCCGCGCGCGCGGCTTGAGCCCGAGCGACTCCGCCTTCTTCCGCTCCATCAGGAGGACGGAGGCGGCGCCGTCGGAGATCTGCGACGAGTTGCCCGCCGTGATCTTGCCGTCCTCCTTGAAGGCCGGCTTCAGCTCCGAGAGCTTCTCGATGCTGGTGTCGGGGCGGATCCCCTGGTCGGTCACGTAGGTGTCGCCGTTCACCTGGAACGGCACGATCTCGCGCTCGAAGCGACCCTCCTCGGTGGCCTGAGCGGCGCGCTGGTGCGAGCGGAGTCCGATCTCGTCGAGCTCGGAGCGCGGGATTTCCCACTGGTCGGCGATCATCTCGGCCGAGATCCCCTGCGGCACGAGGTTGAAGCGCTCCATGATCTGCGGCGGCCAGGGGGAGCCGACCTCGTCGACCCACTTGAAGCCCACGCCCATCGGGATGTGGCCCATGTGCTCGACGCCGGAGCCGATGGCCACGTCGTGCACGCCGGAGGCGATCAGCGCCGCGGCGAAGTTCACTGCCTGCTGAGCCGAGCCGCACTGGCGGTCGACGGTCGTGGCCGGCGTCTCGACCGGAAGTCCGGCCTGCAGCCACGCGTTGCGGCCCACGTTGAACATCTGCTCGCCGTACTGCTGCACGCAGCCGGTGATGACGTCCTCGACCTCGGAGGCGTCGATACCAGCGCGCTCGATGACCTCTGTGTAGGTCTTCCCGAGCAGCTCGTTCGGGTGTGTGTCCTTGTAGTAACCCTTCTCCGGATGCCCGCGTCCGATCGGCGTCCGTGCTGCTTCGACGATGACGACCTCACGCTCACCTACGTTTCGCATGTGGTAAGCGTACCGATTGACTGTCCAGTCAACCAATGGGGCGGATGTGGCTCATCAACTGGGAATAGTGGGGACCGGAGCGATCGCGCGCGGGTTGGCGCGGGCCGCGGCCGAGCACCATGAGGTGTTCGTCTGGGCGCGCAGCGAGCAGTCGGCCGAGCGCGCGACCGAGAAGGTTGGTGGCGCCAGCGTCGTTACCGAGCTCGACGCGCTGCGCGACTGCGACATCGTCGTCGAGGCGGTGGCCGAGGACGCGAAGGTCAAGTGCGAGATCCATGCCCGGCTCGGCGGCCTGCTCCCGCCGGAGTCGATCCTCGCGACCACCACGTCATCGCTGTCCGTGGCCGAACTCGCGGCGGCGAGCGGCCGTCCCGATCGGTTCGCGGCCCTTCACGTCTTCAACCCGGTCGAGAAGATGAAGCTGGTCGAGCTCTCGTTCCCCGATGCGGCGACAGCGGAGACGAAGCTCGAGCTGCACCGGCTCTGCGAGCGGCTCCAGAAGACCGCCGTCGAGGTGCCGGACGCCGCCGGGTTCGTGGTCAACAAGCTGCTGTTCCCGTACCTGTTCGACGCCGTGCGCCTGCTCGAGCGCGACGGGCTGTCGCCCGAGGCGATCGACACCTGCATGAAGCTCGGCGCCGGGCACCCGATGGGGCCGCTCGCGCTGCTCGACTTCGTGGGGCTCGACGTGTCGGCCGCGATCGGGGAGTCGATCGGCACCGAGATCCCGAACCGTGTGCGCGAGCTGATCGCCGACGGCAAGCTCGGCAGGAAGGCCGGCGAGGGCTTCTACGAGTACTAGCGGCGCAGCGGTGGCGGGGTGCCGGCCGCGAGGTCCCAGACGACGTCGGCCTCGCCGATGCCCTGACGCTCGGCCAGCTCGGCGACCCGCTCCCAGGGCAGGGTCGCGTCCGGCAGGTCGTCCCAGCGCGCGAGCTCCAGGGCCTCCAGCGCGGCGACGAGGGCGGGGCCGCGCTTGCCCTGCTCGCGCACAAGTGCCCTCAAAGCGTCACGCTGCGAATCGCTGAGCTTCACGCACCACATGCCGGGGAGACCTCCTCCTCCGAGAAGCACTCTGCGCGCGAAGCTATTCCCCGGTTCGGACGGATATAAGCCGACTGGGCCGCCTACTGGCCCTCGGCGCGGCGCTCCACCTCGCGCGGCGTCGAGGCGGCCTGCTCCACCGGGCGCACGCCGCTGCTGTCCGCCGGCGGGCGCGACGGAGGCTCCTCGCCGCGCGCGTGGTGGTCGCGGATGCGCACGGCCTCCACGCGGTTCTCGCGCACCGCCTCGACGCGCAGCGAATAGCCGTTGACCTGCACCATGTCGCCGCGCTTCGGCAGGCGACCGAGCTCGCCGAACACGAAGCCGCCGACCGAGTTGTACGCCTCCGAGTCCACCGGCAGGTTGAGGCCGTAGTCGGCGAGGTCGGTGATCGGCACGTGCCCGCGCACCCACCAGTCGCCGTTCGCGAGCCGGCGCACTCCGGCCACGGCGGGATCGGTCTCGTCGGCGATCTCGCCCACGACCTCCTCGATGATGTCCTCCACGGTGACGATGCCCGCCGTGCGGCCGTACTCGTCGACCACGACGGCCATCGACGCGCGCTCGCGCTGGAGGTCCGCCAGCAGGTCGTCGAGTGGCTTCGTCTCCGGCACGATCAGCGCGTCCTTGACGCTGCTCTCGATGGAGGCCTCCGGGCCCTCCGACATGAGCTTCCGCGCCAACGAGTTCACGTGCACGATGCCCTTGATGCGGTCGGTGTTGCCGTCCTCCGTCACCACCAGCCGCGTGTGGCCCGAGTCGACCGCCTTGCGCAGGGCGGCCTCGGCGGTCTCCGACGCGTCGACGGTCACCACGGCCGGAATCGGTGTCATCACCTGGCGCGCCTGTTGCTCGTGCAGGTGGAAGACGCCCGACAGCATCCCCGCCTCGCCGGGGTCGAGCTTCCCGCCGCGCTGGCTGCGCGCGATGATCAGCTTGAGGTCCTCGGAGGAGCTGATCTCCTCGAACTCGGCGTGCGGGTCGACGCCCACCAGCCGGAGCATCCAGTTCGAGGCCGTGTTCAGGAGCCAGATCAGCGGGCTGAACGTGCGCCGGAACCAGCGCAGCGGGCGTGCCACCCGGACCGCGGTCCTCTCGGCGTTCACGATGGCGTAGATCTTCGGCACCTGCTCGCCGACGGTGATGTGCAGCGCCGTGGTGATCAGGTAGGCGATCGTGAGCGAGATCGCGAGCGACGCGCCGTGCGAGATCGAATTCCCGAACAGGTCCTCGAAGATCTGGGCGATCGCGGGCTCGCCAAGGAAGCCGATGCCGAGCGAGGCCATGGTTATGCCGAGTTGGCAGGCCGACAGGTACTCGTCGATTCGCTCGATCTGCTCGAGCACGAGCGCGGCGCTGCGCCGGCCCTCGTCGCGCAGCTGCTCCACGCGACCCTCGCGGGCGCGCACCAGCGCGAACTCGGCCGCAACGAAAAAGCCGTTCAGGGCTACCAGCACGGCGACGCCGAACAGGAGCAGGACCTGGGTCATCTCAGACCACTTGCCTGCGAGGCGAGGACCGCGAGGTCCTTTTTCTGCCTACTTCGAGGAGGATCGTCGTCGCTCATGCGGTGACGCCGCGAGTGTAGCGGCTAGCCCTGCGCATCAATCCGGCGCGCAAGCTCGAAATCACCCTCGGTGAGCCCGCCCTCGCTGTGCGTCGTGATGGTGACCGTCACCGTCTTCCACGAGATCTCGAGGTCGGGGTGATGGTTCATCTCCTCCGCCTCCGGGGTGA
>JAXDIL010000207.1:0-19948 GCA_034664005.1 Thermoleophilaceae bacterium | reverse complement strand
CGATCGGCGTGCCGCGCTCGCGGACCTCGGCTACCGGGTGCGGATCTACTGCCCGGTCGGCGACCTCGTGGCGGGCATGGCCTACCTCGTGCGGCGGCTGCTCGAGAACACGGCAAACGAGTCGTTTATCGGGGAGCCGCAGCGCGGCACGCCGATCGAGGAGCTGCTCGCCGCGCCGTGAGCTTCCGCAACGAGCCGATCCTGGAGCTGCGCCGCGCCCCCGCCCGCGAGTCGCTGCTCGAGGCGCTGCGCGAGCTTGATTCGAGGCTTCCGCTGGAGGTGCCGATCTGGGCGGGAGGCGAGCGGCTGTCGGGCCGCGTCGGCGGCTCCTTCACCTCGACCGACCCCGGCGAGCCGGAGCGCGTCGTGGCCGAGGCCGCCCGCGCGACGGAGGACGATGCTGCCGCGGCCGTCGAGGGAGCGGCGCGTGGCTTCCGCGTGTGGGGCGCCGTGCCGGCGGCCGAGCGCGCGGAGGTGCTCCGGCGCGCGGCCGCACTGCTGCGCGAGCGGCGGCTCGAGCTGGCCGCGCTTCAGGTGCGCGAGTGCGCGAAGCCGTGGCCGGAGGCGGACGGCGACGTCTGCGAGGCGATCGACTTCCTCGAGTACTACGCGGACGAGGCGGTCGCGCTTGACGCGGGCCGCGCGCTCGTGCAGGTGCCCGGCGAGCGCAACACGATGCGCTACGCGCCGCGCGGCGTCGCGGCGGTGATCGCGCCGTGGAACTTCCCGCTCGCGATCCCCTGCGGCATGACCGCGGCAGCGCTCGCCGCCGGCAACGCGGCGGTGCTGAAGCCGGCCGAGCAGTCGCCCGGCAGCGCTGGGGCGCTCGTCGACGCGCTGCACGCGGCGGGCGTGCCGCGCGAGGCGCTGTCGCTCCTGCCGGGCTACGGGGAGGTGGGGGCCGCGCTGGTGCGCGATCCGCGCGTGCACGTGATCGCGTTCACCGGCTCGAGCGCGGTCGGCCTCGAGATCGTGCGTGCCGCGGCCGAGACGCCTGAGGGGCAGGGCCACGTGAAGCGCGTCGTGGCGGAGATGGGCGGGAAGAACTGCGTGATGGTGGACGCCGACGCCGACCTCGACGAGGTCGTGCCCGAGCTGATCCACTCGGCGTTCGGCTACGCGGGCCAGAAGTGCTCGGCCGCGGCGCGCGTGCTCGTCCACGAGGCCACCGCGGACACGCTGCTCGAGCGCCTTGCCGGCGCGGTGCGCGTGCTCGACGTGGGCCAGGCCGAGCGTTTCGCCACGGAGGTGCCGCCCGTGATCGAGCGCGAGGCGCAGGAGCGGGTCGAGCGCTACGCGGCGATGGCGGAGCCGCTCGCGCGCTCGGAGCGGCCGCTCCCGGGCGAGGGCTGGTTCTGCTCGCCGGCGCTCGTGGCTGACCTCCCAGACGACTCTCCGGTGCTGAGCGAGGAGATCTTCGGGCCAGTCCTCGCGGTCACGCGCGTGCGCGACGTGGACGAGGCCTGCGACATCGTCGACGCGCTCCCGTTCGCGCTCACCGGCGGACTCTTCTCGCGCACGCCCGCGACGATCGAGCGCGTGGCGGCGCGCATGCCGGTCGGGAACCTCTACGTGAACCGCGGCATCACCGGCGCGATGGTCGGGCGGCAGCCGTTCGGGGGCAACCGCCGCTCGGGAATCGGCGCCAAGGCGGGCGGGCCGGACTACCTGCTCCAGTTCGTGGAGCCGCGCGTCGTGACCGAAAACACCATGCGCCACGGCATACCCGTCGAATAAGTGGGTATCGGTACCTCATGATCGGAGCAATCATCCTCGGCCTGCTGGCCGGATTCATCGCCAAGGCCCTCATGCCGGGAGACGATCCGGGCGGGTTCTTCGTCACGATCCTGCTGGGTCTGGCGGGCGCCCTCGTCGGCTTCTTCCTGTTCACGGAGCTGCTTGGCATCGGCGACAACGACATGTTCGACCTCGGTGGCCTGATCGGCGCGATCATCGGCACGATGATCCTGCTGGGCATCTACAGGGCGGTCGCGGGGCGCGACGAGGGCCCGCGCAGCACTGCCACGACGCCCTAGGCGGCGACGGCAAAACCGCGCTTTACCGGAGGGTCACTCACTAATGTGTGGCCCGCCGTGAGTGTCCCTGCCTTCGACCTTCAGTCGCACTCGCTCCACTCGGACGGCGACCTGCCGGCCGCTCAGGTGGTGGAGAACGCTGCCCGCGCGGGCGTCGAGCTGCTGGCGCTGTCCGACCACGACACGGTCGACGGCGTCGACGAGGCGCTGGCGGCCGGTGCGGTGCACGGCGTGCGCGTCGTGCCCGCCACCGAGATCTCAGCCGTCGACGGGCAGTACGAGGACCTCCACGTGCTCGGCTATGGGATTGACCACCGCAGTGGGCTGCTTGGCGAGCGCCTCCTCGACGCGCGAGCGGACCGCGAGCGGCGCGCCGACGCCATGGCCGACCGCCTCCGCGAGCTCGGCTTCGAGATCGACGCCGCGCCGATCGAGGCGCGCAAGGCGAAGGGCAAGCCGGTCGGGCGGCCCCACCTGGCGGCGGCGGTGCTGGCGCACCCGGCGAACGCCGAACGACTCGGCTCTGAGGGTCACGCCGACGTTTCCTCCTTCATTCCGGCGTATCTGATCCAGGGTCAGCCCGGCTACGTCGCGCGCTCGCGCCCGACCGTCGAGGAGGCGATCGCGTGGATCCACGAGGCTGCGGGCGTTGCGGTCTGGGCCCATCCGTTCTGGGACGTCGACGACAGCGGTGAGGTGCTGGATGCGATCTCGCGCTATCGGGATGTCGGACTGGACGGGGTCGAGGTGTTCTATCCGTCGCACTCCGAGGAGCAGACGCTGCTGCTGGCGCGGTGCACCGAGGAGCTCGGGCTGTTGAGCACCGGCTCCTCCGACTACCACGGGCCCGAGCACCGGCTGTTCTCGGACTTTCGGGCCTTCGAGCTCCATGGCTGCGAGCCGAACCTCGGCCCGATCGCCCACGGCACGCTCGCCGCGCCGGCGCGCAGCGGCTCGGGCCTCTGCTTCTGGCTCACCGGCCTGTCGGGCTCGGGCAAGTCGACCGTCGGCCGCCTCGCCGCCGGCCAGCTCCGCGATCTCGGCCACCGCGTGGAGGTGCTCGACGGAGACGACGTCCGCCAGAATCTCTGTGCCGGGCTGGGCTTCTCGCGCGAGGACCGCGACGTGAACGTGCGCCGGATCGCCTGGGTCGCCGACCTTCTCTCCCGCAACGGCGTGGTGACCTTCGTCGCCGCCGTCTCGCCCTACCGCGCCACCCGCGACGAGGCCCGCGCCCGCATGGGCGACCGCTTCGTCGAGGTGCACGTGCGCGCCTCGGTCGACGAGTGCGAGCGCCGCGACGTGAAGGGCCTCTACGAGCGCGCCCGCTCCGGCGAGATCCAGGGATTCACGGGCGTGTCGGACCCGTACGAAGAGCCGCTCGGGGCGGAGCTGACGCTCGAGACCGAGTCGGAGTCGCCCGAGGAGTCCGCCGCGCGCCTGGTCGCGTGGGTCGAAACGCGCCTCGCGGGCTCGACGGCAGCACCGAAAGAGGCCATCGGCGAGAGCAGCCTGTAGTTCCGTCCCAATATGGGACGTTTCGACAGGATGCTCCGCTAGACGGGCTCGGGACGGGCGCCGGCCGCCGGCGGTGGGCCCTGGCCCGACGCCGCCGCCATCGCCTCGGCGCGTGCCTGGGCGGGGGTCCGGCGCAGTGCCCCCATCAGGGGGATGGCCGACAGGATCAGCAGGGCGGCCTGGCGGAACGCCCAGGCGAAGCCCTCGCGGGCCGAGCCGGCGGTCTGTCGGACAATCTCCTCGTCGAACCCCGGCTTGGGCTTGAAGCGCTCTTGGGTGCCGCCCGTGTAGTCGTGGAGTGTCGACTGGATCACCGTTCCCGCGAGCGGCTTCGGGATCTCCCAGTCGTCGACGATGTCCTCTATCTCGTCGTCGGCGAACCACGACATGTGGGCGTGGAGGGCGCCGCCGAAGGTGGCGATCAGGACCGCCACTCCGAGCGCGGCGCCGAGCTGGCGCGCGGTGTTCAGCACGCCGGAGGCGAGGCCCAGGTCCTGGCCAGTGACCGCCCCCATCGCGCCTACGTTCAGCGCCGGGAAGCCGATTCCCATCCCGGCGCCGATCATCAGGAGCCCGGGCAGGATGCGGATGTACGCCCAGGCGTCGTCGGAGGTGGAGGGAAGGAAGGAGACCCACAGCATGCCGATCGCCATCACGATCAGTGCGGGCCTGGCGAGCTCGCCCGGCGGGCGCGTATCGGCGGCCCGGCCGACGAACGGCCACGCGATCAGCCCGCAGGCCGGAACCGGCAGGATCGCGAGCGCGGCCTCGAGCTGCGTGAAGCCCCAGAGGTTCACGAACACGAGCGAGAGCAGCAGCAGCGTGCCGATGGCCCCGGCGGCGAAGAGCAGCATCGCGATGTTCGCGTTCCGGAACTGGCGATTCGCGAGCAGGCCGGGCGTGATCATCGGGTCCGGCGCGCGCCGCTCCCACCAGAAGAACAGCACGCCGAGCAGGATCGCCCCCTGCATGAGGGTGAGCCAGAGCGGCAGGTCGCCGCCGAAGGGGTTGGCCTCGATCAGGGCCATCGTGAGGAACAGCACGGCGCCGCCCAGCAGGAGCATCCCGCGCACGTCCACCTGCTTGCCGACCGCGCTGAGGTCCCAGGTCTCCGGCCACCAGCGCAGCGCGAGCACGATCCCCACGATTCCGAACGGGATGTTGATCAGGAAGATCCAGTGCCAGCTCGCGATCTCGATCAGCACGCCGCCGAGCACCGGGCCGGCGGCCGAGGACACGAGGGCGACGACGGCGATCAGCGCTAGCCCGAAGCCGCGCTGGTGCGGCGGGAAGACGAGGATCGTCATCGCGAAGCCGAGCGGGGCGAGGATGCCGGCGCCCACGCCCTGGATCACCCGGAACACGATCAGCCACTCGACCGACCACGCGGTGGCGCAGAGCGCGGAGCCGATCGTGAACACGGTCAGGCCGAGCACGAAGAACCTGCGGCGGCCGAACTGGTCCGCCAGCCGGCCCATCGACACCAGCAGGATCGCGAACATGATGTTGTACGCGTTGATGACCCAGGTCACGTTGGCCACGTCCGTGGACATCTCGTCCTGCAGCTCGGGGATCGAGATGTTCACGATCGAGACGTCCAGCAGGGACATCGCCCAGCCGATCATCATCACGCCGAATATGCGCCACTTGTTCTCGTAGAGGAACTCGGCCGGCGGGTTCTCGCGCTCGGTCACTTCCTCGCTGACGGGAGCTCACCTCCCTCGGGCATCCGGCCGTCGTAGAGGAGGTCCTGCTTGGTGACGCCGTCCTCGGGCTCGTCGTTGTCGAACGGATCGAACTCGTTCGGGATCCCGTCGTCGTCCGCGTCGTCGTCGCCGCTCTCGCGCGGGGGCCGCAGCGCTCCGTCGGGACCGAACTCGGGCAGCGTGCCGCCGGCCAGGACCAGCGATGCCACCGAGAGCTCGGTCAGCTTCCCGGTGTCCTCGTTCGCGATGTTGTCGTAACGAGTGATGTCGTCCTCGACCTCCTCGTCGTCGTCGAACATCCGCCGGATGGTCCGCTCGCGGTCGGCCACGACGAGCCAGCGGCGATCGCGAATGATGATCTGCGACCCGACCGCGGTGATCGACTTCTCGCGCTTCGGCAGGTCCTCCTCGTCGACATCGTCGAACAGGGACGTGAGGTCCTCGCCGTCCATCTTCCCGGGGATGGTCAGGCCGAGGAACGACAGCAGCGTGGGGGCGACGTCATGCGTGGTGGCGTACCAGTTGACGTCGTCGCCGGACTTTTCGCCGTCCGGATGCCGGATCAGGTACGGGATCTCGTACGACAGGCGGTGCGAGGTGGGCGCCGCGCGCCCGAGGTAGCCGTGCTCGCCGAGCGCCAGCCCGTGGTCGCCGAGCACGAACACGACGGTGTCGTCCGGCACCGCGTCCATCAGCTTGCCGAGCTCGTCGTCCACCGCCTCCACGTGCGCCACGTAGGCCTCGCGCACGCGCTCGATGTCCTTGTCCGAGAACTGGAGCTCCACGAGCCGGCCGTCCGTGGGGCCGACGCCGTCGTCCTCCACCCGGCCGGGGCGCACGTAGAAGGGCGGCGCCTTGTAGGCGTCAGCCGGGTCGAACGGGTCCACGCCGACGAAGAATGAGCCGACCCGCTTCACCTCCCGCAGCGCCTTGATGCCCTCCCTGAAGGTGCGGCGCGTGGCGTCCGTCTGGCGCGCGAAGGACTTTAGGAGCTCCTGGTCGATCCCCGAGCCGAGTGCGCCGCCGGCCGGGCCACCCGCCCGGCGCACGTCCGCGAAGCGCGGGCCGTCGAACACCGGGTTGTCCGTCACATAGATCGTCTCGACGCCGGCCGCGCGCGTGACCTCCATGAGCAGCGGCTGGTGGTCCCACACCGGATTGAAGCCCGGCACCGAGGGGAAGCCGTCGAGGCGGCGCCAGTCGCGGAACGGGAACGCGCGCATGCCCGTGACGAGCGCCCGGCGCGCCGACAGCGCCGGCATCGACTCCGGGATCGCGCGGTCGAACCGCAGCGACTTCTTGGTGAGCTCGTTGAGGTTCGGCGTCTTCGCGGGCGCGCCGCCCTCGAAGGCGTTCACGTGATCGGCACGCACCAGCGGCAGCACCACGAGCAGCGCGCCGCGGCCGCGATCGTCGCCGAGCTGGGCTGACGCGTTCCCGGCCGCGGCGAGCGACCCGAGCACGCCCGCGCCCGCCGCGCCGGCGCCACCGCGGCGCAGCAGGGTCCGGCGCGTCAGGCTCATCCGCCGAGCACCGGCTTGGCACCCTTGCGGCTGAACTGGGGCAGCGTGCCGCCGGCCTCGTCCTCGAGGATGCGCCAGTACTTGTCGACCAGGTCGGGATGATCGGCCGCCACGTCAACCAGCTCCTGGGGGTCGCTCTTCTTGTCGTAGAGCCGCTTGCGCAGCCCCGCGCTGTCAGCGATGAAGAACCAGTCGTGGTCGCCGGCAAGGACGTGGTCGTCGTAGCAGGAGGTGAAGTGCGGGCGCGGCGGCGGCTCCTTCCCCTCGAAGATCACCGAGAGGTCCTCGCCGGCCATCATCCCCGGTGCCCGCACTCCCATGAAGGAGAGCGCGGTGCGCGTGATGTCGTGGTTCGAGGCGAAGTAGTCGTGCCACTCGCCCGCGAGCTTCCCCTCGGGGTGCCGGATCATGAACGGCACGTGGTAGATGTGCCACTGGGCGCGCGAGGCGTGCTTCCCGACGATCCCGTGCTCGCCCAGGGTCAGGCCGTGGTCGGAGGAGTAGATGACGACCGTGTTGTCGAGCAGCTTCAGGTCGTCCATCCGGGTCATCAGCCGGCCGACCCACTCGTCCATGAAGCTGATCTCCGCCGCGTACAGCTCGCGCACGCGCTCGATAGTGGCGTCGTCGAGCTCCACGTCGACCACCCACGAGTAGGGCGTCTCGAAGGGCTGGATCGGGGTGATTCCCTTCTCCGTCTCGATCCCCTTCGGACCGCCGAACTTGTTCTGGAACACGCGCGGGGCGTCGAGCGGCTCGTGCGGGTCGAAGCAGTCGATCCCGAGGAAGAACGGGCCCTTCTTCTTCAGGTCGTCGACGATGTTGATGCCCGACCTGACGACGCGCGCGGTCGGGTAATCGTTGTCGCTGTCGCGGTAGATGGAGTTCCAGCCCACCATCGAGCGGAGCCGCCCTACCTCGACCGAGTCGTTCAGCTCGGGCAGCAGATAGCGCTCGATCGCGCTGCGCGGGGCGGGCCGCTTGAACGGCTTGTTGAGGAAGCGGTACGCGCCCTGCGAGTAGCTCGGCCGCACGAAGTCGAGCGTGCGCCGGAAGTTCCCGAAGCGTGGCCCCACGAGGAACGGGTTGTCCGTGCAGTAGCCGGTCTCGATGCCGGCCTCGCCTAGCACCTCGGTCACGATCGGCTGGTGGTCCTGGATCGGGATCCAGCCGGGGCCGATCGGCAGCCCCTCGGTCGGCACGTAGTTGCGGAACGGGAACGAGCGCACCCCGGTGAGGAGCCCGCGGCGCGCCGGGCCGGTGGGCATCGCCTCGGGCACGGCCAGCTTGAACGCGAGCGAGTCCCTGCCGATCGCGTCGAGGTTCGGCGTGTCGACCAGACGTCCGTCGGGATTCCAGTGGCCGATGTAGTCGGCGCGCGTGGAGTCCGTGAAGATCAGGAGGACGTTCGGGGCGTCCTTGCCGTGCGAGGTCGCGGGCTCGAAGTAGTCGTCGCCGCAGGCGGACAGGCCAGCGGCCGCGGCACCCGCGGCGCCGGCGCCAAAAAGCCCCCGACGTGTGAAGCCGTTCCCCGACCGCATCCGGGGCGGCAGGCTAGCTGACGAGCCTAAGCGCTAGGACTCAGCGGAGGCGCTCGCCTCCTGCGGCACCTCGATCTCGCGCTTCAGGATCTTGCCGGTCGGACCCTTGGGCAGCTCGTCCACGAACCAGACCGTGCGCGGGTACTTGTAGGCGGCCACCTGCTCCTTGACGTAGCTCTTCAGCTCGTCGGCGTCGAGCGACTCGCCCTGCTTCAGCACCACCGCGGCGCCGACCTCCTCGCCGAGCTCGTCGTGCGGCACGCCCACGACCGCAGCCTCCTGGATCGCCGGGTGCTCGTAGAGCACCTCCTCGATCTCGCGCGGGTAGACGTTGTAGCCGCCCCGGATGATCAGGTCCTTCTTGCGGTCCACGATGAAGAAGTAGCCGTCCTCGTCGACCTTCGCCATGTCGCCGGTGCGGAACCAGCCGTCGTCCGTGATCGCCTCCTTGTTGGCGTCGTCACGGTTCCAGTAGCCCTTCATGATGTTGTGGCCGCGGATGACGATCTCGCCGACCTCGCCCTGCTCGAGCTCGTTCCCGTCGTCGTCCCAGACCTGCATCTCCACACCCTCGATCGGGGTGCCGATCGAGCCGGGCTTGCGCTCCTTGTCCGGGTGGTTGAAGGAGGCGACCGGGGAGGTCTCCGACAGCCCGTAGCCCTCGAGGATGATGCAGCCGAACTTCTCCTCGAACGCCCGCATCAGCTCCGCCGGCATCGCGGCGCCGCCGGACATGCAGGTGCGAAGCGTGGAGCAGTCGGCGTCGTCGGCCGACTCCGAGTGCAGCATCGCGTTGTACATCGTCGGGACGCCCTGGAAGATGGTGACCTTGTCGCGCGCGATTATCTCGAGCGCCTTCTCGGGATCGAAGCGGGGCAGCATCGTCACCGTGGCCCCCACGAACACGGCGCTGTTCATCGTGCAGGTCTGCCCGAATGAGTGGAACAGGGGGAGCGCTCCCACGAGGACGTCCTCCTCGGTCAGCTCGCCGAGCTTCTCGGACACGCCCGCGGAGTTCTTGTGCAGGTTCGAGTGGGTCAGCTCGGCGCCCTTCGGCTTGCCGGTCGTGCCCGACGTGTAGAGGATCACCGCCGTGTCGTCCTCGCTGCGCTCGACCATCTCGGTGTCCGGCTCGTGCTCGGCCACGAGCTTCTCGAACTCGCCCGGCTTGACGAGGATGAGCTCGGTGCCGGCCTGCTCCGCGCCGGTCTCGGCGGCCTCGGCGAAGTCGCCCCAGGCGAACACCAGCTTCGCGCCCGGGTCCTCGAGGTAGAACGTGACCTCGCGGCCTTTCAGCAGCACGTTCATCGGCACGACAACGGCCCCGGCGCGCAGGATCCCGAAGTAGATGACCGGGAAGTACGGCACGTTCGGCATCATCAGCCCGACGCGGTCGCCGGGCTCGATGCCCTTCGACTTCAGGAGCGCGGCTATGCGCGCGCTGCCCTCGTCGAGGAGCGAGTAGCTCAGCTCGACGTCGTCCAGCTTGAAGGCGGTCTGATCGCCGTTCCGTTCGGCGGTCTCGGTGAGGATCATCGCCAGGTTTGCGCTCATGGGCGCAGCGTACCCGCGTCAGGCAATCGGTGGCGCAGGCCAGCGCCGTGCGCCCAGCTCGCGCGACACCCCACGGGCCGCCTCGGCCACCGCGCCTGCGATTCCGCGCGCGGGGCCGCGCGGCAGGATGCGCTCGGTATCGCCCACGACGCCGATGCTGCCCACCGCGTGGCCCGAGTGGTCGAAGATCACGCCCGCCACGCTCGACTCGCCCAGCACGGCCTCGTCGCGCTCGCGGGCGATCCCGCTCTCGCGCGCGGCCGTGAGCTCCTTGCGGAGCGCCGCGGGGGTGAGCGTCCGGCTGGTGAGCTTCACGGGCGTCTCGGCGAGCAGGTCCTCGAGCAGCTCCCCGGGCGCAAAGGCGAGGATCGCCTTGCCCAGCGCGCTGGCGTGCACCGGCAGCTCCGCACCGACCTCGAGGATCTGCAGCGTTGTGTCGGGCCGGAAGACGTGGTGCACGACAACCACCGAGGCGCCGTGCATCACGCCGACCCGGACGGCGGCGTCGGTGCGCTCGGCCAGCCGCTCGGCGTGCACGATCGAGCGACCGCGCAGCTCGTTGAGGTCGAGGTACGAGTTGCCGAGTTGAAGCAGGCCGGCCCCGAGCTGGTACTTGTCAGAGTCGCGGTCCTGCTCGACGAAGCCGTGGGCGAGCAGCGTCTGCAGGAGCCCGTGAACGGTGGGGCGGGAGAGGCCCAGCCGGTCGGCGAGCTCGCTCACGCCAAGCCGCCGCGGTCCAGCCGCGAGAGCCTTCATGATCCGTGCCGCGCGGTCGACGGACTGGATCGTGCCGCGCTTGGGGGATCGCTTACGATTCGATATTGTCGAATCCACTTCGATAGTGTAGATTAGCCCGGCGACGGACGAAGGAGGAGAAGGCCGTGGTCGGGATCGTAGTCGTATCGCACAGCTCGGAGCTCGCGGAGGGTCTCGCGGCCCTCGCAGGGCAGATGGCGGGGCCCGAAGTGCGCATAGAGCCCGCGGGCGGCCTCCCGAACGGTGAGCTCGGCACCGACGAGGATCGCGTCCGCGCGGCCATCCGCGCCGCAGACCAGGGAGCGGGCGTCGTGGTGCTCGGCGACCTCGGGAGCGCCATCCTCACCGTCCGCCACGTGCTGGAGCGCCACAACGGCAACGGCACCGTGCGGCTCGTCGACGCCCCGATCGTGGAAGGCGCCGTCGCCGCCGCCGTGACGGCGTCGGCAAACCTGCCGCTCGACGACGTGGCCCGATCCGCGGAGGACGCGCGTGGCGCAGGCAAGCTCTGAGGCCGTCGTAACGACGCTGCCGGCCGGGGTGGACCTCCACGCCCGGCCCGCCGCCAACTTCGTCCGCGCGGCGATGGGCTTCGCCTCCGACGTCCAGGTGGCCACGCCCGAGCGCGAGGCGAACGCAAAGAGCCTCCTCGCCGTGCTGGCACTCGGAGCGAAAGGCGGCACCGAAGTGCGCCTGACCGCCACGGGCGACGACGCTCCGGCCGCGCTGGAAGCGCTCGCGAGCTGTCTCGAGTCGCTGAGCGACTGAGCCCATCCAAGCGACAATCCTGCCTAGGGGTCGTATAGCGACCCCTATCCAGGACTGTCGATTCAGTGCGCGGCTTGGGGCCGGCTCTTCAGCGTTGAGACCGATGCTGCGTCGGGCGCGTTCAGGGCTCGCTGCGCCAGCTCGGCGGCCTCGCGGAAGTCCAGCGCGCGCACCCAGGCGCGCACGGCGCCCACTCGGGCGGCGCCCGCGCTCAGCTCGTCGGCGCCCAGGCCAACGAGCAGGGGCACCGTGAGCGGGTCGGACGCCGCCTCGCCGCACACCTCCAGCGGGATCCCGGCCGCGCGCGCCGCGCGTGCCGTGGCGGCGATGTGAGCGAGCACACGCGGGTCGTGCGCCGGCGCCTCGCCGTGCGCGAAGCGGTCCGTGCCGAGCGTCGCGTGCGTGAGGTCGTTGGTGCCGACGCTCAGAAAGTCGCACTCGGCGGCGATCTCGGGTGCTGCGGCAGCGGCTTCGGGCAGTTCGATCATTGCCCCGAGTTGCAGCGGCGCGCCGAGCCCGGCCCCACCAAGCGTCCCGAGGATCGCCCGGGTGACCCGCACATCCTCAGCGCTCCTCACGAGCGGAAGGAGGACACGCACATGCGCCTCGCCGGCCAGCTGCGCGATCGCGGCGAGCTGCGCGCGGAACGCACCGGGGTGCGCCAGCAGCAGCTCGATGCCTCGCCGCGGCTCGCCGTGCAGGAACGGTGGAAGCTTGTCGCCGCCGAAGTCGAGCACGCGCACGGTGGCGGTGCGTCCCGGGAGCTCGCCGAGGAGCGGCGCGAGCATGCGCAGGTGCTGCTCCCGCGACGGCCATCCAGACGCATCGAGGAAGGCGAGCTCGGTGCGGATCAGGCCGGCGCCGACGGCGCCGGCCGCCAGGCCCGCGCGGAGCTCGGCCGCGGTCGCGGCGTTCACGAGCACGCGTACGGCCCGTCCGTCCGCCGTCACGGACGGCAGCGCACTGTCCGCTCTCTCGCGCGCGCGCGCCTGCGCGCGAGCATCGGATGCCTTCCTCGCGAGCTCAGCGCGGGAGACGTCCGGCTCGAGCACGACGGTGCCCTCGCTCCCGTCGACCACGATCGGCGCACCCTCTGCGGCTTGGAGCAGCTCGGCTCCAGCCAGCACGGTCATCGGTATGCCGAGCGAGCGCGCCACGATCGCCGCGTGGGCGGTCACTGCGCCCGCGGAGAGGGCGATGCCCACGAGCCGCTCGCCGTGCTCGGCCACCTCGGCCGGGCCCACGTCCTCGGCCACGAGCACGAAGGCCGAGCCGTTGTGCGCGGCCTTGTCGGGCACGCCGGCGGCGATGCGGGCCGCGCGCCTGCCGAGCGAGCGCACGTCGTCGGCTCGGGCCGCGAGTAGGGCATCTGGCAGCGAGGCGATCGCGGCGGCGTGCGTGTCGGTGGCCTCGATCAGCGCGGCCGCGGCCGAGCGTCCGTCGGCCGTCACGGCCTCCGTGACCGCGGCTTCGAGCAGCGGGTCCGCGGCCATGAGCGCGCCGGTCTCGACGATCTCGGCCTCGTCGGGGCGGCCATTCTCGCGCAGCCCGGCGGCGATGCGCTCGAGCTCCAGGGCGGCCCGCCGCAGCGCCTCGCGGGCGTGCTCGGCCTCCTCGGCCGGCGGGCGGCCGGGGCGCGTCGGGTCGGAATCACGCGCGGGCTCCTCGGAGGGATGAGAGAAGACCCGCGCGTGCCCGATCGCGAGCCCGGGCGACGCGGGCGCGCCGCTCAGGACTCGCTCGCTCATCAGCCCTCCTGCTCGACCGCCCGCTGCAGCGCGGCCATGATGAGTGCTGCGGAGGTGGCGCCCGGATCCTGGTGTCCGATCGAGCGCTCCCCGAGATACGAGGCGCGCCCCTTGCGGGCCTGGAGCGGCACGGTTGCCTTCGCGCCGCTCTCGGCGGCCTCCGTGGCCGCGGCGAGCGCCGCCTCGAGCGGCTGGCCAGAGTCGAGTGCCGCCGCCAGCGCTTCGATCGCGGGGCCGAGGGCGTCGACCATTGTCTTGTCGCCCGGCTGTGCCGCGCCGAGCTCCACGACGCCGTCGAGAGCCGCACGGAGCGCGACGACCAGATCCTGGCCGTCGAGCTCCTCGCGGTCGCCGAGCGCACGCCCGGCGCGGCGGAACGCGGTCCCCCAGAGGGGACCGCTCGCTCCGCCCACTGTCGATACGAGCGTCTTGCCGGCCAGGGTCAGGAGCTTCCCCGGAGGAAGCGACCCATCCTGGGCGGCGAGCGCCTTGCCGACCGCCTCGAAGCCGCGGTCCATGTTCACGCCGTGGTCACCGTCGCCGATCGCGGCGTCCAGCTGGGTCAGGTAGTCGCGCTGGTCCTTCACGGACTGCTCGACCGTTGTCATCCAGGCGTGAATCGTCGTGGTGCGCACCGAGGCTCCTGCGATCACCGGCTCTATGCCCCCCAGTGGAGCGCGGGGGTGTGGACGGGAGCATCCCACAGGGCGGTCAGCTCGTCATCCAACTCGAGCAGCGTGAGCGACGCGCCCGCCATCTCGAGCGAGGTGATGTAGCTCCCCACGAGGCGACGCACGGGCTTGAGGCCGCGCTCGCGCAGCCGGCGCTCGATCTCGCCGTAGAGGAGGTACAGCTCGAGCTGCGGCGTGCCGCCCATGCCGTTCACGAACGGCAGGACGGACGCTCCGTCCGCGGGCTCGAGGTCGCTCAGCACGGCCTCGAGCATCAGCTCGGCGATCTCCGACGCGCTTCCCAGCGGCCGGCGCTCGCGCCCCGGCTCGCCGTGGATGCCGATCCCAACCTCCATCTCCCCCTCGGGGAGATCGAAGATGGGCGTACCGGACGCCGGCGGGGTGCACGAGGACAGCGCCACTCCGTACGAGCGCGCCTTGTCGTTTACCTTCCGGGCGATCCCGGCCACGGCGGCCAGGTCGTCGCCGCGCTCTGCCGCGGCACCGGCGATCTTCTCCGCCAGCACGGTCGCGCCCACGCCGCGGCGGCCCGCGGTGTAGAGCGAGTCCTGGACCGCGACGTCGTCGTCCATCAGCACGGACTCGACCTGAATCCCTTCGTCCTCCGCGTCCTCCGCGGCGAGCTTGAAGTTCATCACGTCGCCCGTGTAGTTCTTGACGATGTGCACGACGCCCTTACCGGCGTCGACGGCCTTCGTGGCCGCGAGCATCTGCTCCGGCACGGGCGAGGTGAACACCTCACCCGGGCAGGCGGCGTCCAGCATGCCGGGGCCCACGAAGCCGCCGTGCAGCGGCTCGTGTCCCGAGCCGCCTCCGGAGATCAACGCGACCTTGTCCGCCGGCGTGGCGCGGACGAGGATCTGAGCCTCGGGGTCGTAGCGAACGAGGTCGCCGTGAGCGGCGGCCAGCCCGGCGAGCGCCTCCTTCACGACGTTCGCCGGATCGTTGAGGAGCTTCTTCATCGGTGTGGCGACAGTAGCCATGTGAACTTCCTCTCTACTTCGCCGCGAGGGCTTCGACGGGGTCGGGATGGGTCACGGCTTCCTTGATCGGCCGCGCGACCTTCCGCGGGGTGGCAAGGAAGTCGTAGGCGAACGCCGCGACAGCGGCTCCCGCCAGACCGGGTAGGACGTACACCGGGATGATCTGGTTCCAGTGCGTCTCGCCGCCGGCGAACGTGGCCGCCAGCGCCGGACCGATCGCGCGCGCCGGGTTGAGCGAGGCTGCCGTGATCGGGCCGAGCACCATGATGATCGCCACCACGACGCCGCCGATCACGATGCCGGCGAAGTCGCCCGGCGAGCGTGAGTCGACGATCCCGAGGATCGCGAACATGAGGATGGCGGTGCCGATGAACTCGGCGAAGATCGCCGAACCCCAGCTGTAGGCGTCCTCGTTGAAGGAGGCCTGTCCGAGGCCCATGTCGACGCCGGTCTTCGTGAACAGCGCCCAGATGCCGAGGGCGCCGAGCGTGCCGCCCACGAGCTGCGCGCCCCAGTAGGCGGGCACCTCGTTCCAGGGGAAGCGCTTCGTGCTTGCGAGCGCGAAGGTGACGGCGGGGTTGATGTGACAGCCCGAGACCTTGCCGATCGCATAGACGAGCGCCGTGATCACGAGGCCGAACGCGAATGAGATGCCGAGCAGGTCGGACCCGTCGATCGCGGGAACCTTGTCGCCGGCCAGGACAAGCGTGGCGACGACGGACCCGGGGCCTACGAGCACGAGCAGGGCGGTTCCCAGGGTCTCTGCAAGAGCTCGCTGGGACAGGTTGTGCTCTTCCACTTCTCCTCCTCTCGCGTCCGATCTCGATTCGATAATGTCGAACGCTGTTTCGCGCAAACTACCCCGACACACGGCTTGTGTCAAGTGGGGCAAGCTCAAGGGGTCAGACCCCTCGAGGGTTAGTGGAGGCCTGGCAGCGAGCTGGCGACGTCACGCGCGACGTCGAACAGCGGCCCGGGCACTACGCCCAAGGCGATCGTCAGGACGGCGCAGACGACGGCCACCGCGACGACCTCGGGCTGAGCCCAGGCGTCGGCCTCGGGCGACCAGCCTGCCACCGGCTGTACACGCCGGGGCGGGACGCTCGGCAGCTCCACCTCGTGCCGGCCCATCCACATGACCGCGATCACGCGCAGGTAGTAGGCGAGCGAGAGCACCGAGCCGACCACGATCGCGATGCCGAGCCAGGTGTAGTCGCCCGCGACCGAGGCGTCGATCAGGAAGAACTTGCCGATGAAGCCGCCGGTGGCGGGGAAGCCGGCGAGCGAGAGCATCGCGATCGTCATCGGCCAGGCGAGCCACGGCGAGCTGCGGCCCAGGTCCTCGAACGAGCGCAGGTCATCGCCGTGCTCGGACACACGCTCCCGCGCGACCACGACGGCGAAGGCCGCCACGTTCATCACGAGGTAGACGGCGAGGTAGAAGGCCGTCGCGCGCACGCCGAGCTCGGTGCCCACCACGACGCCAGCCAGTAGGTAGCCGGCCTGCGCCACGCTCGACCAGGCGAGCATCCGCTTGAGCGAGCGCTGTGCGATCGCGCCCACGTTCCCGATCACGATGGTGACAACGGCGAGTACGGCGAGGGCGGGCCCCCAGTCGAGCTGCGCCAGACCGAGCGCGTGGTCGAAGAGACGAATCAGGACCGCGAACGCGGCCGCCTTGGTGGCGACCGCCATGAACGTGGTGATCGGGGTGGGGGCGCCCTGGTAGACGTCGGGCGTCCACTGGTGGAATGGCGCCACCGACGCCTTGAAGGCGAGGCCGGCCATGGCGAGGCCGACTCCCGCGAGCAGGAGTGGGTCGGATGCGCTCACCTCGTCGCCGGCGAGCGCGGCGTGGATGCCGTCGAACTGCATCGAGCCGGTCGCCCCATAGATGAGCGCGAGCCCGTAGAGGAGCGTCGCGGAGCCGACCGAGCCGACAACGAGGTACTTCAGCCCGGCCTCGAGCGAGATCCGCTGGTGCAGCAGCGTCGCGCACAGCACGTAGAGCGGGATCGAGAGCAGCTCGAAGCCGATGAAGAGCGTCATCAGACTCTCCGCCTCCGCGAGCACGACCATCCCGGCGATCGAGGCGAGCAGCAGGGAGTGGTACTCGCCGTGGCCCGCCTCGATCGCGGCGGTGGAGCGAAGCGAGAGGGCCACGGTCACGAGCCCGGCCGCGTAGAAGAGCATCGAGACGCCGAGCGCGAGCCCGTCCACGCCGAGCGCTCCCTCGACGATCGGCGCGCGGTTGCCGGGCTCCCAGATCCAGACGGAGAGGCCGGCGGCGATCAGCAGCGTGATCGCGGTGAGCGCCGGGACGACGGCGCGGCGCGCGAACGGGGAGCGCAGCAGCCCGACCATCAGCACGACGATCGAGCCGCCGGCCAGCGCGAACAGCGGCGACAGCTCCTTGTAGTCGATCTCCGGCGCCTGGATCTGCGCCGCGGCGAGCAGGGTGCTCATCGGATCACCGACACTTCTTGATGACCGGCTCCGGAGATCGCCTGCACCGTGTCCCGCTCCGTGCGGCTCACGACGAAGTGCGGGTAGACGCCCAGCGCGATCACGATCGCGACCAGCGGCGCGATGGCCGCCAGGTTCACGCCGTCGATCTCACGGGACTCCACGGTGGGGCCGACCCGGCCGTGCATCGTGCCCTGGTAGAGGCGGATCATGTACACGGCGGCGAGCACGACGCCCGCGGACGCCACCAGGCCGTAGACGAGCTTGTCCTCGAACGCGCCGAACAGGATCAACAGCTCGCCGACGAAGTTGCCCGAGCCGGGCATGGCGAGCGTCGCGAGCGCGATCACGAGGAAGAGGCCGGCGAGCACGGGTGCCCTGAACGCCATGCCGCCGAGCTCGCGGAGCGACTCGCTGCCGCCCGCCCGCAGCGCGATCACGCCGACGATCAGGAACAGCGGCACCACGACCAGGCCGTGGTTCAGCATCTGGAAGAGCGCGCCCTGAGCGCCCTTCTCCTCGAGCGCGAAGATGCCCAGCACGATGAAGCCGAGCTGCGCAATCGAGGAGTACGCGAGCACCAGCCGGATGTTGTCGTGCGAGAAGGCCAGGATCGACCCGTACAGGATCGAGAAGACCGCGAGGATGATGAACAGCTCCTGCCAGTGCTGCGCGCCGTCCGGCATGACCGGCAGCACGATGCGCAGGAAGCCGTAGACGCCGACCTTCGAGAGCACGCCGGACAGGAGCGCGAGCACCGGGATGGAGGTCGCGCGGTAGGTCTCGGGCACCCAGCCGTGGAGCGGGAACAGCGGCGCCTTGACGAAGAAGGCGAGCGCGAACAGCAGCACGATCCAGTGCTGCGAGCCCTCCGGGATCGAGCGCTGCTGCAGCTCCGCCAGCGAGAACGAGATCTCGCCGCCTTCGGGCGTCGCGAGTACGCCGAGCGCAACCGCCGCCGCCAGCATCAGGAGCGAGCCGGCCAGCGTGTAGATCACGAACTTGGTCGTGGCGCGCACGCGGTCGCCCGTTCCCCAGCCGCCGATCAGGAAGTAGAACGGCACCAGCATCAGGTCGAAGAAGACGATGAAGAGCGCCAGGTCCTGGGCCATGAACGCGCCCAGCACCGCGGTCTCGGCGAGCGCGAGGTTGAAGAAGAAGAACCGTGGCCGGTCCAGCTCCGAGAACGCCGCCACGAGCGTGCACGGCACCCAGGCGATGGCCGTCAGCGCGATCATGAACAGGTTCAGGCCGTCCACGCCGAGCGAGTAGCGGATGCCGAGCTCGGAGATCCAGGCGTCGTCGGTGATCCACTGGAGCCCGCCGGACGAGTCGTAGTCGGCCAGCATCGCCACGACGTAGGCGAGCACCGCGACGGTCCCGCCCAGGACGACCCAGCGCGCGAGCCCACGCGGGAGGAACGCGCCCAGGAGCCCGGCGGCGAGCGGGAGGAACAGGACTATCGACAGGTGGATGGTCACGAGCTCGTGATCAGGAAGTAGAGGGTCAGGCCCGCCGCGCCGAGCAGGAGCAGCAGCGCGTAGGCGCGCAGGTAGCCGGTCTGGATCGCGCGCGCGAAGGAGGTGCCCACGCGCACGACCCCGGTGGCGCCGCCGACAATCGCGCCCTGCACGAAGTTGTGCTCGATCACGCGCCGGCTGAAGGCCGCGGCGCTGGCCACGGGACGCACGAACAGCGCCTCGTAGAGCTCGTCGAAGTACCACTTGTTCGCGAGGAAGCGGTGCGCCCGCGGGAAGCGCTCGATCAGGCGCGCCGTCGTGCCCGGCTCACGGCGGTAGACGAACCAGGCGCCCGCGATGCCGAGCACCGCGATCACGCCGCCGATCACGAGGCCCAGCACCTCGGCCCCGTTCGTGGGCGCGGTGTCGTGGAAGCGCGAGTCGTGGAAGGTCGGCGCGAGGAACTTCTCGATCACGTCTGTCAGGCCAGGCACGGCGAGGTAGCCGCCCACGATCGCCAGCAGCGCCAGCGGGCCCATGGCCGCCTTCATCGGCCAGGCGCGCTCGGCCACGTGGTGCTCTGGGCCTGGGAAGCCCACGTCCGTGTCCTCGGGCTCCCCGGTCATCGGGTTCATCGGCTCGCCGTGCGCCACGTGGCCGCGTTCGAGCTCGAGCGCCTCCGGCACGGGGTTGCCGAAGAAGACGCGGAACACCATCCGGAACGAGTAGAAGGCCGTGAGGAACGCGCCGATGTAGCCGAGCACGGCCAGCACGGCGTAGAGCCCGCCGCGGTGGAGCCCGAAGGCGATGATCTCGTCCTTCGAGAAGAAGCCGGCGGTGAGCGGGAAGCCGGCGAGTGCGAGCGCGCCGACGGTGAAGGTCGCGAACGTGAAGGGCATCGCGCGCCTGAAGCCGCCCATCCGGTCCATGTCCTGGATGCCGGCCATCGCGCCGATGATCGAGCCCGCCCCCATGAACAGGAGCGCCTTGAAGAAGGCGTGCGTCATCAGGTGAAAGAGGCCGGCGCCGTAGGCGGCGAACGAGACGCCCATGACCATGTAGCCGATCTGCGAGATCGTGGAATACGCGATCACCCGCTTCAGATCCGTCTGGACGAGCGCGACCGTGCCCGCGAACAGGAGCGTCGCGCAGCCGACGATCGCCCCCACGTCCGCGGCGGTCGGCGCGAGCTCGAAC
>JAXDIL010000149.1:0-5826 GCA_034664005.1 Thermoleophilaceae bacterium | reverse complement strand
CGACTCGGGCTCCTCCACACCGTGGCGCTCGAGCATCGCTAGGAACCGGTCCTCGAGCGGCGACCGTGTGCGGTGGCTCTTGGCCCCCGCCGCCTGCAGCAGCTTCTTCGTTCGGCGGCCCGGGTTGTTCTCGACTACGGCATTGATGGCGGTCAGGTCGAAGCGGTTCGCGTACTCCGCCTCCGTAATCACTCGCCGTAAGGCCTGTGTGTCCAGGACGTCCGCGAGGTCCAGGAGCGTGCGAGCGACGGTGGTCACGGGGATGCCGCGGGCGGTCGTGACCTCGCTCGCGGCGAGCCGGCCGCTTCGATGGACTCGGATGCCCTGTCGCTTCACGCGCCCGTTCTGCGACGGCACCGTGACATCGATCAGCCCCGAGCTGGAGCGGCGCAGGTCCCACAACTGAGCCGCGTCTCGGTGCGACAGCACCGCCCCGGGCCCACACGCCAGCACAGCCGCGAGCCAACGCCCCTCCAACCTGAGCCGATCATGCCCATAGGCGTAAACACCGCGGTAAAGGCGGTGCAGCCGTCCGCTCCGCACCCAGTCCGAAATGCCCCTGTCCCGCAGCCCCGCTTCGGCGAGCTGCGCCCGCGTAACTACTCCCCACTGCCGCCGCGCAAGCTCCCCGACGGTGGGTAAGGCGTTTTCCCTTTCCATCTCGCAATGAAAAGCGCCTAACCCAAGAAGTTCGCCCCCCTCGCCGCCGTCGTTGAACGGTTAGGCTCGCGGCGCCGATGGAGCTGCTCTTCAAGTCCGCCACCGAGCTGGCCGCGCTCGTGCGCGCTGGGCAGATCAGCTCGACCGAGCTGGTCAGCGCGGCGCTCCAGCGCATCGAGCAACTCCAGCCCACCCTCAATGCGTTCGTTCACATCGATGCAGAGGGAGCGCTCGAAGCGGCCGGCCGCGTCGAGGCGGGCGATCCGCGCCCGTTTGCCGGCGTGCCGATCGCCATGAAGGACACGACCCCTGTGGCGGGGATGCCCTTCAACATGGCGTCGGACATCTTCGGCGACTTCGTCGCGCAGCACGACTCGTACGTCACGAGGCGCGTGCGCGAGGCGGGCTTCGTGATCGTCGGCAAGACGAACATGCCGGAGCTGGGCATCCTCCCCGTCTCGGAGCCGCGCCGGTTCGGGCCGGCCCGTAATCCCTGGGACACGGATCGCACCCCGGGCGGCTCGAGCGGCGGCGCGGCGGCCGCTGTCGCGAGCGGCATGGTCCCGCTGGCGCACGGCAGCGACGGCGGCGGCTCGATCCGCATTCCTGCCGCATGCACCGGCCTGGTGGGCCTGAAGCCCACGCGCGGCCGGATCTCGAGGGGCCCCGACCTCGGCGACGACTTCCTCGTGCAGGACGGGGTCCTCACGAGAACGGTCGCGGAGACCGCGGCCATGCTCGACATCCTGAGCGGCTACGAGGTGGGTGACGCCACCTGGGCGCCGCCTCCGAGCGAGCCGTTTGCCGACGCGGCGAAGAAGGAGCCGGGCCGTCTCCGGATCGGATTCACGATGACGCCGCCCATCGATGCCTCGCTCGACCAGGAGAACGAGCGCGCGGTTCGCGACGCGGTGGATCTGCTCACCGAGCTGGGTCACGAGGTCGAGGAGGTCGCGGCGCCCTGGGGCGGCCAGGATCTCCTCGAGACGTTCACGTTGGCCTTCGGCACGCCGATCACGATGGGCATCCACTTCGGCGGGCTGGTCACCGGTCGTGAGCCTGCCCCTGAGCTCGTGGAGCCGCTCTCGTGGACCATGTGGGAGGGCATCCGGGAGCGCAGCGCGCTCGACTACCTCCTCGCGCGGACCCAGCTCACGGCGATCGCGCGGAACATCATCTCCCTCTGGGAGAGCTACGACGTGCTCCTCACCCCGGCGCTCGCTGAGCGCCCGGTGCGGATCGGCGCGATCGACGCGTGCAGCGACGAGCCCTGGGAGGACTTTCTCCGCAGCGGGCAGTTCACCCCGTACACGGCGCTCTTCAACCTGAGCGGCCAGCCGGCCATCTCGGTGCCCCTCTTCCACGGCGACGACGGTCTCCCCACCGCGGTGCAGCTCGCCGGACGCCCGGCAGACGAGGCCACGCTGCTCAGCCTGGCCGCGCAGCTCGAGAGCGTCCGCCCCTGGGCCGGCCGGCGCCCAGAGCTCGCCACCGCCTGAGAACCGGCGCATAGCGCGGGTCCGTTGTGGGAATCTGCGCGCCATGCGTGGGGTCGCAGCGGCGCTTGCTGTCACGTTGGCACTGGCGGTTGCCACGGGTGTCTCGTACGCGCACCCGCTCGGCCATACCACCGAGGATCACACCACCGTGAGCGGTCCGCCGATCTTCCCGGGCTCGAGCTTCGAGACGCTCATCGAGGGGCCCGGCTCACCGCGCGTCGTGCGCCCGCTCCAGACGGCATCGGTCCTCGCCGGCCGCTCCGACCGCCGCCGCTCGCTCGCCTACTTCGCGCAGCTCACGGACTTCCAGCTCGCGGACGAGGAGTCGCCGGCGCGGGTCGAGTTCGTCGACCGCGGAGCGAACTCGGCGCACCGCCCGCAGGAGGCCTTCTCGCCGTGGGCGATCGACTACAGCTTCCGCCAGCTGAACCAGTTCACCCCCGCCAGCCCGCACGTGCAGGGCGGCGGCGCGCGCGCACCGATGGACCTCGCGCTCGTCACCGGCGACCAGTCGGACAACCAGCAGTACAACGAGACGCTCTGGGTGCGCCAGCTGATCGAGGGCGGCACGCCGCTCACTCCGAACAGCGGGATCAAGGGAACGGGCGATCCGGTGACCGACTACGCGCAGTGCCCGGGTCAGAAGGCCGAGCTGCAGGCCCGCGAGATGGCCGGCACGCTGCCCAACGAGCCGACCTACATGGGCGTCCAGGACTACACCGATCTCGGCTACCCGGCGGACGACTACTACGACCCCAACGACCCGCACGGACCGGAGTACGGCACCTTCCCCAGGTGGCCGGGCCTGATGGACCGGGCACAGTCGCTCACGTTCATCCCCGTCGGGCTGCGTCGCGGGGCGGATCCGGTGCCCACCTACCTCGCGAACGGCAACCACGACGGCCTCGTGCAGGGCAACGAGGATGCGATCAAGGCGTTCGAGGACATTGCAACCGGGTGCTTCAAGGCGGCCGCGAGCACGGCCTCGCCGCCGGTCGGGACGAGCCCGGACCCGGGCCAGCTGCTCTCGCCTGGCGTCGGCTTCGCGGTCAGGCCTGACGAGGGCCGCAAGTTCGTGGACCGCGTCGAGCTCAAGCGGATCTACTCAGGTGGCATCCAGGGCGACGACCACGGCTTCGCGTACATCGACCCCGCGCAGCTCGCGGCATCCGGCTACTCAGCCACCTACTGGGCGAAGGACCTGAAGCCGGGCATCCGCTTCGTCTCGATCGACACCGTCTCGGACGGCGGCGTCGTGCAGGAGTCCTCCGAGGGCAACATCGACGACCCGCAGTGGAAGTGGCTCCACGCCGTGCTCGACAAGGCGGAGGCCGACGGGCAGCTGGTCGTCATGTTCGGGCATCACCCGATCCGCAGCCTGATCTCGGACGTGCCTGACGAGGCGGCGCAGCCGTGCAGCGGCCACTACGACGCAAACGGGACCTACACGAACCCGGACACGCACGGGCACGACGCCAATCCCGGCTGCGACCTCGACCCGCGCCAGTCGAATCCAGTGCACCAGGGCGACGAGCTGCGGGCCCTGCTCAGCGAGCACAAGAACGTGGTCGCGTACGTGGCCGGCCACACGCATGAGAACAAGGTGCTCGCGTGCGGCAGCGAGGACGGCTGCTCGGGCGGCGGGAACTGGTGGGAGATCAACACCGCTGCAGTGGCCGACTGGCCGCAGCAGAGCCGCCTCGTCGAGCTGATGGACAACCACGACGGAACGCTCTCGATCTTCGCGACGCTTACCGACCCGGGCGGTCCGCTCGCCGTGCCCGCCACGGACACCTCGGCGGCGGGCTTCGGCAACGACGAGCTGGCCGCGATCAGCCACGCCGTGACCGCCAACGATCCTCAGCTCGGCGACGGAACCGCCGAGGGCGCCGCGAAGGACCAGAACGTGGAGCTGATCGTGGACGATCCGCGGACCGCGACGGTGCGTGGCACCGGCTCCGACGACGTGATCCACGGGACTCCCGGGCGCGACGTGATCCTGTGCGGGCCTGGCGACGACGTGGTGGTCACCGGCGGCGGCAACGACGTGATCCACTGCGGGCCGGGCAACGACACCGTGAGGTCCGGCCGCGGGAACGACCGCGTATACGGCCAATCGGGCCGTGACCGGCTCTTCGGCGGCCCCGGGCGCGACCGCCTCTCCGGGGGCACCGGGCGCGACCGCCTCTTCGGCGGGACCGGCCGCGACCGCCTCTTCGGCCAGGCGGGCGTCGACCTGCTGCGCGGCGGCCGCCACTCCGACGGCATCTCAGGCGGCGGCGGTAACGACCTGATGCTCGGCGACCCCGGCCGCGACCGCATGACCGGCGGGTCCGGTGGCGACCGGATGTTCGGCGGCCGTGGCGCCGACCGGCTCAGGGGCCAGCGCGGCAGCGACGACCTCTCCGGGGGCCCCGGGCCGGACCGGCTCTTCGGCGGCCCCGGGCGCGACGGCCTGTTCGGCGGTCCGGGCCGCGACCTCAAGCGGCAGTAGGCGCGTCCCCGCGGCTCAGAGCCCCGCGCCGGCGAGCACGTCGCGGTCGCGGTCGTAGCTGAGGAGCGCCAGCGCCTCGGCCGGTTGGAGCCAGCGCAGGTCGTCGGTCTCGTCGTTGGGGACGAAGGGCGCTTCGCCGTGCGGCGTCATCAGCCAGTAGCGGACCAGCTTGGGCCGGCCGCCGACCTCGTAGCGCGTCGAGGGCAGCTCGCGCCCCAGGCTGCAGCGAAGGCCCGTCTCCTCCTCGACCTCGCGCAGGGCCGCGTCCTCGAACGACTCGCCGGGGTCGAGCTTGCCCTTGGGGAGGGTCCAGTCGTCGTAACGCGGCCGGTGCACCAGCAGCACCTTCCCGTCACGAACCACAAGTCCCCCGGCGGCATCGACGCGGTCGCTCACGGGGGCCACGCTAGCGCGGGGCCGGGCGAGCGGGCGCGCCAGGGGGCGAGTTTCTCCGGCCGCCGCCTTCGCCCTGCATGTACCGCGCATTCCTCGCCGCCATCTGCCTCGCCATTGCCGTGACCGCGCCCGCGCACGGGAGCGCTACGGGCGTCTCGCCCCCGCTCGTCCAGAGCTGGGGCGATACCGGCCTGATCGCCGCTGACGACGACTGGTCGAGGGTGCCGGCCGTGGTCGGCTACCGGGGCGACGGGCTGGTGAGCGAGCCAGGAGTGGACCCACGCACGGTGGTGGCGGACGGCTCGGGAACGCCGGTCGACGTGAACGCAAACCGCACGGACCCGCGCGCCGTCGGCCTCGCGGCCGGCATTACGGAGTTCGAGCTGGCCGATCCCGTCGTGGCGATCCAGGGATCGGCCACGGCCGGCGCGCCACAGCTCGTGCTCGCGCTGGACACCCGCGGGCGATCCGGAATCTCCGTGCGGCTGGCGCTGCGCGACATCGACGCGTCGGGCGCGAGCGCAGTCGAGCCGGTCGCGCTCCAGTACCGCGTCGGCTCCGGTGGCAGCTTCGCGAACGTGCCTGGCGGCTACGTCGCCGACGCGACGACGGGGCCGGGCGCGGCAGGCGCCGTAACCCGGCTGGCGGCGGCGCTGCCCCCGGCGGCCGACGGCCAAGCACTCGTGCAGGTGCGGGTGCTGACGACGAATGCCGCCGGCCAGGACGAGTGGATCGGCGTGGACGACATCGAGATCAGCGCCGCGACCGTGTCGGGGC
>JAXDIL010000118.1:0-90310 GCA_034664005.1 Thermoleophilaceae bacterium | reverse complement strand
ACCCCAGCCGGGGGCCGTCCCTCGGGGGCGCCGCCCGTCCCGGGCGCCTCGCCTCAGCGCCCCCCCGTCCGCCCGATGCTGCCGCCGCGGCCGATGCCGCAGCAGACCGCGATCATCCCGCCGCGGCGTGTCCCCTGGTACCGGCGCGTGGGTGGGAGCCCGCGCTATCTCGTCCTGTTGATCGCGGGCATCCTGATCGTGGGCGGCGCGGCCGCCGCCGGCATCACCCAGCTCTCCAAGAGCGACAGCCCGACCGCTCCCTCCGGGAACAACGGCACACCTGCCGACAGCGGGAACGACGGGGGGAACGGCACCGCCGAGAAGAAGAAGCCAGCCGTCGTGCCCGGCAACGTGACGGTCGCGGTCCTGAACGGAACGACGGTCCCGAACCTCGCGCTGCAGGTCAGCCGCGAGGTGGAGGCCAAGGGCTTCAGGGTCGACACCGTCGCGAACTCGGCCGACCAGTCTCAGCAGCGAGCCGAGTCGGTGGTCCTCTACGCCCCCGGCCACAGGGCCGAGGCGATCGCGGTGAGCCGCCGCCTCGGGATCACCCAGCGCCAGCCGATCGACCCTGGCAGCCAGGGCGTGGCCGGCGACGCCACGGTGGTCGTGATCGTCGGCGCCGACCGCGCTCAGTAGCGGTCCTAGGTCACCGCGCGGGCCTTCTCGGCGAGGTGAGGGACCCCGAGCGCATCGCTCTGCTCGGCGGCGCTCGCCAGCAGCGCGTGGGCGCGCTCGTCGTCCTCGCCCAGGAGCAGCTGTCCTGCCAGCAGCCGCGCGCGCGTGGCCTCGAGCGGGCGGTCCAGGGCTCGCCACGCCTCCTCGGCCTCGGCGAGCAGCTTCGCGCCTGCCACGGGACTCTCGTCGGTCATCCCGCGTGCCTCGAGGGCCGCGGCCTGACCGAGCGGGTAGTGGATCCGCTCGGATAGCTGCGACGCCATCGCGGCCGCCTCGCGCGCCGCCTGAGGGCGGTGGGCAAGGGCCAGGGCCACGGCGCGGGAGCCGGTCGCCTGGATCGACTGGGCGATCAGCCCGGCCCGCTCGCAGACCTCGATGGCCTGGTCGAGCGCGGCGATGGCGCCGTCGAGGTCGCCCTGGTCGCGCAGCGCCAGCGCGAGCCCGAACAGCGCCTGGAAGGCGATCTCGGACCAGCCCACCTGCTCGGCCAGCTCGTGTGCCCGGTGGAAGAGGACGGCGGCCTCGCCGATGCGGCCCTCGCGCCAGCGCAACAGCCCGCGCAGCGCGTACGGGAGGCAGAGCTTGCCGACGAGGCCCTCGCGCTCGGCAAGCGCGGCACTCGCCTCGGTGGAGCGCTCCACCTGATCCCAGTCCGCCGAATAGGCGGCGAGCTGCGCGAGCCAGGCGTGCAGCTCCACCTGGGCGGGGAGCATCCCCACCTGCTCCGCGAGCTCGAGCGCCTCCTGGTAGACGGTCCGCGCGCCGGCCACGTCAGCCTCCGAGATCTCCAGCTGCCGCCCGAGCGCCGACAGCGCCAGGATCGTCTCGTGGTCGTCCGAGCCGCGCGCCAGTTCCACCGCGCGCTCCAGGTTCTCGCGCGCCTTCTCGGTGTCGCCGATGCGGCCGAAGACGCGCCCGAAGATGCCGTGCGCGCGGCTCGCGGCGCGGGTCTCGTCCAGCCGCTCCGCCAGGCGCAGCGCCTTCTCGGACGCGTAGATGGCGAGCATGTTGTCGCCCGTGTGGAGGTACAGCCAGGCGGCCTCCTCGTAGAGCCGGACCAGCTCGATCCGGGGCGGCCCGTCCTTCAGAAGGTTGATGCCCTTCTGGTAGTGCTCGATCGCCGCCTTGCGCTCGCCCTTGTGCGACAGCGCCGCGCCGATCTTGCGGTGAAGGTCCGCCACGCGCTCGAGGTCCTCCTGGCCGCGATGCCACTCGAGCGAGTCGGACCACACGCCGATCGCCTCGTCCACGCGACCGAGCCGGAGCGACACGTCCCCGAGCTTCTCCCCGATCCGCACACTGTCCTCGCGCCCGTCCTGTGGGCAGATCGAGCGCGCGTGCCGGTAGTGCTCGGCCGCCTCGCGGTTCGCGTACAGGAGCGCCGCGGCGTCGCCGGCCTCGTCGAGGAAGCGAAGCGCCCGCTTGCGCATCGGATCCAGCTCCTGTGGCGGCACGCCGCTCTCGCGCCCCAGCGCCGCGGCGCGCCCGTAGTGCTCGGCCAGCAGCGCCGCGAACTCGTCGGTCCGGTCGCGCGCCCGCTCCTCGAGGAAGGCGCCCACCTCGAAGTGCTTCCTCGAGCGCACCGCCTTCGGGAGCATCCCGTAGGCCACGTCACGGATCAGCACGTGCTTGAAGGCCAGCTCGCGCTCGCCGATCAGCGGGCCGTCGGACGCCGGACCGAGGATGTCCTTCTCCTGGAGCGACACGAGCGCGCTGCCGAGATCGCGTCCCTCGGAGCGCGCCAGGCTCACGAGCGCCTCCTCGGGGAATGTGCGACCGACGACCGACGCCTGCTGGACGAGCCGCCGCTCGAACGGCTCGAGCGAGTCGAGCCGCGCGGCCAGCACGGCCTGGACGGTGTCGGGCAGCTCGCCCGCCTCGATCGTTCCCTCCTCCACGATCCGGCGCGCCATCTCCTCGGCGAACAGCGGGTTGCCGCCCGACCGCGCGGCGACCGCGGGCACCACCTCGTGGCCCTCGGGCAGCAACGCCCTGACGAGCGCGCGGCTGTGCTCGTCGCTCAGCGGACTCAGCATCATCTGCGTGGCCGAGCGGCGGCCGCCGCCCCAGCTCGGACGCCGGTCGAGCAGCTCGTCGCGCGCGAGGCAGACCAGCATGAGCGGCGCGCGGACCCACTGGGCGAGGTGCTCGATCGCGTCGAGCATGCCGTCGTCGGCCCAGTGGATGTCCTCGAACGCGATCACGAGCGGCCGTCGCGTCGCCATCATCTCGATGCCGCGCCGGAGCGCCGCCAGGAACGCCTCGCGCATCCGCTCGGGGTCGTCCTCGTCCGGCACGAGCTCGCCGGGCACCTCCACGCCGAGCAGCCGGCCGATCAGCGCCGCCTCACGGTCGGAGTAGTCGTCGCGCTTGCCGATCAGGTCGCCGACGTACGAGCGGAGCTTCTGCCACGCCTGGTCGGAGGAGTCGGAGTCGACGATCCCGCACTCCGCACGCAGCACCTCGCCGAGCGCCCAGAACACGATCCCGCTGCCGTAGGGGAGGCTGCGCCCGGTGCGCAGCGTCGGCGCCGACGCGTGTTTCGCCAGCCGGTGCTCGAACTCGCGGAGCAGCCGCGACTTGCCGACCCCGGCCTCGCCGACGACGGTCACGAGGTGCGAGCTGCCCTCCTGCACCACCCGGTCGTAGATCGCCTCGAGTGCGCTGAGCTCCTGCTGGCGACCGGTGAGCGGCGACTCGCTCGCAGCGGCCACCCTGCCCAGCGCGTGCTCGGCGATCAGCCCCACGGCCTCCCAGGCCGGGACGGGCTCGGCCTTCCCCTTCAGCTCGAACGGCGTGAGCTCCTCGTACTCGACCGCAGCGGCCGTCGCGCGCATCGTGCGCGCGCCCACGGTCACGCTGCCCGGCCGCGCCACGCTCTGGAGGCGCGAGGCCACGTTCACGGTGTCGCCGATGACGGTGTAGGCGGCGCCCACCGCCCCGGCGATCACCTCACCCGTGTTCAGGCCCACGCGCAGCGCGAAGTGCACGCTGTCGGGAAGGCCCTCGTTCACCTCGGCCATCGCCGCCTGCATGCCGAGCCCGGCGCGGACGGCGCGCTCGGCGTCGTCCTCGTGCGCCACGGGCGCGCCGAAGATCGCCATCACGTTGTCGCCGATGTACTTGTCCACCGTGCCGCCGTAGCGCTCGACCTCCTGGCCCAGCCGCATCAGCGCGCGGTCCACCAGCGACTTGACGGTCTCCGGGTCCATCCGTTCCGCGAACGCCGTGTAGCCGGACAGGTCGGCGAACAGCACCGTCACCTGGCGGCGCTCCTCCGGCAGCGCGGGCGGCGAGCTCGTCGGCGGCACGGGCGCGGGCGCGCCGTCCTCGAGCGACGTCCCGCATGTCATGCAGAAGCGCGCCTCGCCCGGCGCCGTGGTCCCGCAGCTCGGGCAGTGCCGCTCGATCGCCGCGCCGCAGTTCATGCAGAAGCGCGCACCTGCCGGAGTCTCGGCACCGCAGGACGGGCAGGCCATCGGCCCAGGTTAGGGCACCTGACCCGCCTCACGGTAGGCCCGAGCGGTGTCCGCAAGGAGCCCCTCGTCGACGAGCGTGAGCAGCTTTCCGTCCACCTCGAGCACGGCTCCCGGGTGGGGCGGATACCAGAACGCGCGCAGCTTCCGGTCGAGGTCGTCGCCGGGCTGCACCCGCCGCAGCGACTCGAACTCCTGGCGGTCCACGTAGCGCCCCGGGCCCTGCGGCGTGCGCGGAAGCTCCTCGCCCGCGAGCGCCCGCCCCACCACGCGCTGGAAGACCCCGAGCAGGTGCTCCTGGCTCTCGAGGTCGAGCGAAAACGCCGTGGCCGTGTCGGGGTCGATCGGGAAGCGCTCGACCTCAACGAGGTCGCCGGTGTCGAGCTCGGCGTCCACGAAGTGGCAGGACACGCCCCATTCGCTCAACCCCTCGAGCACGGCGACGTTGTAGCCACCGACCCCACGTATGTCGGGCAGCGGCGCAGGGTGGAAGTTGAGGCAGCCCAGGCGACCCGCCGACAGGAGCGGCTCGCGGATCCGCCGCCAGAACAGGAAGGACAGCACCAGGTCCACGCCCTCGGGCGGCGACTCCTGCAGCGCCTCGGCGGACATCAGCGGCAGCCCGTGCCGCTCGGCCACGAGGTCCACGCGCTGCTCGTCGCGCGTGAACTCGTCCGGCTCGGACGCCACCACGGCCGCCACCTCCGCACCCTCGCCCACGAGCCAGTCGAGCGCCCGCGCGGCCGAGCGCTTGCACTTCGCCAGGTACACAACTCTCATTAGCTCAGCTTCTCGTACAGAGCGTGGGTTTGCTCGGCGATCCGGTCCCAGGAGAACGGCCCGGCGGCTGCCTCGGCCGCGCGCGCCTCGAGGGCGTGCCGCTCCTCCGGGTCGGCCAGCAGCCGGCTGATCGTGCTCGCGAGCGCCTCGCGGTCCCCGGGTGGCGTGAGCACGCCCGCGCCGTGCTCCTCCACGATCTCCCGGAAGCCGCCAACGTCGCTCATCACCATGGCCTTGCCGAAGGCGAGCCCGGCGAACAGCACGCCCGACACGTCGATGCTGAGGTGCGGCAGCACGAGCAGGTCGGCGCGCCGGAAGAAGGCGGGCAGCTCGGCGTCTGCCACATAGCGGTCCACGAAGCGCACGCGCCCGGGCGGCGCGATCCGACGCAAGGGCTCGATCGACACCCCGAGCGGGCGCCCAACCACCCACAGCTCCGCGTCCGGGACCTGGTTGAACGCCTCGACGAGCACGTCCACGCCCTTGTAGGGACGCACGACGCCGAAGTAGAGGACCACCGGCCGCTCGACTGCCGCGAGCTCGGGCGGCAGCGGGCGCTCGTCGCGCTGGCGCGTGAGGTGCTCGAACGCTCCGTGCGGGATCACGTGGACGCGCTCCCCGCCGCCGAGCAGCTCGGCGCCCTGGCGCGTGTGCACGATCACCGCGTCCATCCGGCTCGCGAGCCGGCGATCCACCGCCTCGCCGCGGATCACGTTGTGCATCGTGAGCACGCGCGGGCGCTCGGCCGGAAGCAGGTAGCCGTCGATCCGCTCGAGCGGGAGCCACTGGAAGTGGCGCACGTCGGCGGCGTCCGCACGGCGCCGGTAGCGGAGCATGTCCGGCACGTGCTCGGCGAGCTTCACGGCGCGCCGGCGCCGCGGTGCGCGATCGCCCAGGCGCGTGGCGAGCCTGTAGAACGACTCGGTCACGCCGTAGCCCTCCGGCGCGGGCGGCGGCCCGTGCACGAAGCGTGACGTGACGAGCTCCACGTCCAGCCCGCGCCGGGCAAGAGCGCCGGCCAACGCGTGGTCGTACGGCAGGACGTCGCCCGAGGGATCGATCAGGTGCACTCGCACGCAGGGCATTCTCTAGGGTCCGGCCCCCGATGACCCGGCTCCGCGCTCGATGACCCGGCCGCTGGTCCGGGCGGTGTTCGCGGTCGTCGTGGTGGCGACCGCCGCCGCCTTCTTCCTGACACAGCAGCTGAAGGGCGATTTCCCGCTCGTGATCCGCTTCGCGACGAAGCCGGCGCACTTCTCCCCGAACGGCGACGGCTACCGCGACACGACTCGCATCGGCTTCGACCTCTCGGAGCCCGCGAACGTCTCGTTCATGGTCGTGGACGCCGAGGGAACCGAGGTTCGCCGCATCGTGAACGGCCGGCGCCTGGCCGGCGACGCGAAGCACCGCTTCGAGTGGGACGGCCGCGACGACGACGGCAGCGGCGTGCCCGACGGCACCTACCGGATGCGCGTGGTCCGCCGCGACGAGAGCCGCGTGATCGACTCGCAGAAGGAGATCACCGTCGACCGCGTCCCGCCGCGGGTGACGCTCGACTCCGCCGAGCCGTCCGTGATCGCGACCGGCCTGCCCGGCGAGCCGCAGGCGGTGCGGCTCCGCTACCGCGGGCCGCGCAACCAGGCGCCGGAGGTGCGCGTGTTCCGCACCGGGCAGGGCGAGCCGCGCGTCGTCAGGCGCTTCCGCGGCGGGCCCGACCGCACGGCCGTCTGGGACGGCCGCGTGAGCGCCGGGCCCGAGCGCACCGAGCCGGCCCCCGAGGGCGACTACGCCTTCACCGTGGCGGTGCGCGACCGCGCCGGGAACCTCACCGAGGCACCGCGGCGTGTGCCGACCGCGCGGGCGGCGCTCCCGGGCACCGGCGTGTCGGTCCGGAACTTCACGCTGCGCGGCCCGCTGTCGGCTGTGACAGCCGGCGCGTTCGCGCACTTCGAGCTGGGCCCGGTCGACCGCAGCTTCGACTGGGTGGTCTCGCGGCTCGGCGACCCGAAGCCGGTGCTCCACGGCGACCGTCTCGGCGGGCGCTTCCGCATACACGTGCCGAGCAAGATGCGCACCGGCGTGTACGTGCTGCGCGTGCGCGACGAGGCCGAGCGCGCCGTGTGGCCACTTGCGGTGGCGGGTCTGCCGCCGCGCAGCGCGCGCGGCGAGGCGCGTCCGCTCGTGGTGCTGCCCGCGTTCACGTGGCAGGGACTGAACCGGGTGGACGACGATGCCGACGGGTTCTCGGACCGACTCCCGTTCTCGCAGCAGGTCCACCTCGACCGCCCGTTCGCGGACGGCGAGCTGCCGAAGCGCTTCGACTCGGAGGTGTCGCCGCTCCTGCGCTGGCTAGACCGTGAGCGCCTGCCCTACGACCTCACCACCGACCTCGCCCTCGCCCGCCGCGAGGGGCCGACACTCGGCAACGCGCCCGGCGTGGCGTTCGCGGGCAGCGAGCTGTGGCTGCCCGAGGAGTTGCTGAAGCGCCTGCGCGACTACGTGGCGGACGGCGGGCGCGTCACGGCCTTCGGCGCCGACTCCTTCAAGCGGACGGTGGATCTGCGCGGCGCCGTGGTGAGCAGGCCGTCGCCGCCGCGGCGCGAGAACGCGTTCGGCGAGCGGACCGAGCTGGTGCACACGAGCGCTGCCCCGCTGACCGTGTTCGACGACTCGCTCGGCCTGTTCGAGGGCGTGTCCGGCTTCGTCGGCGAGTTCACCACGTTCGAGCCCTCGTCGGGCCTGCCCCGCTCCGCTCGCCCGATGTCGCAGGCCGGCCGCGACGCGGGCCGCCCCGCCTTCGTGGCCTTCGGCCTTGGTGGCGGCATCGTGATGCGAGCCGGAACGCCCCAGTGGGCGCGCGAGCTGAACGAATCGGCGCTCAGCCTCGAGCTCCCGCAAGTGACAAGACGCATCTGGAAGCTCCTGTCCGGCGGCTCTCGCTGACGCGTTTGCCATCCTGCCCCGCGTGACCCGACGACGCCTGCTGGTGGGAGGCGGGCTTGTCGTGATCGTCCTCGCGGTCGCGATCGGCCTGTACGTCCGCCAAGATGACCCAATCGAGAAGCGCGGCTCCGCCACGGAGGAGTTCGTGACGACCGAGGAGGAGCAGAAGCCGCCTCCCAAGCCGGACGATCCGCGCCCGTGGCCGACCTACGGCTACGACAACGAGCGCTCGCACGTCTCCCCCTACAACCACCGTCCGCCCTACAAGCGGCTCTGGTCGATCGACGCGCACGACACGGTCGAGTTCCCGCCGGCTGTGGGCTACGGCCGGGTCTACGTGGCCCAGCAGAAGGGACTGTTCTTCGCGCTGAACGCCGAGACGGGCCGCGTCTCCTGGCGCAAGAGCCTCGGGCGCTGCGCCGCCGCGTCGCCCACGATCGGCAAGGGAGTCGTCTACCAGGCCTACATGCACCGCGTGGTCTGCGCGCAGGGACAGGCGGGTGCGGATGGCTTCGTCGTAGCGTGGGATGCCCAGACCGGGCGCGAGCGCTGGCGCTACGAGGGCGCGCCGTTCGAGTCCTCGCCGCTGCTGCACGGCAACCGGCTCTACGTCGGCGCATGGGACCACGCCGTGCACGCGATCAACGCGGAGACCGGCAAGCGCATCTGGCGCTTCGAGGCCGACAACGAGGTGAACACCTCCGCTGCGTACTGGAAGCGGCGCATCTTCATCGCCTCGGACGGGGGAACGCTCTACTCGCTCAACGCCAAGACGGGCAAGTTGATCTGGACCGGGCAGCAGAGGGCACGCGAGTTCTTCTATGCGACCCCGACGGTCGCCTACGGCCGCGTGTACATCGGCAGCACCGACGGCACGATGTACGTGTACGGCGCGAAGAGCGGCAGGCTGCTTTGGGCGCGTCCGCTCGGGAGCTACATCTACGGCGCCGCCGCGGTCCACAACCGCAGGGTCTTCGTCGGCACGTACGACGGCAAGTTCTACGCGCTGGACGCGGCCACCGGCGACGTGCGCTGGCAGATCGACGCGCACGGCGCTGTGCACGGGGCGCCGACGGTGATGAGCGGCCTTGTCTACTACGCGGTCTGCTCGAGCTGCGGCTCGGAGGCGCAGCGCGCCGTGGCGCGCGGGCCGGACGCCACCTACGCGGTGCGAGCTCGCGACGGCAAGCAGGTGTGGCGCTTCCCGGCCGGCAAGTACGCGAACCCGGTGGTGGCCGACAAGGAGCGCATGTATCTCACGGGACGGGCGGGGCAGTTCGCGTTCGCCAAGCCCGGCTCGGACGTCGTGAAGGCGTACCTCAAGCAGAAGCGTCGTCGAGAAAGGCGCCAAGCCTCCCGGTGACGGTGCGCAGCACGTCGAGGGACGCGAGCGGGTCGCCCTCGACCTGAAGCGAGTGGTCGAGGCCGGGTAGCTCGAGCACCTCGACGGCCTCGTTCCGTGGCACGCGGCCGTCGCCCCAGGTCGGGTCGTCCGGGCTCCCGACGAGCAGCGTGGGCGCCTCCGTGGCCTCCAGCGCCGCGACGATCTCCGGCCGGATCAGGAGCGGCGTGAGCCATACCGCGGGGCCGCGCACGAGCGGGGCGGCGGCGCTTCCCAGCGACTTGCCCACGACGACCACGAGCTCAGCGCCCGCGGCGGCCGCGAGCGCCCGCTCAGCCGTCTCACGCATCCACTCGAACGGCTTCCTGTCCTCAGGCGCGCGTTCGTCGACCTCGACCACGGACCAGCCTCGGGCCTGAGCTAGCTCGCGCGCGAACCAGAGGAGCGGCGCCTGGCTGAAGTAGCGCACGCCCGGGAGCAGCACCGCGCAGCGCGCGCGGTCACCCTCGTGCTGGAGCACGCAGCGACCCTACCGCCAGGAGCGCGGCCACGATCGCGCCCGTCATGGGCCAGACGAGGTAGTAGTTGTTGAAGGTCCGGCCGATGAACATCAGCCACAGGATGGAGATGGCGAACGCCGCAGCCCCGGCCCAGAGCTCCGTGGCGCGCCGCTGGGCCATCAGCAGCCAGACCGTGAGCGGCACCCAGGTCAGGAGCGCGATCAGGGCGAACGGGTAGCTCCCGTCGCGGTCGTCGAGGATGCCGAGCCGGACGAGGATCGCCGACAGCCCGTAGCCCACGATCTTGTAGGTGCGGGCGCCGTACCTGACGGTGTCGTCGTAGAAGGCGACGGGGTCGGCGACCAGGAACGGGAGCACGCCCGCGGCCAGGACCCCGCCGAAGGCGAGCCCGGAGCGCCGCCACTCCTCGCGCGGGATCATCAGCGCGAGGAACGGCAGCGCCACGACCGCGAACTGCTTCAGCAGGATCGCGCCCGCGAGCGCCGCGGCCGCCCACGCGAAGCGGCGGCGCGTCACGAGCGCGAAAGCGAGCACGAGGAGCAGCAGGCTGGGCGCGTCGTTCTGCCCGAACCAGGCCGAGCGGACCGCGATCGGGTTGCACACGAGCACCGCGCCGAGCACGAGCCGCCAGCCGAGCGGACCGCGAAACACCAGCGCGGCCGGGAGCAGGGCCAGCGTCGCGAGCAGCACGAGCAGCCGGTAGTCGTCGAACGGCTCGGGGAGCAACTTCCAGACCGCGGCGGTGATCGCGGCGCCCGGGAAGTAGGCGAAGTGCTCGAGCGCCACCTCGCGCTCCCGCACGCGCTCCGAGACGCTGCCGTCGCGCGTGTAGAAGCGCTCGAGCCCGGACCTCGTGTAGTCGTGGCCGTAGGGGTTGTCGAGATGCAGCACGAGCTCGCCGCCCAGCTCGGCCTGGTAGGTCGAGTCGTTCGTGAAGAACCAGGGCGCGGTGGAGTCGCGCAGGCCGAGCTGAAGCAGGGTCGACGGCGCGGCCAGCAGCACGCCGACCGCGAGTACCAGCGCGATGCCGCCGAAGCGCGGCAGGCCGGCGGGCCGGCGCGCAAGCAGGTAGACCGCCACCGCTCCGCAGAGCAGTGCCGCCGCGAAGGCGGCCGCGCGTGCAATGCCCACGTCCCATTCCTCGCCGGCGGCTCGCACGAGCGGGGCGAGCGGACCCTGCGGATCGACGCTCGGCGGGCGGAACCGCCACGGCTCCGAGCCGAGCTCCGGCAGGGTGATCGCCACGAGCGCGAACAGCACTCCCACGAGCGCCCATGACTGCCGCTCGCTCATGCGGTGGCCCTGGCCGGCTGCATGCAGTACGCGGCGGCGGTCGCGATCACGAACCAGGTGAGCGGGTCCTCGAGGAAGCCGCTGTAGGAGAGCGCGTGCACGAACAGCCCGAGGAAGGCCGCCCCGAGGGCCAGGCCGAGCGCCTCGTCGCGCCGGCGCGTGCGCAGGATCAGCCACGCGCCGCCGGCGAGCAGCCACGCGTACAGCGCGAGCCCGATCGCGCCCAGCTCGGCGAACACGGTCAGCGGCGTCGTGTGCGAGACGAAGTTGGGCGTCGGCCGGTCGCTCCTCGCGATCTGCCTGCTTGCGCGCGGCTGTCCACCGATGCCGACTCCCGCGATCGGATGCTTCTCGATCACGCGCACGGCGTCCTGAACGCGCTCGGTCCGGTCACTGGTGATCCTGTTCAAGCTCTTGCCGTCGGCGACCTGCACGGCGACGTACACGCAGGCGACCAGCGCAGCGGCCGCCGCGAGCAGCGCGACCGCGCGGCGCACACGCCGGTTACCGGTGGCGACCGCGACCGCGAGCGTGATCGCCAGCAGGGCGACCATGCTCGACTGCGAGTAGGAGAACAGGAGGCCGGCCCACATCAGCACCACGAGCGCGATCAGCGGCCAGGTGCGCCAGCGCCGCGTGGCGAGCAGCGCGAGCGCCACGCCGAGGCCGAGCACGACGTGCCGCCCGTACAGGCTGGGGTCGCCGAACAGCGACGTGACGCGGAAGTACTCCGTGTTCGCGTTCGACGCCGCGAGGTTGGGCGCGTAGAAGAACAGCTTGTGGGTGGCGGCCTGCCAGAGGCCGACGGCTGCGAACACGCTCGCCAGAGCGAGTGCCGTGACCGCCAGCGCCCGTGGCGCCCAGGGCGGGAACTCGGCGCGCGCGACCGTGGCCACCAGCGTGGCGAACGGCAGCGTGAAGAAGAGCAGCAGGTTGGTGGCGGCCTCCACGTCGTCCGCCCACAAGAGCGAGCAGCACGCGAAGGCGAAGAACGCGGCGGCCGGCAGCGCGATCGCGCGCGGCAGCGCGCGCAGCTCCGCACCGCGAAGCGCCCGCCAGCCGAGTGCCGTGGCAGCGGCGGCCAGCACGAAGTAGAGCGGCAGCAGACGGCCGAGCCGTCCGTCGCTGGCGATTTGCACCAGCAGCGCGCTCGAGCTGTCGAACGAGAGCGGCGGCCGCAGCGGCGCGGCCACGAGGACGGCGAGCGGCACCCACGCGGGGCGCCGCACGAACAGCGCTGCCGCCGCCCCGATCGCCACCACCCCGAGCACGAGCGCGCCCGCCGCCGACGCGCCACTCAGCCGTTCGAGTGGGCCGCCCCCGAGCGCCCAGGCAAGCACCAGCTCCGCGCCGGCGAGCAGCACGAGTCCGGCCAGCAGCAGGACGCGCGCGGCGCGACCGCCGGCAAGAAGCACGAGCACCGCTCCGAGCGCGCCACCCAGTGCGGCCAGTTGGGCGGTGTCAGCGTGCTCCATGGCGTGCGCGCACGTTATCCGCAGGAGCCAGGGCCCTGTTGTGGGCCTCGGCCGCCTCGCGGATCCCCTCGCCGCGTCCGGGCACGAGCTCCTGGCGGGCGTGGAGCAGGTAGCGGCGCGGGTCGTGGCCGGGGAGCACTGCGGCCACCGCCGCGCGCACGAGGTAGGCCCAGGTCCAGCACGCCCTCCACACGAGCCGCGTCAGGCGCATGCCGTGCTTCCTGAAGTAGAGGTCGCGGTTGCGATGGAACTCGACGATCCGGCGCGTCATCGCGGCCGCGTCGGTACCGAGCTGGTCGTGGTGCACCGCACGCGCGTCCGGCACGAACAGGATGCGCCAGCCCGCGTCGCCGAGCCGCTTGCAGAAGTCGGTCTCGTCCGAGTACACGAAGAAGTCGCCGTCGAGCCAGCCCACCTGCTCGGCCGCGTCGCGCCGCACGAGCATCGCGCTCGACTGAACCCAACCGACCGGACGCACCACCGTGCCCCTGCTCTGCACCGCCACGCGCCGGTGCTGGAAGATGGCGGCCGCGAGCGCCCACGGGATGTCGGGCAGGCGCCAGGCGCAGTCGGCCGGTTCCCCGTCGCTCGTCAGGAGCTGCGCCCCCGCCGCGGCGGCGCCGGGATCCGCGTCGAGCGCGTCGATCAGCGCGCGAGCCGCGCCCTGGTCCAGCTCGGAATCCTCGTTCAGGAGCAGGCAGTAGCGCCCGCGCGCCTCGCGGAGCAGGAGCGAGTCGTTGTCGGCCTTGCCGCTGCGGCGCTCGAGCGCGAACAGGCGCGCCTCCGGGTAGCGCTCGCGCACCGCCTCGGCGGAGCCGTCCGTCGACGCGTTGTCGAGCACGAGCAGCTCGTGGTCCACGTCCTGCGGGTGGGTGCGTTCGATCGCGGCGAGGCAGTCGAGCAGGAGGTCGCGCCCGTTCGTGTTCACCACGCAGTAGGAGAGCGCGGTCAGCGCGCGGCCTCCTCGAGCACGCTCAGCGCGCGGGCGGCCAGCTCGTCGCGGCCGAAGTCGCGCTCGGCCAGCTCGCGCGCGTTGCGCCCCATTCGCTCCGCCTCGGCGGGGTTGTCACGCAGCCAGGCGATCTTCTCGGCCAGGTCGGCCGCGTCGCCCGCGCGCACGTAGAGGCCCGCGCCGTTCCGTTCCACGAGTTCGCGCATCCATCCGTCCATGTTCACGATTGCCGGACGTCCCGCGGCAAAGGTGTCGAAGAGCTTGTTCGGGGAGTTCGTCGCGAGCACCGGAACATCCTTGAAGAGCGTGAGACACGCGCTCGACTCGGCGGCGAGCCGTGCGACGTCCTGCTTGCTCCCGCTCCGGAACTCCACGTTCTCCGGCGCCGCCGCCTCCAGCACGGCGCGGCGCTTGCCGTCGCCCATCAGCACGAAGCGCACCTCGGGCAGGAGCCGCGCCGCCTCCACGGCCGCTGTCAGGTCGTTCGCCTCACCCATGGCGCCGAAGTAGGCGACCTGGAAGTCGCCGCGGTGCGGCGTGGGGTCGAACAGGTCGAGGTCAGCCGAGTTCGGGACGAACTCCGAGCGTCCGGGCGGCAGCCCCGCCTGGATGCCGGGCGACAGCGCGATCAGCCGCGCGCTGCGCGAGTAGACGAGCCGTTCGAGCGCCCGCGCAAGCCGCCGCGCGAGCGGGTTGCGGAGCGCGCCCATCTGGATCGGCGCCTCCGGCCAGAGGTCACGCACCTCGAACACGAGCGGCGCGCGCCAGCGGAGCGAGGCGACGAGGGCGGGCAGCGCCATCGTGAGCGGCGGCGAGGTCGCGTAGATCACGTCCGGCCGCGGGCCGCGGAGGGCGGCGAGCGTCGCCACGACGGCAAAGCGCGCGAACGCGAGCATGCGGCCGAGGTTCGACATCGCGGTGGCGCGCATGTAGTCCGCGTACGCGCCGCGCACGCCGACGACCTCGATCCCGTCCACTTCGGTGGTTCGCTCGCCTGCGGTTACCATCCGCACCGCGTGGCCCCGCTCCACGAAGCGGCGCGCGAACTCGTACGAGCGCGTGCCGCCCACCCCAGCGCGGGTCACGAAGAACTGATGCAGGTACAGGATTTGCATTCGCTGCGCCGGAACCGTAGTCAGCGGTGAGCCGCGCGCTCGACATCGTCCTGGGCGCGGCGGTCCTTGTCGTCACAGCCCCGCTCCAGGCGCTGGCCGCGATTGCCATCCGGCTGGAGAGCCGTGGACCCGTCTTCTACAGGCAACTGCGCGTGGGCCGGGACGGCGAGCCGTTCGAGCTCTGGAAGCTCCGGACGATGGTTCCCGGCGCGGAGTCGCTCGGCGCGGGCATCTACGTGATCGAGGGCGATCCGCGCATCACGCGCGTCGGGAGGCTGCTGCGGCGCTTCTCACTCGACGAGCTGCCGAACCTCCTGAACGTCCTGAAGGGCGACCTGGCGCTGGTGGGCCCGCGCCCGACGGTGCAGGAACAGGTGGACCGCTACACGGACCGCCAGCGCCGCCGGCTCGAGGTGAAGCCCGGCATCACCGGCTGGGCGCAGGTGAACGGCCGCACCTCGCTGCCGTGGCCCGAGCGGATCGAGCTGGACGTCTGGTACGTGGAGCACCGCTCGCTGCGGCTCGACCTGCGCATCCTCGCCCGCACCGCGCGCCTGCTGGCCACGGGTCACGGCCTCTACAGCGAGGACCTGAAGCAGGGCTGGTGAGTCACCGCACTCGGAGGGCGACCATGCTCGTCGCGCCCCGGTCCGTGTCGAGATCCGGCTTCACCGCCGCGTAGTAGCGGTAGCTCGCCCGGAAGCCCGGCACGAAGGAGCTGCTGAAGCGGCCACGGCGCGTCCGTACCGCACGCTTCGCCACGCTCCGCCAGCGACCGCCGATCCGCTGCTGGAACACCACGCTCACCACGCGCTTGCGCGGCGCGACGGTGCCCGCCACCGACAGGAGCCGGCCGCGCCGCGCCCGCTTCGGCTTCGTCGTGAAGGCCACCCGAGGGCGCAGCCTCAGGAGCAGTCGCGGTGACGAGCTCTCACGCAGGTCCGCGCTACCCGGGTAGCGCACCCGCACGTACATGCGCTTGGCGGGCTTCAGGTCGGTGAGGAAGCTGCCGTCGGCGCCCACGATCACGCGCCGTGCCGTGCGCCACACGTCGTCGCTGTTCACCTGCACCTCGACCGTCTGGCCGGGCAGCGGGTTTCCGTCCGGTCCGGCGAGCGCGCCGTTCAGCGGGACGATCTGGCCGTAGTCGGCGCTCGAGTCGCCGAGCGCGGCGCTCACGCGCGCCGAGAGGCTCGCGAACGGACCGCCCGCCTCGACCATGGCGCGGATCTGGTCGAGCTGCGCGTAGAGAGCGTCGCCCGGGCAGGCCGTCCTGCCGGTGTCGCGGTGGCCGATCACCCGCTCGAGCGTCACCTCCGTGCCCGCCGGGTAGCGGCTCTCGGAGCCGCCGCCGCTCGTGAGCGTCACGGGTCCGGACAGCGGCTGGCCGTGGACGCCGAGCTTCCAGCGCGCGAAGTTCGCGGTCGCGGCGATGGCGTCGTCGCTCGCGGCGACTCCGGTGTAGTCGCCGATGTTCGCCACGCCCGAGGTCTGCGAGTTGAACCCCTGGGCGTGGGCGCCCACGACGGCCTGGTCGAGCCCGCCGGCGCGGCCCTCGTAGATCGTGCCGTACTTGTCGACGAGCGCGTTGTAGCCGATGTCGTTCCAGCCGTTCGAGTTGCGGTGGTAGCGGCAGATCGCGAGCACGATGCCCGGCGCCTCCTCCGCGGTGTAGTCGTTCAGCGACACCGTGTGGTGCACCTGGACCGCCTTCACCTCGCCGTACTGGGGCGCGGCGCGCGGCGGACATTGGTCCGCGCCCCAGTCCGCGCGCGCGACGTACGGGAAGGGCGTGTCGGTCGTCTGCGCGGCGCGCGCACGCGTGCGCCGCTTGCCGACGGCCACGAAGTGGATGCGCATCCCGGGCACGCGCCTGCTCAGCCGGTACTGGAGCGTCCGGGCGCGGCCCACCCAGACGGGGTCCGAGCCGCCAGGCCCGTGCACGCCGAGCTCGCCCCAGCGGCTCCAGCGGCCGCCGCGCTTCACGCGCAGCTCGGCGTCCGGCATGGCGTTGCCGCGCCAGCGGATGCCCACGAGGTTGAAGGCGCGCGGCGCCTCCACGGTCGCCTGCGCGCGGTGCGGCGCGGCCAGCTCGAAGTCGGCCGGGCCGGCCGCCAGCGCGGACGGCACGAGGGTCAGGGCGCACAGAAACGCCGCTGCTGAGAGGAGCAGCCTCACCATCTCCGGAACACGGTCGCAGGAGCGCGGTTGCGCTCGCGCAAGAAACGTTGCGTGGGCTAGCCGGGGTCTACGGAATGGGCTCGGGGCCCTGGGAGCGGTGCTCGTCGCGGAAGGCGGCGAGCGCGTCGTACGTCTTGTCGTTCACTTCCTTGCAGAGCAGCAGCTGGCCGGTCCCGTTCGGAGCCGGGTCCGCGTTCCAAGCGGTGGCCGCCACCGCGTACGGCATGTTGCTCCGGGGCACGAGGAACATCTGGTACGAGTCGTCGTCCACCAGCGCGCGGATGTTGGCGCGCACATCCTTGGGAAGGCTCGGCTTGACCCAGACGATCACGCGGCCGTGCTCCATGCCGTGGACGAGCTCCTCGTCCTGCGGCGCGTCGCCGTAGATCCCGTCCTGCGCGGGGATCTCGTAGTGGCGGCCGGTGGTCGGCGGGTTCGTCTTGTACTTCACGCGCTCGTCGAGCGAGGTGGTGTGGGTGGCCACGCCGCTGCCCTTCACGCTCTTCAGCTCGCAGCCGGCGGCCTTCGCGGCGGGCGCAACGTCGAAGACCTTCTGCTCGGGGATGCTGCCGCCGTCCGGGAACACCTCACCCGCCTTGGCGTCGCCGCCGTCGCCACCGTTGCCGCCGGTGGCGAGCAGCACGAAGGCGACGATCACGGCAAGGACGAGCACGCCCCCGGCGCCGTAGCCCACGAGCTTCTTCCGCTGCTGGGCGGCGCGCGCCTGACGCTCACGCTCCTCCCGCTCGCGCCGAAGCGCCTCCTTCTGCTCCCTGCGATGAGACAAGGCGGCGAAGCGTAGTAAAAGGCCCTAAGCCGCGGCTTAAGCCGAGGGGCGGCGCGTTCGCGACCCGCGCGCGGCGCCCGAGCTGGTCCGACGGCGCGTGCCGGATGGGCGCGTGCCGGATGCGCGCGGGGGCTTGAAGCAGCGGTCCACGAAGCTCACGATCTCGTTCGTCAGCCGCTCGGGGGTCAGGCGCAGCTCGAGGATCGAGGAGGCCTGGATCAGCCGGGCGCTCGGAAGCTCGCGCACGAGCATGTCGGAGTCGGAGAAGGGGTGGATCGGGTCGCGGTAGTGGCCGATCACGAGCGTGGGCTGGGTCATCTTCGCCCGCTCCTCACGCGGCGGCGCCACGCGGCCGTAGAACAGCCCCTGCAGCACCGAGGCCGACGGCTTCGGGTCTTGGCTGACCCAGTCCAGCAGCATGTCGCCGAGCAGCCAGCTGCCACGCGGGACCACTCGTGCGGCCGTGCCGATCACCCGAGCCACGGGCGCCCCGAAGGTCAGCCCGACAAGGAGGGGCGTGAACGCGAGGGCGCAGCCGAGCAGCGCGTTGTCCAGCACCGGCATCTCGATCAGCATGCCCTTCACGCGCTCCGGCGCCGCCGCGGTGACCTCGAGCGTCGTGTTCGCGCCGAGCGAGGTGCCGCCGATCACCGCCTGGTCGACACCCGCGTCGTCGAGCAGGGCGATCACCTGCCGCCCGAACTGCGTCATGCCGTAGTTCCACATCTCGGGCGGGCGGTCGGACTCGCCGTGCCCGAGCAGGTCCAGCGACAGCACTCGGTAGCCGCGGCCGGCCAGTTCCTCGGCGAGCGGGCGGTGCATCTTGCGCGAGAAGAGGAGGCCCGGCAGCAGGGCCATGACGCGGTCGCCCTCGCCGTACTCGTCGTACACGAGCCGGTACCCCTCGAACTCGAAGGACTTCGTGACCATTGCGGCCCACAATACCCACGCATTAGCATCGGTCACGGAAGCAACCGCGACCGGGAGGAGTCTGGATGAGCGCCACCGTCCATGTGGAGGTGACCGTCAACGGGGAGCGCCGTCAGGCGGATGTCGAGGCGCGCCTGCTCCTCGTCCACTGGCTGCGCGACGAGCTCGGTCTCACGGGCACGCACGTGGGCTGCGACACGACCAACTGCGGCGCCTGCACGATCCACATGAACGGCGAGGCCGTGAAGAGCTGCACCGTCCTGACCGCTCAGGCCGACGGCGCCGAGCTCACGACGATCGAGGGTCTGGCCACCGACGGCGAGCTGCACCCGATGCAGGCCGCGTTCATGGACAAGCACGGCCTCCAGTGCGGCTTCTGCACGCCGGGCATGATCATGGCCGCCACCGACCTGCTCGAGCGCAACCCGAACCCGTCCGACGAGGAGATCCGCCACGGGCTCGAGGGCAACCTGTGCCGGTGCACCGGCTACCACAACATCGTCGAAGCGGTTAAGTCCGCCGCGGGCGCGGGGGTGTCGGCATGAGCGCCATCGGCCAGTCGATGAGGCGCAAGGAGGACCCCCGGATGATCACCGGCCGGGGCCGCTACACCGAGGACATCAACCTGCCCGGGATGCTGCACGCGGTGCTGGTTCGCTCTCCGGAGGCACACGCCACGATCACCTCGATCGACACCTCGGCCGCGCTCGAACGCGACGACGTCGTCGCCGTGCTCACCGGCGAGGAGATGGCAGGCGACTTCGCCGGCCCGCTCCCGATGGTGTGGGTGCCGCCGGGCGTGGAGATCAAGACGCCCGAGAACTGGCCGCTGAAGCGCGGCGAGGTCAAGCACGTGGGCGACCCGGTGGCCGTGGTCGTGGCCACCACCCGGCACGGCGCCGTCGATGCGGCCGAGGACGTGATCGTCGAGTACGACACGAAGCCCGCGGTGGTGAACCCGGAGGCGGCGCTCGAGCCCGGCTCGCCGCTCGTCTGGGACGAGTTCGGCACGAACAGGACGCACGAGTGGGCGATCGGCGGCGGCGACATCGACGCGGGCCTTGCAGAGGCCGAGGTGACGGTCGAGCACCGCTTCGTGAACCAGCGCACCTCGGGCGCGCCGATCGAGCCGCGCTGCTCGGTGGCCGAGTTCCGTGGCGACGACCTGACGCTCTACTCGACCACCCAGATCCCGCACATCGCGCGCTTCGTCTTCTCGGGCGTGCTCGGCGTCGCCGAGGACAGGCTGCGCGTCGTGGCGCCCGACGTGGGCGGCGGCTTCGGGGCGAAGCTCCAGACCTACGCCGAGGAGGCGCTGGTGCTCGCTCTGGCCAAGCGGCTGGGCCGCCCGGTCAAGTGGGTCGAGACGCGCACCGAGCACATGTCGACGAGCCACCACGGCCGCGACCAGATCAACTACGTGACGCTGGGCGCCAAGCGCGACGGCACGCTGACCGCGTGTCAGGTGCGGGTGATCGCCGACCTCGGCGCGTACCAGCAGCTGCTCACGCCGTTCATCCCGGAGCTCGGCTTCCCGGTGATGGGCGGCTGTTACCGGATCCCGAACATCGACCTGCACTTCACGGGCGTGTTCACGAACAAGATGGCCACCGACGCGATCCGCGGAGCGGGCCGGCCGGAGGCCACCTACTGGATCGAGCTGATGATGGACCGGCTCGCCGACGAGCTGGGGATGGACCGCCTCGAGCTGCGCCGCAAGAACTTCATCGGCGCGGACGAGTTCCCGTACGAGACGGCGCTCGGCATCGTCTACGACTCGGGCAACTACCAGGGCACGCTCGACAAGCTGCTCGAGCACTTCGACCTCGACGAGTTCCGCTCCGAGCAGGAGCGCCTGCGCGGCGAGGGCGTCTACCGGGGCGTGGGTTTCTCGACCTGGGTCGAGGTGTGCGGCCTCGCGCCGTCGCGTGCGGTCGGGCCGCAGGGGGTGGGGCTCCAGGCCGCCTTCTGGGAGTCCGCGAATGTTCGCGTGACGCCGACCGGCTCGGCGATCGTCTACACGGGGACCTCGCCACACGGGCAGGGGCTCGACACGAGCTTCGCCCAGATCGCGGGCGACATCCTCGGCATCGATCCGCAGAACGTCGACGTGCACCACGGCGATACCGACCAGGGAACCTGGGGCTGGGACACGTACGGCTCGCGCTCGCTGTCCGTGGGAGGCGAGGCGATCGTGCGAGCCGCTCAGCGGGTCCAGGACAAGGCGAAGCGGATCTGCGCGGCGTTGCTCGAGGCCGCCCCCGAGGACATCGAGCTCGTGGACGGCAAGTACCAGGTGCGCGGCTCGCCGGACCGGTCGATGACGATGGCGGAAATCTCGGGCGCGGCGCACATCCCGCCCAACGAGCTGCCGGCGGACATCGAGCCGGGGCTGGAGGAGAGCGCCTTCTACGACCCGGAGAACTTCGTGTTCCCGTTCGGCGCGCACGCGTGCGTGGTCGAGGTGGACGCGGAGACAGGCAAGGTGCAGGTGATCCGCTACGTGGCGGTCGACGACTGCGGCCCCGCCGTCAACCCGATGCTGATCGACGGCCAGGTGCACGGCGGGATCGTGCACGCGATCGGCCAGGCGCTCTACGAGCAGGTGGTCTACGACGAGGACGGCCAGCTCGTGACCGGCACGTTCGTGGATTACGCGCTCCCGACGGCGGCCGAGGTGCCCTCGTTCGAGACCGACCGCACGGAGACGCGCTCGCCCGTGAACACGCTCGGCGTGAAGGGCATCGGCGAGGCGGGCACGATCGCCGCGACGCCGGCGGTCGCGGCCGCCGTGCTGGACGCGATCAGACCGCTCGGCGTGACCGAGCTCGACATGCCGATGACACCGATGCGCGTCTGGCAGGCGATCCAGGGAGTCGGGCCGCGCAGCACAGAACAGGGGCGCGCCCTGGACGACCACGGAGACGGCAGTGCCGGCAGCGGCCCTACGGGTCCGGACGAGGGAGGTGCCGCATGATCACCGCACCGTTCGACTACGAGGCGCCCGCGTCGGTCGAGGAGGCCGTCCGGATGCTGCATGAGAACGGCGAGGACGCGAAGCTGCTCGCGGGCGGCCATTCGCTCCTGCCGCTGATGAAGGTGCGCCTCGCCGCTCCGACGATCCTCATCGACCTGAGGAACATCCCCGGGCTGCACGGCATCCAGCAGGACGACGGCGGCTGGCGGATCGGCCCGATGACCCGCCACGCCGACCTGCAGGACACGCCCGAGCTGGGCGTGGTGGCGCGCGCAGCGTCCGGGATCGCCGACCAGCAGGTGCGAAACCGCGGCACGATCGGCGGGTCGCTGGCGCACGGCGACCCGGCCTCCGACCTGCCGACGGTGCTGCTGGCGCTCGACGGCGAGCTGACCGCACGCGGGCCGAACGGCGAGCGGACGATCGCGGCGGCCGACCTGTTCCTGGACTACCTGACCACGGCGCTCGCGCACGACGAGGTGATCACGGAGGTGCGCCTGCCCGCGCTACAGGGATACGGGTTCGGCTACCAGAAGTTCACCCGCCGCGCCGAGGACTGGGCGATGGTGGGCGTGTGCGCGCTCGTGAGCCGGGCACCCGACGGCAGCTGCGACGACGTGCGCATCGGCCTCACGCACATGGGCGCCACGCCGCTGCGTGCGACGGCCGCGGAGGACGCCCTGCGCGGCAGCGCGCTCGACGACAACGCGATCGCCGCGGCGGCCGAGCGCGCGGCCGACGACACCGACCCGCCGGGCGATCTGAATGCCACGCCGGACTACAAGCGGCACCTGGCGCGGGTGCTCACGAGGCGTGCGCTCGAGGAGGCTGTGAGCGTCTGAGCTTCGAGAATCCCGCAGCCGTTCACGAGGCCCTGGGCCGCGAGCGCTATCTCGCCGACCGGGGCCTCTCCACTGCCGTCTACCTCGCGGTCACCCTGGAGCAGCCGCTGCTGCTCGAGGGTGAGGCCGGCGTGGGCAAGACCGAGGTCGCGAAGGCGCTCGCCGGCGCGACCGGCTCGCGCCTGATCCGGCTCCAGTGCCACGAGGGGATCGACCTCCACCACGCGCTCTACGACTGGGACTACCCGCGCCAGCTGCTGCATTTGCGCGCGGGCATGGAAGAGCCGCTCTACTCCGAGCGCTTCCTCCTGCGACGCCCGCTGCTCGAGGCGCTCCAGGCGAGCGAGCCGGTGGTGCTCCTGATCGACGAGATCGACCGCGCCGACGACGAGTTCGAGGCCTTCCTGCTCGAGTTCCTGTCGGACTTCCAGGTGTCCATCCCCGAACTCGGGACCGTGGTGGCCGAGCGCCGCCCGCTCGTCGTCGTCACCTCGAATCGCACGCGGGAGCTGCACGACGCATTGAAGAGGCGCTGTCTGTATCACTGGATCGACTACCCCGGTCCGGAGCGCGAGGCCGAGATCGTGCGCGCCCGGCTGCCGGACGTGCCGGACGAGATCGCCCGCCGGGTCTGTGAGGCCGTCGCTCGCCTGCGCGGCGAGGAGCTCTACAAGCTGCCCGGCGTGGGCGAGACGATCGCCTGGGCCCAGGCGCTCCTGGCGCTCGACGGCGCCGACCTCGACGACACCCTCGGCGTGGTCCTCAAGGTCCGCGAGGACATCGACGGCGTCCGCGACCGGGAGGTGTTGCGCGGTGCCTGACCAGGCGACTCGTGGCGGGATGGGCGTTCGGGTTACGGCGAAGCTTGCGCTGCTCGCGAGCTCCATGCGCGCCGCGGGCGTTCGCGTTGGGCTCGGCGAGCTCCTGAGCGCCCACCGCGCGCTCGCCGCCGTCGATCCCGCCGACCGCGCCGCCTCCTACTTCGCGCTCCGGGCGACGCTCTGCTCCAAGCGAGACGACATGGTCGCCTTCGACGCCGCTTTCGCGGAGCTCTTCACGCCGCCGGCACAACACGCGCCTGCGCTCCCAGAGGCGCTCAAGCCCGCCGCGCTGGTCCTGCCGCGCCTGGGCGTGCCCGCCGACCGGGTGACCAACCCCGTCGAGGGCGAGGCGGACGTGGTGCCGTCCGCGTGGTCCGACGTAGAGCTCCTCCGCGACAAGGACTTCGCCGAGTACACCGACCTGGAGCGCCGTCTCGCGCGGCGCGTGATGCGGCAACTGGCGGGAGCGGGGCCGACACGGCCGAGCCGGCGTACGCGGCCGTCGCGTCGCCGCGGTGCGCCGCCGCATGCGTCGCGTCCGGACCTGCGGCGCACGATCCGCGCCTCGCTCCGCACCGGCGGCGACCCCGTGGAGCGCCACTGGCGCGAGCCGGCCGAGCGCCCGCGCCCGCTGGTGCTCGTGTGCGATGTGTCGGGTTCGATGGAGCCCTACGCGCGGATGCTGCTCCAGTACATGCAGGCGTGCGTGGCGGCGCGCCGCCGCGTGGAGGCGTTCGTGTTCGGCACCCGCCTGACGCGCGTGACGGGCGAGCTCGCCGGCCGCGACCCGGACCGCGCGCTCGACCGCGCCGCCGGCGCGGCGCAGGACTGGTCGGGCGGCACGCGCATCGGCGACGCCGTCGCCACGCTCAACCGCGAGCACGGCCGCCGCCTCGGACGAGGGGCGATCGTCGTCCTGCTCTCGGACGGGTGGGACCGCGGCACACCGGAGCAGCTCGCCGAGGAGATGGCGCGCCTCCGGCGCTGCGCGCACAGCCTGATCTGGCTGAACCCGCTGAAGGCGCATCCCGACTACGCACCGCTCACGCGCGGCATGCAGGCGGCGCTCCCGCACGTGGACCACTTCCTCGCCGGGAACTCGCTCGCGTCGCTGGCAGACTTGGCGGACCTGATGGAAGGTGGAATCCGATGAAGGACGTTCTTGACGACGTGCGCGCCTGGTCCGATCGCGGCGACCGCGTGGCGATCGCGACGGTGGTGGGCGTGAAGCGCTCGGCGCCGCGCGCGCCCGGCGCGAAGATGGCCGTGAACGAGCGCGGCGAGGTGTCGGGCGCGGTCTCGGGCGGCTGCGTGGAGGGCGCGGTCGTGGAGGCCGCGGCCGAGGTGCTCCGCGGCGACTCGCCCAAGCTTCTCCACTTCGGCATCGCCGACAGCGAGGCCTGGGATGTCGGGCTTCCCTGCGGAGGGGAGATAGATGTGTTTGTGGAGGAGTTCACGCGGTGAGCCTGCAGGGCGAGTTCGCCGAGATCGCTGCCGCGGACGGCCGCGCGGCGCTCGTCACGGTGATCGCCGGAGGCGAGGTCGGCGCCAAGCTGCTCGTGCGCGCCGACGGCAGCACGGAGGGCGGACTCGGCTCGGCTGAGCTGGACCGGGCGGGCGTCGAGGCAGCGGAGGAGCTGCTCTGGGCGGAGCGCTCCGAGACTCGCGAGGCCGGCGAGGTCACGCTGTTCGTTGACGTGGTGGCCCCGGCGCCGCGCCTGATCGTCTTCGGGGCGGTGGACTACGCCGCCTCCCTCTCGCGGCTGGCGCGGGCAGCGGGCTGGCGTTCGTTCGTCTGCGACCCGCGCTCCCAGTTCGCCACGCCGGAGCGCTTCCCCGACGCGGAGGAGGTCATCGCCGCGTGGCCGGAGGAGGCGTTCGCTCGCCTCGGCGGGATCGACCGGGCCACCTACATCGCGATCCTCACGCACGACCCCAAGCTGGACGACGCGGCCCTCTCGATCGCGCTGCGCTCGGACGCCGCCTACGTCGGCGCAATGGGAAGCCGCCGCGCGCAGGCGCAGCGCCGCGAGCGCCTGCTGGCCGCCGGGCTGGACGAGGAGCTGCTCGAGCGCGTTGCCGCGCCGATCGGGCTTGACCTCGGCGCGGTGAGCCCGGAGGAGACCGCGCTGTCGATCATGGCCGAGGTCGTGGCGGTACGAAACGGGCGCGACGGCGGACGGCTCTCGAACGCCGTGGGACGCATCCACGAGGTGGGCGCTTGATCGGCGGACTCGTCCTCGCGGCCGGGGCCGCCACCCGCTTCGGCGCGCCGAAGCAGCTCGCCGAGCTCGACGGCGTGCCCATGCTCGAGCACTCGCTGCGAGCGATGGCCGCCGCGCCGGTCGGCCGCGTGGTCGTGGTGCTCGGCTCGGGCGCCGACGAGATCGTCGCCGGCGTGAACCTGCACGGCGCCGAGCCACACGTATGCGAGCGCTGGGCGGAGGGCCAGGCGGCCTCGCTCGCCTGCGGGCTGGGCGAGCTGGCCGACTGCGAGGCCGTCGTGGTGACGCTCGGAGACCAGCCGCGCATGTCACCGGACGCCATCCGCCGCGTGATCGAGGCCCGCAGCGGCGCCTCGGCTGTGCGCGCCACCTACTCGGGGAGCCCCGGCCACCCGGTGCTGCTCGAGCGGGACCTCTTCGAACCGCTTCGCAACGTCAGCGGCGACCGCGGCGCGCGCAACCTGTTGCTGAGCGCTCAGGTGCTGGAGGTGCCCTGTGACGACCTCGGCGGCGGTGAGGACGTCGACACCCCGGCGGAGCTCGACACGCTCCGGGTGGGTGGGCCGGTGAAAGGCGCCCAGGTGCGATGAAGCTTCAGCACTCGTTCGAGGTGCGCGCACCGGTCGAGCGGGTCTGGGAGACGCTCGTGGATGTCGAGCGCGTGGCGCCCTGCCTGCCCGGCGCCGAGATCAGCGAGGCCGGCGAGGACGGCACCTACCGGGGTAGCTTCAGCGTGCGCCTCGGTCCCACGACGGCCGCCTACCGGGGCGAGCTCAGCCTGGAGGAGCTCGACGAGCGGGCGCGCCGGGTCGTGATGCGGGCGAGCGGCCAGGACAAGCGCGGCCAGGGCTCGGCCAAGGCGACGATCGTGAGCACCATGCACTCCGAGGGCGACGTCACGCGGGTGGACGTGGAGACCGACTTCACGATCACGGGCCGCCTCGCGCGCTTCGGTCGCGGCGGGATGATCGAGGACATCTCGAACAGGCTGCTCAGGGACTTCGTGGACTGCCTCCAGCAGAAGATCGAGGCGCCGCCGGCGGCCGAGCCGAGCGTTATCGACGCTGTCCTGGCGGCCACGCCCGAGGGTGCGGCGGCGGCTCCTGCGGCCGTCGGTGGCAGCGACGCGCCGACCACCACCAAGCCGATCGGCGGCTTCTCGCTCTTCTTCCGGGCTCTACTCGACCGGCTGCGACGAGCCTTCGGGCGCGGCTGACGCGAGCGTCTCGCGCGTCCAGCCGGAGAGCTCCCGGAGGAAGACGGGGTCGATGGTGTGCCCCATCGGCGACTCGCGGTAGGTCACGGCGGCCCCCGCGTCCACGAGCAGGTCGCGTGCCTGGCGGGCGAACTCCACAGAGATGACGGGGTCCTGCGTGCCATGCCCGATCGCCACGGGCAGCCCCGCGGCCGCGTCGAAGTCGATCGTGAAGCCCTCGACCTCCGGGATGAAGCCGCTCAGGGCGATGATCCCGGCGGGGCGCGGGCGCCGCGCGCCGAGGCCGAGCGCGTAGGCCATCACCGATCCCTGCGAGAAACCGCCGACCACGGTCCGGTCGTGTGGGATGTCGTGCTCGGCCAACAGCTCGTCGAGCCATGTCGCCAGCTGGGGGTATGTGGCGTGGAAGGTCTCGGGGTCCGGATAGCCCACCTGCTTGACGACGTACCAGTGAGCGCCGCCAGGCGGTAGCGACAGTGGGCCGCGTGCCGTGGCGCCGAGCAGCCTGCGCTCGGGGTCGAGCATGTCGAGCAGGGGGAAGAGGTCGTGCTCGTCGGCCCCGCGCCCGTGGAGGAGGACGAGCGCCCCCTCGGGGTCGCCGGCGGCTGGACGGTATAATGATTGCATCAGCAATCACTCTACAGCAGCGCTTCTGAGCGACGAGGAGCTCGCCGCGTGGCGCGGCATGCTGCGCGCGCACGCCGAGCTCGTGAAGACGCTCGACGCGGAGCTGGCACGCGACCACGATATGCCGCTCTCGTCGTATGAGGTGCTGCTCTTCCTGAACGACTCGGAGGGCGGCCGCATGCGCATGTCGGACCTTGCCGACTCCGTTCTGATCAGCCGGAGCGGGCTCACGCGCCTCGTGGACCGGCTCGAGCGTGAGGGCCTCCTCAGGCGCGAGCGCTGCGAGAGCGACGCGCGCGGCCTGTTCGCGGAGATCACCGACGAGGGCCGGCGCGTCTTCGCCGAAGCGCGCCAGACGCACCTCGACGGGGTCCGCCGCCTGTTCCTGGACCGCTTCACGCGGGACGAGCTGCGCGCGCTCGGCGGCCTCTGGCAGAAGCTCTAGCCGGCGCGCGCTACGACATCGGCGCGGCGATCGCGTTCCGCGACCGGCGCCGCACCTCGCGGATCGCGCGAGCGAGCCGCTTCACGCCCTCGTCGAGCTCCGGCGGGTCGAGCAGCGAGAAGGAAAGCCGCATCGAGGTGAGCGTGCGCCGCTCGGCGGTGATCGCGTCACCCGGGATGAAGGCCACGCCGTGGCGCGCCGCCTCGGTGTAGAGCGCGCGCTCGTCGAGCGGGCGCGAGAGCGTGACCCACACGTGGTGGCCGCCCTGGGGCGCGTCCGCCTGGTACTCGCCGGGGAGGTGCCGCTCGAGCGCGGCGAGCAGCGCGTCGCGCCGTTCGCGGTAGAAGGGCTGGGTCTCCTCGAGATGCCTGTCGTACGCGCCCGTCGCGAGCCAGCGCGCGGCGATGTGCTGGATCAGCGTGGCGGAGTGGAAGTCGCTCTCGAGCTTCATCGTGGCGATGCGCTCGCGGATCGGCCCGCGCGCGGCGACCCAGCCGGCGCGAAGGCCGCCGCCCACCACCTTCGACAGCGAGTTCACGTAGACCACGTGCGCCGGGGCCAGCTCACGCAGCGGGCGCACCGTCTCGCGCCCGAAGTTCGCGTCGGCGTAGACGCGGTCCTCGAGCACGAAGAAGTTCCGCTCGATCGCGAGCTCGGCCAGCCGGGCGCGGCGCTCCTCGGATATGTCGCGCCCGGTGGGGTTCTGGCACGCCGTCTGCAGCGCCACGAGCTTCACCTCGTGGCGGGCGAGCAGCTGCTCCAGCTGGCCGACGTCGAAGCCGTCCTCGTCCACCGGCACGCCGATCACGCGGGCGCCCGTCTGCCTGAGCGAGTCGAGCAGGCCGGCGAAGGTCGGTGACTCGACGACCGCGACGTCGCCCGGCTCGAGTACCGCCCGCGCGACCAGGCTGATGCCCTGCTTGGCCCCCGACGTGACGATGATCTCGTCCGGATCGTCGGCGAAGCCGTACCTGCGGCCGCGCTCCGCGAGCTGCTCGCGTAGCGCGTACAGGCCCTCGGCGGGCAGGTAGGAGAGCGCCTCGCCCCCCTCCTCGGCGAACACGTCGGCCGTGATCCGAGCGAGCTCCTCGGTGGGATAGAGGCGCGGCGACGGCCAGCCCACGGCGAGCGAGATCAGGTCCGGCTGGCCGGCGCTCGACATCGCGTCGGCGAGCACCTGCTCTGAGTAGCTCAGCTCCCGATCCGGTAGCGCGTAGATCTGCCAGTCGTCGCCCAGCTCGGCGCTGCCGGCCGGTGCGAGCGCGCGCACGAAGGTGCCGCGGCCAACGCTCGCGGTCACGTAGCCGAGCTCCGCGAGCCGCCGGTACACGCGCGCCGCGGTCAGGTGGTTCACGCCAACAAGCTCGGCCAGCTCACGGGTGGGCGGAAGCTTCTCGCCCGGCTCGAGCTCGCCCGACTCGATCGCCGCCACGAAGCGGTCGACCACCTGCTGCGTGAGCGAGACGGCTCCAGCGCGCGTGAGCTGAGACAAATCGATCTTGTACGACATTGCAGACACGATTGTAGGTCGTACACTATCACTAGTTAGTCATACACGCAACGGGTGTACCACCAGGGGGTCCCACACATGAACGTAACGGTCCGTAGGTCACATTCAGGCGACGAGAGCGCGCTCGCGAGGCTGGCCGCATTGGACAGCACGAGCCCACCGAGGGGCCCCGCGCTGGTCGCGGAGGCCGACTCGCGCGTCCTCGCGGCGCTCCCACTAGGCAGCGGACGCGCGATCGCCGATCCGTTCCACCGCACCGCTGAGCTGGTGGATCTCCTCGAGCTGCGCCGCATGCAGATCGAGGCGGCGGACGGCGCCGGCGTCCCGCGCTGGCGTGGACTCCGCCGTCTGCTGCGCCGCGGCCTCTCGCACGCCTAAGAGCCTGCTGCGCACGCGGGTCCCGGCCCGTCCGCGCAGCATCGGGGGGCTCCAACCAACAACCCCCCACGAGCGGACGGCGCCGGTCTTCCCTCAAGGCCGGCGCCGCTTCGCTCCTACCAGCGGCTCTCGATCGCCACGCGCTCGAGGTCGGTCCCCGTCGCGGCGCCGGCGTGCTGGAGCAGGATCAGCTCCGCCGCCGCGCTGTCCAGCCCCGGATGGCCCACCACCACCTGGAGGCCGAGACCGTCCTCCATGGCCACGAGGCCGCGTGCGAGCGCCTCGGCCCGCGTGCGGAGCTCGAACGTCCCCTGCGCGGCGCCTGACTCCAGCACGTGCTGGTAGAGCAGCGCCTGCCTGTCGAAGAACGAGGAGCTCAGCACGCGGAAGGCCGGGCTCGATCCCACGAACGCGTCGAGCTCGTAGAGCAGGCGGCTGTCCTCGTCGTCCGGGCCGGTCGGCACCCCGAGGTGGATCGCGAGCCGGAGCTGGGCGAGCGGGTCGCCGAGCGCGCGGACCCGGCGCGAGCGGCGCTCTGCGTAGCGCTCCATCGCCTCACGCGAGACCTCCATCATCAGCTCGTCGATGCGCGGGTAGTAGTAGAGGACCGAGCTCGGCGCGATGCCCGCACGCTCGGCGATGTCCTTCACGCGGAGCCCCACAGCGCCCCGCTCCAGCAGTACTCGTCTACCGGCGTTCGCCAATTGACGGCGACGCTGGGCCTGGTTTCTGGGCCGCATTCCGGTTAGTTTATGAAATCGGATTCGAGAAACTCACGGAGGGGTGGCATGACTCGCTGGATGCCGGTCGCAACGCTCGCCGTCCTGGCCTCGCTCGCAGCCGCCGGATGCGGCACCGACGAGCCGACGGCTACGTCGGGTGACGAGAAGGCACCCGTCGTCAAGAAGGGCGAGGTGGGCGGCAAGCTCACGATCTCCCAGTGGCCGCTCTACATCGACCCGGGCAAGCGCGGCACGATCGCCGAGTTCGAGAAGGCGAGCGGCGTCGACGTCAAGTACGTCGAGGAGATCAACGACAACAACGAGTTCTTCGGGAAGCTCCGGCCGCTCCTCGAGCGGGGCGACACCGGCGGGCGCAGCATGATCACCCTCAGCGACTGGCTCGCTGCGCGGATGTACAAGCTCGGCTACCTCCAGCGCTTCGACTACTCGCAGCTGCCGAACGTGAAGAAGAACATGCTTCCGGCGCTCCGGCACCCGGCGGCCGACCCGAAGCGCGAGTTCACGATTCCCTGGCAGAGCGGCATGACCGGGCTGATCGTCCGCTCCGACCTGGCCCCGGGCGTCGACGAGATCGCCGACCTGTTCGACCCGAAGTACAAGGGCAAGGTCTCGATGCTCACCGAGATGCGCGACACCGTCCCGATGACGCTGAAGAGCATGGGCATCGATCCGGACAAGGCGTCGAAGGACGACTGGCTGAGCGCGGTCGACAAGGTCGCCGAGGCGGCCGGCTCCGGCCAGATCCGCAAGTTCACCGGCAACGAGTACATCAAGGACCTGCCGAAGGGCGACACCTGGATCGCGCTCGGATGGTCGGGCGACGCGGTGCAGCTCCAGAAGGACAGCCCCAGCATCAAGTTCGTGATGCCGAAGGAGGGCTGCATGCTCTGGTCGACAAGCATGGAGATCCCGGCGGGTGCGCCGAACGCGCAGGCGGCGCAGGCCTTCATCAACTTCGTCTACGACCCGGAGGTCCAGGCCGACATCGCGGAGTGGGTCAACTACGTGACGCCCGTGCAGGGCGTCAAGGAGATCCTGCGCAAGCGCGACCCCGCGCTCGCGAACAGCCAGCTCATCTTCCCGAGCGAGCAGTACACGGCGAACTGCAGCTTCGAGCCCGTGCTCGGCGGTCAGCTGGGGCAGGAGGTGACGGAGGCGTTCCAGCGCGCGATCGGCTCTTAGTGCGACCGCTGCCGATCGCCGCGCTCCAGACCTCGCCGGTCGCTCGCGATCCCGAGGCGACGCTGCGGCGCATGGCCGAGCAGGTGGCGCGCGTGATGGCGATCGCGCCCGCCACGCGGCTCGTCATGTTCCCGGAGCTCCATCTCGCGGCACTCCCGCCGGCGCTCGAGTCCCACGACGACGGCGCCGAGCCGGCCGTCGACGTGCCGGGCCCTCTGACGGAGGCGCTCGGCGAGCTTGCGCGCGCCCACGGCGTCTGGCTCGTCCCGGGCTCGGTGTACGAGCGCGCCGATGCCGGGGGCGTGCACAACACCTGCCTGGTGCTCTCGCCGGACGGCGAGCTCGCCGCGACTTACAGGAAGGTGTTCCCCTGGCAGCCGCACGAGTCGTGTGTCCCCGGTGAGCGCTTCGTCACCTTCGACGTGCCGGACGTAGGCCGCATCGGACTGTCGATCTGTTACGACGGCAGCTTTCCCGAGACGTGCCGCGAGCTCGCCTGGATGGGGGCGGAGGTGGTGCTCCAGCCGAGCCTCACCACGACGAGCGACCGCAGCCAGGAGCTGGTCATGGCGCGCGCGAACGCGATCTTCAACCAGCTCTACGTCGTGTCGCTGAACGCCGGCTCGCCGGCGGGGCTCGGGCGCAGCCTGATCGTCGACCCCGAGGGGCTCGTGCGGATCCAGGCCGGGGACGGCGAGGAGCTGCTCACCGACGTGCTCGACCTCGACGCCGTCACGCGCGTGCGCGAGTTCGGGACCGCGGGCGTCTCGCGGCTGTGGGATCAGGCCACCCGCAGCCTCGAGCGCCCGCACTTGTCACGCTCGTAACCCACACGTGCGCCGCGGGCGCTCAGGCTGCGGGCATGAGCGATTCGAGCACCGCCAGTGACGGCGGGCGCACCCGCGAGGGCGCCGAGCGCGCCATGCGCCGCCTGTTGGCCGAGAACGACCTGCCCGAGCCGGACGAGATCCGCGACCATGAGGACGGCGGCATCGTCTGCCTCTGGCACGGTCCGAAGGTCGCCGTGGTCGTGGACCTAGAGCCGGCCGACTGACGATGGCGCCGCGTGCGCGCTCGCGAGGCGGGCCAGCGTGAGGGCGCCGAGGAGCAGGCCGAAGTCGCGCAGCGCGATGTCGCCATAGCCACCCACGAGCAGCAGGCTCAGGATGATCCCCGCGAGCCAGCCGGCCACGAGCACCCCGCCGAAGCGCGGCACGACTGCCACGATCACACCCGCGGCGATCTCGACGATGCCGACGATGTGCATGGCGTCCGCGGCGTTGCCCGGCAGGAGGCTGTTGAACTCGGGAGCGAGGTACCTCGTCCAGTCGTCGGTCAGCACTCCGGCGAACTTGTCGAGCCCGAACAGGATCGGCGCGACCGTGAAAGCCACCCGCAGGAGCGTGAACGCCTGGACGCTCGGGTCGCGGCGGAGCGCGTCGGGCCGGGGGATCGGGACGGGTCGTAGCGCGGTGGCGAGAGTGCTCATCGGTTTTCCTTCCTCGGTGGTTGGCTGTCTCTCTCTTTGCGACCGCGGCGCGCCGTTTCTTACGTCGCCGTAAGAAACGCCTCCACGGCGGCACAAATGCAGTGATGGCGCTTGCTTATGCTGGGACCCCGATGGACCGTGCCGCGGAGCGCACCGGAGTAGGCGCCGACCCGGAATCACTGGCCTGGATCGCCGCGCTGCGGGCGGAGGGCCCGGCGCGAGCGGACGCCGTCGCCGCGCTCCATCGTCTGCTCCTGAAGGCAGCCCGCTTCGAGATGGGGCGGCGCCGTGCCGCGCTCGCGCAGGCGCGCAACGCGGACTTCGACGACCTCGCCCAGCAGGCGGCCGACGACGCGCTCATGGCCGTCCTCCGCAAGCTGGACGACTACCGCGGGGCGAGTCGCTTCACGACCTGGGCGTACAAGTTCGCGCTGCTCGAGGCCGGCGTGAAGGCGCGCCGCCGCGCCTGGCATGGCCGCGAGGTGATGCTCGAGCCGGAGGCATGGCCGAGCTTCGCCGATCCGGCCGGTTCCGCCCAGTCCGCCGCCGAGGCGACGGAGATGCTCCAGGAGCTGCAGCGGGCGGTGCGCGAGGCGCTCACGCCGCGCCAGCGCGAGGTCTTCGTGGCCCTGGCCCTGAACCAGGTCCCGCTCGACGTGCTCGCGGAACGCACAGGCAGCACGCGCGGAGCGCTCTACAAGACGCTGCACGACGCGCGCCGGCGGCTGCGCGCGGAGCTGACGGCCGCCGGCTACGGGGAAGGAGACGCACGATGAGCGACAGGGACACCGAGCTGCGCCGCCTACTGGGCCCCGAGGGGCCGGACATCGGCTGCGACGAGTGCTTCGACCGCCTCGACGAGTACGTCGAGCTGGAGCTCGCGAACCGCGACGCGGACGCCGCAATCCCCGGAATGCGCACGCACCTCGAGGGCTGCCCGACCTGCCGCGAGGAGCGCGACAGCCTACGAGCGCTGCTGTCCTAGAGCCGTCCGGCTGACAGCAGGCGGCGCAGGAAGCGCTGGGTCTCGGGCTGCTCCGGGTCCGAGAGGACGCGCTCGGGATCGCCTCGTTCGACGATGCGGCCGTCGTGGAGGAAGCAGATCTCGTCGGCCACGTCGCGGGCGAAGCCCATCTCGTGGGTCGCGATCAGCATCGTCATGCCCTCCGACTTCAGCTCCCGCACCACCTCGAGGACCTCGCCCACGAGCTCGGGGTCGAGCGCGCTCGTGATCTCGTCGAGCAGGAGCGCGCGCGGGCGCGTGGCCAGCGCGCGCACGATCGCCACGCGCTGCTGCTGGCCGCCCGAGAGGCGGTCGGGGTAGTCGTGCTCGCGGTCGCCGAGCCCGAAGCGGGCGAGCAGCTCGCGGGCGGACCCGGCGGCGTCCTCCTTCGTCATCCCGTGCGCGCGCGAGGGGGCGAGCAGCACGTTGTCGAGCACGCTCAGGTGCGGGAACAGGTTGAAGGCCTGGAAGACCATCGCGAGCCGCCGCCTCGCCCGCACCGGATCCACCGACGGGTCGGTGATCACCTCGCCGTCCAGCAGCACGTCGCCGTCGTCGATCTCCTCGAGCAGGTCGACGCAGCGCAGCAGCGTGGACTTCCCGGAGCCGGACGCGCCGATCAACGCCACCGCCTGGTGCTCCGGCACCGCGAGGTCGACGCCGCGCAGCACCTCCGCGTCGCCGTAGGCCTTCGTCACCCCCTGCACCTCGAGGACGGGCGGCGCGGCGTTCACACCGGGGCTCCCGCGCTGCGCAGCAGGCGGTCGCGCGCGGCCACGCGGTCCACGACCCGCGCCATCGGCACGGTCACCGCCAGGTACAGCGCCGCCGCCGCGAGCAGCGGCGTGTAGTTGAAGGTCGAGCTGGCCTCGATTTGGGCCACGCGGAACGCCTCGAGCGGACCCAGGATCGACACCAGCGCCACGTCCTTCTGAAGCGCGATGAAGTCGTTGAGGAGCGGCGGGATCACGCGGCGCACGGCCTGCGGGAGCACGACGTAGCGGCGCGACTGGGTGGGCGTGAGGCCGAGCGACAGGGCCGCCGAGGTCTGGCCGGGGTGGACCGAGTCGATGCCCGCCCGGTAGACCTCGGCGACGTACGCGGCGTACGACAGCGTGAGCGCGATACCGCCGAGAAGGACGGGGTCGCTCGGCACGCCCGACAGCTCCAGAGCCGGAACCCCGAACCCGATCAGGTACACCGCCAGGATCACCGGGACGCCGCGGAAGAGGTCCGTGTAGATCGCGGCGAGCAGGCGGAACGGGAAGAAGGCGGGCGCGCGGCCGGAGCGGACGATCGCGACGGCGAGGCCGAGGATCAGGACAGCGACCTCGACGAGCATGAAGATCTTGACGTCGAGCCAGAAGCCGTCGAGCACGTCAGGGAACGCGGCCTTGAAGGCGTTCCAGTCGAAGAACGTCTCGCGTACCGCGTCCCAGCCCTTGCTCGTGAGGATCAGCGCGGCGATCGCGCCGAGCACTACGACGCTCGAGATCCCCGAGATGGCCGCGCCCCGAGCCGCCCGCCGGCGGCGGGCGGCGTCGCGGACGGCGCGGCGATCGGTCAGCGAAGCTCCGGCGCGCCGGCGGCCTCGCCCATCCACTGGTCGGTGAGCTTCTGGAGCTCACCGCTCTTGTCGAGCGTGTCGACCGCCTTGTCAGCGCACGGCGTGAGCTTCGAGTCCTTCGCGAGCAGGAGGCCGAACGAGTCGCCGCCGGGGGCGCTGAACTGGCCGATGATCTTGGAGCCCTCGACCTGGGCCGCCGTGATGTAGAAGGCGGTGGGCAGGTCCGTGACGATCGCGTCGACCTGGTTCTGCTTGAGCGCGGTCACGACGTCGTTCGAGTCGTTGAAGACCTTGGGGTCGTCCGACGGCTTGATCACGTCCCTGACCGCGTCGAGGCTGGTGGTTCCGATCTGGACGCCGATGCTGGCGTCCTTCAGGTCCGCGAGCGAGCTCGCCTGGAGGTCCGACCCCTTGCCGATCACGACCGCCTGGGGCGCGACGTAGTACGGCTTCGAGAAGTCGACCGCCTTCTTCCGCGCATCCGTGATCGAGATCTGGTTGATGTCGAAGTCGAACTTCTTCGGCCCGGGCGCGTACGAGGAGTTGAAGGGCACCACGGTCCACTTCACCTCGGGCGCTTCGAAGCCGAGCTCGCGGGCCACCGCGTACGCCACGGCGCTCTCGAAGCCCTTGCCGTTCGTGGGGTCGTCGTCCTCGAAGTAGGGCGGGAAGGCGGGCTTGTCCGTCCCGATCGTGAGCTGGCCCGAGTTCACGAGCGCCAGGTCGGCCTTGGAGCACGCGTCCGCCTTGGCGGTGGTGGCCGTCGACGAACTCGAGCTGCTGCTGTCGTCGTCGCCGCAGGCGACGATCGTCAGGGCCGCGAGCGCAGCCAGCAGGAGCAACAGGGCGAGGCGAATGCGGGCGAGCGACATGTGCGAGTCCCCTTGAGTCAGGTCAGCGGCAGACAGGACAAATATATTCAGCCGCTGTCATCCCGGCCTTCGCCTTCGTGTGGCTCGAGGATGACCACCGGAATCTCGCGATCGGTGCTCTCCTGGTAGCGGTCGTAATCCGGCCACTCTCTCGTCATGACCGGCCAGAGCCGCTCCTTCTCCTCGGGCGTTGCCGTACGCGCCCGGGCCGGCATCTTGTCGCCCTTCACCTGGACCTCGACGTCCGGGTTCGCCTCGAGGTTGAGGTACCACGCTGGGTGCCGCGGCGCTCCGCCCTTGGAGGCGACCACGAGGTAGTCGTTGCCGTGACGGCCGTAAATAAGTGCTTGCGGCCTGGGCTGCCCGGAGCGGCGCCCGGTCGTGGTGAGGATCAGCGTCTGCGTGCCTTGCCAGTCATGCCCCTCCCTACCGTCGGTGGCAACGTAGCTGTCGATGTGCTCCTGCCCAAACAGGGTCATGTGATCTCCTCTGTACCCGGATCAACGCGTGCGAAGGCCAGCGAGCACGACGATGGTGGCATCGATCTATATAAGCGCCGATAAGAGATTGGTGCGAACGGAACATGGGTAGCGCGGGCGCATGCGCATGCGCCCGCTCGTCATCATCCCAGCCCTGCTGACCGTGCTTGTCGCCCCGGCCGCCGAGGCCCAGGCCCAGCAGAGGACAGCCAAGTTCCGTGTCGCCACGCTGCGGCTCTCGGACGCCTCGGTCAATGCGGGTGACACGATCCGCCTCTCCGGGCGAGTGCTGAACCGCGCGCGCCGACGCGCCGCGCCGGCGCGCATCTCCTTCACGCTGCGGCGCACGCGGGCGGCTCGCCGCGGCACGCCGCTCGGCAGCAAGCGGATTAGGCGCACGCGCGGCGGACGCGCGCGCGGGTACTCGAGGCGCGTCCTCATCCCGACCGCCACGACCCCGGGCACCTACTATCTCACCGCCTGTGTTCGTCGCCTCGGCGCTCGCCAGCCGGACGCGTGCGCGCGTCGCCGGATCGTGGTGTTGGCGGTCACGTCGCCGAACCCGACGCCGCCCGACACCCGCTCGCCCTCGGAGAAGCTCCGTACGGCGATCACGCAGGAGGGCCTGCTCTCGCACCTGCGCGCCTTCCAGCAGATCGCGGACGACAATGGCGGCAACCGGGCGTCGGGCTTCCAGGGCTACGGCGCCTCGGTGCAGTACGCGTTGACGGTCCTTCGGGCCGCCGGCTACACGCCGACCACGCAGGTGTTCAGCTTCGTGGTCTTCACGGAGCACAGCACGCCGGTCTTCGAGCGGACCGCGCCGCCGCCCACGCGGAGCTACGTCCACGACACCGAGTTCGCCACGATGAGCTACTCGGCCAGCGGCGACGTGGAGGCCCCGCTGACCCCCGTGGACCTGAAGCTGGCGGAAGCCGATCGCGGCTCGAGCTCTAGCGGCTGCGAGGACACGGACTTCGCCGCCTTCCCGGCAGGGGACGTGGCGCTCATCCAGCGCGGCGGCTGTACGTTCTACGAGAAGGTCCTGAACGCACAGGAGGCGGGCGCCAGCGGAGTGGTGGTCTTCAACCAGGGCAACGACCCGGGCCGTCTCGGCGTCGTCGCGGGCACGCTCGGCGAGGAGGCGCAGGACGGCGATGCGACCGAGCCCGACATCACGATCCCCACGCTTGGGACCTCGTTCGCCATCGGCGAGGAGCTGGCCACCGAGGACGCCTCCGGCGACGACGTGCGCGTGCATGTCCTCGTGGACGCGTCCAACGATCGCCGCCAGTCCACGAACGTGCTGGCCGACACGCCGGGCGGTAACGCCGGCCGCGTCGTGATGTTCGGTGGCCACCTGGACTCGGTCCAGGAGGGCCCGGGGATCAACGACAACGGGTCGGGCAGCGCGCTCGTGCTCGAGATGGCGGTTCAGATGCAGCGCCTCGGCATCCAGCCCGTGAACCGGATGCGTTTCGCGCTCTGGGGGGCGGAGGAGTCAGGGCTGGTGGGGGCCACGCGCTACGTCGCCGCGCTGTCGGCTGAGGACCTCGGGCGGATTGCCGCCTACCTAAACTTCGACATGCTGGCGTCGCCGAACCACGGCAAGTTCATCTACGACGGGGACTTCTCCGACTCGACGCCCCCGGCCACCGCGCCCGACGTCAACGAGGGCGCCGCGCGGATCGAGCAGGAGTTCGTGAACTACTTCAACTCCCAGGGCGTGCCCACGGAGCCGACGGCGTTCGACGGACGCTCGGACTACAAGCCGTTCCAGGACAACCTCGTGCCGTCGGGCGGCCTCTTCTCCGGAGCGGAGCAGGCTAAGACCCCCGCGCAGGCCGTGAAGTGGGGTGGAGTGGCAGGCACGCCGTTCGATCCGAACTACCACGAGGCGGGAGACACCATCGACAACATCGACGCGCCTGCGTACGAGCAGTTCGCCGACGGTGGCGCGCATGTCGGAGCGGTGCTGGCGCACGACGCGTCCCTCCGGAACGTGGGCGGTGGCATGGTCTCGCCCCAGAGTCGTCGCACCACTCGCCGCGCGGCACGCTCCGATGGCAGGGCGTCAGAGCGGCTCGGCGGGCGGCTTCAGCGTTGACGATGGAGCTAGCCGGACTCGAACCGGCGGCCTCCTGGGTGCGATGCGGGGATGCGAATGTGTGCGGCCAGCGTCGTTTTTGCTCGAGAGCGAGCGGAACCGTCCTTCGCTGAGGCGTCGTACCGTAGTTCGTTCCTCACTTTGAGGTAGGGGCCCGCCCCGTGAGCTGTCGATGGACCCGTATGCCCCCTTTCAAGCTGTCCTTCCGTCGTCTGTTCCTTGCAGTCTTCACCGCATCGCTGCTTGCGTGCGCCTCCGCGGGGCCAGCCCTGGCGGCTACCAGGGTCAACCTCGGCGCCGCCGAGGCCTACTCGGTTCTGGCGCCCTCGGTCACGAGCAACGGCGCCACAGCCATGTCCGAGAACTTGGGCAGCTTCCCGGCCTCGGTCCTGGCCGGCGACAGCCCGCCGATCGTGCTCGGAGAGACACACCTGGGCGACGCCCAGGCCGATGCGGCCAAGCACAGTCTCGATCTCGCATACGGAGACGCGGTGCTGCGTGAAAGCGCTCCGATGGGGAGCGTTAACTTTGCGGGCGCGTCATTCACACCCGGCGTGTACGGCACGAGTGACGCGATGGGTTTCACGGCGAGCGGCACGATGACGCTGGACGCTCAGGGCGACGAGGACGCCGTGTTCATCTTCCAGATCGGCGGAGCGCTGTCGATGGGTGCCTCCGCTGAGGTCAAGCTGGTCGGCGGCGCCGACGCCTGCAACGTCTTCTGGGCAGTCAACGGCGCCACGACGATCGGCGCGACCGCGAAGTTCGCCGGCACGATGATGGCCGACGCCGGCATCACCGTGGGGGCGAACAGCCGCGTGAATGGGCGACTCCTGTCCGACGACGCCGCCATCACCCTGGCCTCGACCGCGATCCGCACGGCGTGCGCCGAGCCGCAGGTCGTCCAGGGCCCTCCCGGTCCGGCGGGTCCTGCCGGTCCGGCCGGCGCTGACGGCGCTGACGGCGCTGACGGCGCCACTGGCGCTGACGGCGGCGCCGGCGCGCAGGGTGAGACTGGCGCTGACGGCGGCGCCGGTGCGCAGGGTGAGACTGGCGCTGACGGCCTTGACGGGATCCAGGGTTTGACCGGGCTGACCGGCCTGACCGGTCCGATCGGTCCGACCGGTCCCGCGGGACCCACTGGCGCCGCCGACACGACGACCCTGTGCGTCACCAAGAGCGCCAGCCGCCGCAGCGTGCGCCAAGGCGGCTTGGTCAGATGGACCATCGTCGTGAAGAACTGCGGCGATCGTGCCGCCTCTGGAGTCTCAGTGACCGACCGCCTACGCAAGGGCGCCAGGTTCAAGACCCGCGCCGGCGGCAGCCTCACCCCCGGTAAGCGCGTCTGGCAAGTGGGCACGCTCGCGGCCGGGGCGACGAGGACCTACAGGGTCACCACCCGGATTTGGCGGAACGCGCGCACCGGCAGGTACGTCAACCGTGTCAGGGCAGACGGCAACAACACCCCACCGACGACCGCACAGGGCTCGACCAAGGTCAGGTTTCGGGTCTAGCTGCCCCACTCGTGGTCGAGCTGCTCACGCCCTCTTCAGTGGAGCTAGCCGGACTCGAACCGACCTCGTCGACTGCGGCACCTCACCGCTCGCCAGTGGGGGCGCCCACCGGCGGCTCGAAGGTGACGCGCCGTGACGGGTGCGTCCGACCCAACCGCGAGCGGGCGTCTTCCAGCAACGTGGTGGCCGTCGGCCCCGCGGTGATCGCCGCCAGGAAGGCGTCGCCCTCGATCCGCAGACATTGGCAGCGCTCGATGGCGGTCACTGTCGCCGTTCGCGGGATGCCCTCGAGCACCCCGATCTCACCGAAGTAGGTACCGGGCTCCATCTCGCGCAGGACCGCCGGCTCGCCTCCGGCCTCGCCGCGGGAGGTCACCTCGACCCGGCCTTCGACGAGCACGAAGATGGCCTCTGCGGGCTCGCCCTCGCGGACGATCGCGTCGCCGGGCGCCACGTCGACCTCCTCGGCGGCTGACGCCAGCCGCTCAAGCGCGGGCCGGCCGGCCCCGGCAAAGATCGACAGTCGCTCGAGCACCGCGATCCGAGGCGCGAGGACCGCGAGCAGACCGGCGGCCTGGCGGTCGAGCGCGGCCAGCACCGGATAGCAGGCAAGGCCGAGCAGCGTGGGGGCCACGGCGAGCACCACGAGCGCGGCGTTGAGCCCGAGGCCGTCGACTATCGGTGGGGTGATCACTGCACCGATCGAGATCGCCGTCAGAACCAGGGCGAAGAAGACGCCGAAGACGCGCGCCATCAACTCCGAGCTCACCGCGCGCTGGAGCGCGGTGATCGCGAGGACGTCGACCACGAGCGTCGCCCCCCCGCGCACCACCTGGATTGCGAAGGCCAGCGCCGGCGCGTGTACGACCGCGAGCAGTGCCGTGGGCAGGCAGTAGAGCGCGGTCCCGATCACGATGAGCCGGGCGAGCCGCCCCGACGCGGCCAGCCGATCGAGTACCCCGGCGACGAGCACGCCGCCGATGCCAAGGCCGGCGAGCAGATAGCCGAAGCCCTCCGCGCCGGTCCCGAGCCGCGCGTCCGAGACGGCCACGAACAGGACGGTGTCCGTCCCGTAGACGAACGAGACCAGGACGCTGTAGGCGACCAGCGTCCGCGCCGCGGTCGACTCCGTGATTGCCCGGAGCCCCACCGCCATTTGCCGCAACGCGCCGACCTCGCCGCCCTCGGTGACGTCGACGGGACGGCTGCGCATCCGGATGCGCGACACGATCAGGGCGGAGACGGCGAAGCTCGCCGCGTCGATGGCGAACGTCAGCGCGGGCGACCCGAGCGCCAGCACGACGGCGCCGATGGCGGGACCGACGACGACGACCAGGTTCTCGATGGTGCTGTTGAGCGCGTTCGCCGCCACGAGCCGGTCCTCGTCGGCGAGCTCCGGGATCGTCGCGGCAACCGCGGGGTTGTAGGGCGTGTTGCAGATCGCGGTCAGCGCCGAGAAGACGAGCGCCAGCTCGACCGGACCGCCGAGTGCGGCCGTGACCGCGAGGCCGCTCTGCCAGGCGCAGCAGAGCAGGTCGGATCCGATCATCACCCGAATTCGGTCGAAGCGCTCGGCCACGACCCCGCCGTAGGAGCTGAACAACAGCGCAGGCACGAATCGGGCGAGACCTGCCGCGCCAACCCAGCTCAGCGAGTGTGTCTGCTCGAAGACGAACGCCAGCAGGGCGACGTTGTAGGCCCAGGAGCCGGTGGCGGACACGGCGAGGCCCCCGAACAGGAGCCGCAGGTCGCGTACGCGCAGCACCTCCCGATGGCCCGAACCCCACGCCTTCATCCGGGAGCGATCCTATGCGGAACCCCGTCGCCGCGAGTATGTTGCGAACACGATGATCTGCGGTTCTTGCGGAGCGGAGAACTCGGGCGGGCATCGCTTCTGCTCGCAGTGCGGCAGCCCCCTCGAGCTCAGCTGCCCCAGCTGTGGAACTGCGAACGCGCCCGGCGACCGCTACTGCGGGTCGTGCGGCACGGCGCTCGGCGTCGAGCCGGCGCCCAGCCGGTCTGCGGCCACCCCTGAGCGAAGGCTGGTCTCGATCCTGTTCGCGGATCTGGTCGGCTTCACGACGCTCTCGGAACGCCTCGATGCGGAGGAGGTCCGCGAGCTGCTGTCGCGTTACTTCGACCGCAGCCGGACCCTGATCGAGCGCTACGGAGGCACGGTCGAGAAGTTCATCGGCGACGCGGTCATGGCGGTGTGGGGGACGCCGGTTGCCCGCGAGGACGATGCGGAGCGGGCGGTCAGGGCGGCGCTCGCGCTGACGCAGGCGGTGGGCGCGCTCGGCGCCGAAGCCGGGATGCCCGACCTGAAGGTCCGCGCCGGCGTCCTGACCGGCTCGGCGGCGGTCGACCTCGCGGCTCAGGGCGAGGGGATGGTGCTCGGCGACTCCGTCAACGCCGCCTCGCGCCTGCAGTCGATCGCAGAACCCGGTGCCGTGCTGGTCGACGACGTCACCCGCGCCGCGACCGAGGCGGCGATCGCCTACGAGGACGCCGGAACGCACCAGGTAAAGGGGCGCGACCAACCGATCAAGACGTGGACCGCCCTGCGCGTGGTCGCCACCATGGGAGGGGTCGGACGCAGGCCCGGGCTCGAGGCACCCTTCGTCGGTCGCGAGCGCGAGCTGGACTTGATCGTGGACGCGCTCGAGTCGACCCGCGCGGATCACAGAGCTCAGCTCGTGCCGGTGGTGGGCGAGGCCGGCACGGGGAAGTCGCGGCTGCTGTGGGAGTTCGACAAGCAGGTCGACGGCCTGCAGGCGCGCGTCTTCTGGCACCGCGGCCGCTGTCTCTCCTACGGCGATGGCGTCGCGTACTGGGCGCTCGCAGAGATGATCCGGGCCCGTGCGGGGATAGTGGACGAGGAGGACCCCACGGTCGCGAGGACCAAGCTGCACGACGCGGTGGGGCAGTACGTGCTCGACGAGCGGGAACGCCGCCTGGTGGAGCCGCGCCTGGCCCACCTGCTCGGCCTGGAGGTCCGAACCGCACCGGACCGCGCCGACCTCTTCTCGGGCTGGCGGCTGTTCTTCGAGCGCCTTGCGGCGATCGACCCCGTGGTCATGGTCTTCGAGGACCTCCAGTGGGCGGACTCCGGCCTCCTCGACTTCCTCGACTACCTGCTCGAGTGGTCCGCTGAGTTCCCGATCTTCATCCTCGCGCTCGGCCGGCCGGAGCTGGTCGACATGCGGCCCGGATGGAAGGACTTCCTCCAGCTCGAGCCGCTGTCAGACGAGCACATGGACGAGCTGCTCGAAGGGCTCGTGCCCGGCCTGCCCGAGGAACTTGCGGGCCGCATCCTGGAGCGAGCGGAGGGTGTGCCGCTCTACGCCGTGGAAACCGTGCGCATGCTGCTCGACCGCGGCCTGCTCGCCCAGGAGGGCCAGCGCTACGCCGTGCGCGGCGACATCGAGGAGCTCGACGTCCCGGAGACCCTGCACGCGCTCGTAGCGGCGCGGCTCGACGGCCTGGATGCCGGCGAGCGCTCACTCCTCCAGGCGGCTGCGGTCCTGGGGCAGTCGTTCTTCGCGGCGGGTCTCGCGGAGCTCGTCGAGCGCCCGCAGGCCGACGTCGAGCGCGTTCTTCACGGGCTAGTCGCGAAGCAGATCCTGATCTTCAACGACGACCGCTTCTCGTCCGAGCGCGGCCAGTTCGCGTTCGTCCAGGGGCTGTTGCGGACGATCGCGTACGGGACGCTCGCGCGGCGCGACCGCAAGGAGCTGCATCTCGCCGCGGCCCGCTACCTACAGGAGGTCCGGGGCAGCGAGACCGGCGAGCTCGCCGACGTGGTCGCGACGCACCTGCTCGACGCCGCGCGGGCGGATCCGGACGCCGCCGACGTCCGGGAGATCCGCGGGCTGGCGCGCGACACCCTCATCGAGGCGGGCCAGCGAGCGGCCTCGCTGGCGCTCGGGCGGGATGCCCAACGTGCGTACGACCGGGCCACGGAGCTCGCCGAGGACGACGCGACGAGGGCCCGGCTGCTCGAGCAGGCCGGGCGCGCCGCCTGGCTGGCCGCCGACCAGGTGGCCGCGCGCGAGCGGCTCGACGCGGCGATTGAGCTGTACGAGGCCGCCGGGAACAAGTCCGCCGTTGCGGGCGCGACCGGGGTGCTCGCGGACGTGTTCGTGAGCATCGACCGCCTCGACGACGCCGTCGGCCTGTTGGAGCGCGCGCTCGCCGACCTGGTCGAGCCGGACGCCGAGCGGGCAGCGGCTCTGCATGAGCTGGGGCGCTTGTACTTCCTTCGAGATGACATCGACAAGGCGCTGGCCGCAACTCAGGAGGCCCTCGTCATCGCCGAGCCGCTCCAGGATTGGGAGCGGATCGCGGGAGCGCTTGTCACGCGCGGGACGACGCTCAACTTCCAATCGCGTCTCGAGGAGGGGAAGGCGCTGCTCGAGCGGGGCCTCCACCTGGCTACTGAGCACGATCTGCAGCAGGTGGTGATGCGGGCCCACAACAACCTTGCGGTCATGCTGCTGGGGGCGGATCACGCGCACGACGCGCTCGAGCACTACGACCGCGGCCACGCCGCGGCCCGCGCGCGCGGCGACCGTCCCTGGGAGGCGCTGCTGGTCGCGGGCAAGTGCGCGGTCCTCTTCGTACTCGGTCGCTGGGACGAGCTCGCCGAGCTCTGCGAGCCGCTGTTGAACGAGCACCCGGAGGACGTCAGCAGCTCCGCGGAGCTGTTTGCCCTGTACGCGTTCGTGGCCGCGGCGCGCGGCGAGCTCGACGCGCTCAACGCGCTCGACCCACCGGCGGGAAGCGCCGAGAGCCCGGATACGCAGGTGCGGAACGTGATCAGGCTCGGGCAGGGCGCGGCGGCCAGCGCGAACGGGCGTACAGCGGAGGCCTTCGAGATCCTGCGCGAGGTGGTGCGGGTTCCCAACCCGGAGACGCGTCGCAACGCCTACATCGCGGCCGGGGAGGCCGCCTGGGAGCTCGAGGACGTGGCCGCCCTCGAGGAGCTGGTCGAGCTCGTCGAGCAGCTCGCTCCCGCGCAGGCGACGCCCCTGATGCAGGGTGAGGCCGCGCGCTTCGCGGGATTGCTGGCGGGCAGGCGGGGAGACATCGCCGCGGCCGAGGAGCGCCTGGACGCTGCGATCGCGCTAATGCGCGAGCTGGGCTACCCCTACGAGCTGGCCAAGGTGCTGCTCGCTCGAGGCGAGCTGTTGCTCGAGACCGACCGGGCCGGCGAATCGATCCCCTTCATCGACGAGGCGCGGACGATCCTGGCCGACCTCGGCGCGAAGCCACTGCTGGCCCGAGCCGAGCAGGCGCTCGCGGGTCGGCCTGCCTCGGCGGCCTGAGAATGACGATCAGACGTCGCCGCGGGGCGCCTTAATGGAGCTAGCCGGACTCGAACCGGCGGCCTCCTGGGTGCGATATAAGCGCCCGTTGGGCTCAAACCGCTCTACCAAGCGGAACTTTGCGCGCCTCGGCGGGAGAATGCCCACGGAACCACGTACTTATCCGGGGGTTTTGGGGATGGCGCGGGCTCTATCCCCAAACTTGACCGCGCCACCGAGGCTCAGGCAGCCTCGGTTTCGGACTGACCCTCCTCCGAAGTCTCGCCAGGTTCGGCCTCCTCCTCCGGAGGAGGTGGAGCAGTGTCGGGCACCGCCAACTCCTCGGCGCTGCCCTCGACGAACTCTCCGGCTTGGAGTTCGGCTGCCCGTCGGTCGACGGGCGTCAGCTCAGGCAGCTCCTTGGTGGAGTTGACGACTCCCCGCTGGGCGAGCCGGCGGACGGCTGGCAGTAGGCGACGTTCGCCCGAGCCGACCACCTCGTTGTAGGCCCCGACGGTCCGGTTCAGCGCGGCCCCAAGCTTCCCGAACAGCGAGAGGAACTTGTCGAGACGCTCATAGATGAGCTGACCTTCCCGAGCGACGGCTCGGGCGTCCTCGGCGACGCGTTCCTGCTGCCAAGCGCAGGCGACGGTCCGCAGCGTGACCATCATGGTCGTCGGGGTCACGATGTGCACTCGCTGGCGCACCGCGTCCTCGATGAGCGCCGAATCCACTTGGGCCGCCGCGCTCAGCAGATGCTCCCCAGGGAGGTACATGAGCACGAGCTCCGGCGAGGACTCGAACTGCGACCAGTACTGCTTCGCCGCCAGCTTCTTGACGTGAGCCCGAAGGCCACGGGCGTACAGCTTCATCCGTGCCTCATGCGCTTCGTCGTCTGCCGTCTCACCGGCATCGAAGAAGGAGTGGATGGGCGCCTTGGCATCGACCACCAGGTGCTTTCCTTTCGGCAAGGTCACGACCACGTCCGGCCGCAGCACGGCACCGTCGTCGACGACGCTCGACTGGCGCTCGAAGTCGACGTGCTCGACCATGCCGGCGAGCTCGACCGCCCGCTCCAGGTGGAGCTCGCCCCACCGGCCGCGGGTTTGCGGCTGCCGCAAAGCGCGGGAGAGCGCACCGGTCTCGCCGCGGAGGTCCTTCTCGCTCTCCACTAGCGCCCGAAGCTGTTCCCCAAGCTGCGTGTTCGCCTGGCGATGGCCACGGTCAATCTCCTCCATGCGGCGAGTGATGACGCCGACCGACTCCTGCAGCGGCTTCACAACATCCTCGACGGCCTTCTGGCGCTGAGCGAGGTCGGCGTCGGACTCCGCCTTGGCCTTCCCCCACTCGGCCTTCATGAGCTCGACGAAATGCTTGCCCTGCCCTTGGAACGCCGACCCGGCGGTCTGGGCCACGCGCGCGAGAAAATCGTCGCCGAGCGCCGTCAGCGCGACGACCTTCTCCTCGTGAGCGGCACGCTCGGCCTCCAGCGTGCTTGTCACGCCCGCGAGCTGCTCCTTAAGGGCAGCCTCTACGCGGAGCTTCTCGCGCTCCAGCTCTCCGCAGCGCGCTGTTTTCTCGTCGACCGCCTCCTCCAGCTCTTGGCAGCGCCCGACCGCCCGGTCTCGCTCGGCCGCCACCTGCTCGGCTGCGGCATGGGCACCGTCTCGCTCAGCCTGCGCGGTCTCCGTGCGGGAGCGGAACAACGCTCGCACGAGCGGAAGGCCCAGGGCCACCCCGATGATGATTCCCAACAAGAGCCAGCCTGCGTTCATCGTTTCTCTCCTTGCGAGCCCGCCGGCGCTCAGTGGCGGCGGTCCTTCGGCGGGTTGGGGTCATTCCCGTACGAGTCGCTATCCCGGATGCGTCCCTGACGGTCATGGATGACCAGCTCCGAGTGCTGGTTGCGCGCGATATCGCGGCCAGCGTCAATCGCCTCCGCCTGGGTGGGATGCAGCGAGGTGTCCCGTGAGTTCCCCTCACCGCGCACCGCCCACCCCTCATCTCGCTTGACGACGTGCTGGTCCTTGCCCATCTGAGGCGCCTCCGTTGAGGTCGAGTTTGTGACGACAGGAACGATTGAACACCGACCCTCGGACGGCACAGCCGCCGGTGTAGCTCTCAAGCGGATTAGAAAAGCGCCGAAATAGCGAAGTCGCCGACGGTGCCAGCGATGCCTACAGGCAGCGTTCGACGGTCGCTTCATCCCTGTGCAGGCGCTTTCGTTGCCTATGAACATGCTGTCCACAGGGTCGTCCGAGACGTTGCCAGCGGTCCAGGTGTAGCGACCCGCTGTAGGACTGGCGTGTAGGAACGTCGCGCTCAGCCATCAACATCCCTGTTCATGGCTAAAGCCGCTATTGCTCCGGAGGTGACCACGTCCGAGACATGGACTCCTTCACGGCGGATGCGCTCAGCCGCGTTCGCAGAACGCGAACGTGTGGAACGCGAAGCCGCGAGGCTTCAAGCGCGGCGGGACGAGCTTGGGCGCGAGCTCGCCGCCGTCGAAGCGGCGCGCGAGGAGCTGGCCAATCACCTCCGCATGCTCAACCGCTTCGTGCACGACGACATCACTCCCGCAACTCGCAACGGAGGCTCTCGCTTACGGGCAGTTCCGAACCGGAGCGCGGACCCTGTTCCAACGGGGAACCTCGTTCTCAAAGGAGCTCGTATCCGCGAGGCCGCGGTGAGAGTTCTTGCTGGTTCGACACAAGCCCGAAGCCCGGTGCACTATCGGACCTGGTTCGAGCTGTTCACGCGCGAAGGCTTCCTACCCGCTGGCAAGGACCCTGTGGCCACCTTCCTGACGCAGGTTGGCCGCTCGCCGGTGGTGCAACGGACTAGCGCTGCTGGCACCTACCAGCTCGACTTCTTGTTCCCCGAGCGCGCGCGACGGCGCTTGACTGAATTAGGCGCTGCGCTCGCCGCGGCGCAAGACCTACCCGTGGATGCCGGCGTCGACGACATCGCTGCCGCCCGTGTGAGAAGGACCGAGTTGACGAGCGAGATTCAGGCGACTGAGCGAGCATTGGAAGAAGCGCTGCGCTCGCTCGGCGACAAGCCCGACTGACGCCGGTTGCAGGGCCTAGGCCCGCCAGCCACCAGGGACCACGTCTTCTGCAGGGTTCTCTGGCGTAATGGTTGATATCCGCGCCTACAAGACGACCGCGCTCTCGCACTACAAAGACCCCTGCATCGGGCCACGTAATTAGTGCCAGGGAACTGGCCAACCCGGCCATCGGAGCCGGTCGAAGAAAAGGCCCGATATGGATTTCGTGACTCTGCTTCTCGCACTGACGGTGTGGGAGCTCGTTCGTGGCCGATAGACGGTCCGCGAACCGAAGGGCGTGCGCCGGCGGCCACCGGTCGTCGCGCACGCCCTGCCAGCCCGACTTACCGCGGCCGCCGAGGCACGCCATGGCTATGCGTCAGTGCTCATGTCGGCCCACGATGAGCTCGAAGTCGCGCTCGGGCGTCTGGGGCGAGCGCAGTGTTGCGCTCGGTGACCGGCGAAACGGAAGCTTTTTTGGTTGTCGTGCGACCCTGTTCGACCGTGACCGACGTCGACGACCCCCACGACGAGCTGGACCCTCCAACTGTCGATGAGCCCGAGCGGCGCCTTCACTTCGACGAGATGCATCCGCTCATCGCCGATGCTGCTCAAGAGGATTGGGAGCGAGGGGACTACCCGGCCGCGCTCCAGGACGCGTGGTTCGCGTTGCGGGACCTGGCCCGCCAACGGCTGAACCAGCCTAACCTCGATGGGTCGCAGCTGATGGAGCGCATTGGCGACACGACGCCTCAGCTGCCCCTGACTGGTATGTCCAACGACACTGAACGCGACATGCACCGTGGGGTTTGGCGATTCCTGACTGGCGTTGCCTTCTACGTCCGGAACCCAGAAATGCACCAGACTGAAAGTCCGGTTGAGGGCGACCGAGCCGGGGCGTTCGAGCGTTTGGCCGTCATGAGCATCTGTGCTCGCCACCTTGAGGCAGCGTCTTCACCGGTAGCCGTCGACGAGGCTGTCGACGAGGCGTCGCAACCTCGGTTCCCCGCCACTCGCGAAGCGGCCGATGACCTCATTCACAGCGTTCCCACCGGTCGGCGGCCAGAGCTCGTCGAAAAGCTGATGGACCGCGTCAAAGACGCCGCGGACGCGAACGACGGCACGAAGGCCCGAAACCTTCGCATCGTCTACCACCGGGCGCTCCACCGCCTCGGCACAGAGGACGCGCCCGTGCGGGTCGCGGCCAATCGCTGCGGACGGTGGATTGCTGACGATGACACGCTAATCCTCGGCATCGAGATGGTGACGCCGACCGTTTACGAGCTGCTCGAACGCAGGCACCAAGACAAAGTTGCTCTCGCAGTCATCGACGACTTGAGCGCGGGGATAGTTAATCGGGGCGTGCGCTCCGGCGCGGTGCTCGAAGAGGCGACAGCACGCCTGTTCCCCGCTGTCTCGGACGAGCGCCGAGCCGACCTCCTCGACACGCTTGTCTCACGCTTGGGTGGGGGTTGGGACGCCCAGGCCTATGCCACCAGGCTCGCTTGCATGCTCGCGCCGCATTTCACTGAAGCCGACGCGGAGCGCGTCGTAAGCGCGCTCGTTAGAGCCCTGCTCGAAGACAGTCCATTCGACGCAACCGATGAACTCAACCAGGCATTCGAGCGTCTCCCGGAGCAGTTCGTCGATGTCTTCCACAGGGAGCTTCTCGCTAAGTACCGCCCCAACGCTCCTGGCGCATACATCGGTCGCAACCTCCTCCAGCGAATGGGCTCGGACGTGCCGGAACCCAACCTCTGACCAGCGCACAGATAAGCGGAGGCGAAAGCTACCTCGCACCGCTCCGGCTCCGAGCTAAGTCGTCGCGGTCTCCAACTGAGACCAGCGCTGGCGCACACGAGCCGCCGCTTCCGGAGCCCATACCGTCGGGCCCCGTCCGCGAACGTCGCATCCATTGCGGCCCTCGCACGCGAACACGAGCGGCTCCCACGAGGGGCTTGCCCAGCGGCCCTCGCGGGTGGGGTCCGCGGAGATGACGCAGACGATGACCGCGACCGGCTGCAGCACTTCCACCAAACGGTCGACGGGGAAGTCCTGCTGGCAATAGTCCGACAGCTTCCTCGGGTTCTTGCCGGCAGGGTTCTGGCGACACTTCGCGAGGTTCGTGTAAGCGATGTGGGACATGTCGAGTCCGAGTTCGCCGACGACCATGCGCTTGAAGTGCGTGTGCCAAGGGTTCCAACTGGCCGCGGTGGCGGCGTAGTAACGACGAACCTCCGCGAGGAAGGCGGTGTCGGCGTCGGCGAGTCGTCCGGACTCCCGCCAAGCGCGGTGGGCGGCGATAAAGCGCTCGGGGTCCCCATCGAGATGCTCCGGATTCGTGGGTTCCCTGTGGACCTGGCCAACGCAGAGAAGGCCTTGCTCCGGCGTGTATCGCTCACCCAGGAAGCCGGGGAAGCGGATGTCGTTGCCGCCGTCGAGCCCGCGGCCCGAGGCGGCATCGCGGACAAGGCAGCCGCGACGGTGGTGCTGGGACGCGTTGACCACCGTCCATGCGTAGTCGAGCCAGCGTTGCTCCACCGCCTTCATGGTCGTCTCATCGGTCGCTAGAGGTTCAACCTGACCTCTTTCCGACGGGCTATCGCGGATTGCCAGGGGTCGCTCGTAAGTCAAGACGAGCCTCCCATCCCGACTGTTCGTCAAGTTAGGCTGACTTCCGCCGACAGGCCGGATGCTTCCGTATCGAATAGAAGGTTGACGACGTGACGACATCTTCCAACGCAGTGCCGAACGGGAATGGCGGCGACCTGCCGTTCGCTCGCGACCTCTTCTCAGCGGCCGACCAGCTCCGCGGTTCCGTGGAGTCGGCGGAGTACAAGCATCTCGTTCTCGGCCTCATCTTCCTGAAGTACATCTCCGACTCGTTCGAGCGCCAGCGGGCTCGAATCGATTCCTGGACGCGCGACCCCGAGAACGATGAGTACTTCACCGACAACGCGGATGAGCGGCACGACATTCTCGAAGACCGCGACGAATACGTCTCCGAGAACGTCTTTTGGGTCCCCGAAGGCGCTCGTTGGTCGGAGCTCATGACCGCGGTGACCCAGCCGGACATTGGGGAGCGCGTTGACAAGGCGCTCAAGGTCATCGAGGCCGAAAACGAGAACCAGCTACGCGGTGTCCTGCCCCGCATCTACGCCCGCGCGCCGCTGCACCCGACAACACTGGGTGAGCTGGTCAAGACCATCGACCGCATTGGCTTTGGCGACGACGAGGAAACCGCGCGGGACATACTCGGCCGCACCTACGAGTACTTCATCAAGACCTTCGCTCGAAACGAAGGCCACCGCGGCGGCGAGTTCTACACGCCGGCTTCGGTGACGCGGCTGTTGGTCGAAATGTTGGAGCCCTATGAGGGCCGGGTCTTTGACCCCGCCTGCGGGTCCGGCGGCTTGTTCGTGCAGAGCGCGAAGTTCGTCAAGGCACATGACGGACGTCCCCGCGATATCCGCATCTACGGGCAGGAAAAGAACCAGGCCACCTGGCGCATCGGCCGAATGAACCTCGCTATTCACGGGCTGTCCGGCGACCTCAGGTACACCGAAGGCGGGTCCCTGCTCGACGACCAGTTCCAGAGCTTGCGCGCGGACTTCGTACTTGCCAATCCGCCGTTCAACCAAAAGGCATGGGGCGTCGACCGCGTGTCAAAGGACTCCCGCTGGAAGTACGGGTTGCCGCCGGACGGGAATGCCAACTACGCATGGATTCAGCACTTCATCGCCCACCTGGCCCCGGACGGACGTGCCGGCTTCGTGATGGCGAACGGCTCCTTGACGTCCAACTCTGGGGGAGAAGGCGCCATCCGCGAAGCCATCGTCCGGGATGACCTTCTCGACTGCGTCGTCGCCTGCCCTGCCCAGCTCTTCTACACGACCGGCATCCCTGTGTGCCTATGGTTCCTAGACCGGGACAAGGCGAGTGAGGGCAAACGGGACCGCCGAGGCGAAGTGCTATTCGTCGACGCCCGCGCGATGGGCGAGAAGCTCAGCCGCACGCAGGTCGAGTTGACTGAGGCGGGCATCGGGCGCATCGCTAGCAAGTACCACGAGTGGCGGAACGGCAGCGACTTCGCGGACGAAGAAGGGTTCTGCAGGTCCGCGACCTTGAATGAGATTGAGGCCCACAAGTTTGCGTTGACTCCGGGTCGATACGTGGGAGCCGCCTGGAGCGATGACGGAGCAGGACCGGCGGGCGAGCGCATCGCTGCTCTACAGACGGAACTCGCTCACCAGTTCGAGAAGGCGGAAGAACTCCGCGACTTGATTGCAGAGCGCTTCGGAGTCACCACCAGGTGACTGCGCCGCACGCTCGCCTCGATGACCTGTGCGAGGCCATCATCGATTGCGAGCACAAAACTGCCCCCGCTGACCCCACCGGCGAGTACTACGCGCCGGGAACCCGGGACATTCGCGCTGGGAGATTGCTACTTCACCAAGCCAAGCGAGTCAGCGAAGGGACGTGGAGGACGTGGAGCCAGCGAATGGAGCCGCGTACGGGAGACCTCGTTCTGGCCCGCGAAGCACCGGTTGGAGCCGTCGGCATCGTCCCGGACGATGCCCGCATCTGTCTTGGGCAGCGGACGGTCTTACTTCGGCCTGACCCTTCACGCGTTGAACCTCGGTATTTGCTCTACCTGCTGCTTTCGCCGCAGCTACAGCACGCAATGACCAGCCGCTCCGAAGGCTCAACCGTGGCGCACCTGAACATGTCGGATATCCGAGCACTGCAGGTTCCGCTGCTCCACGACCCCGGGGAGCAGCGCTCCATCTCTGAGTCGCTTGGTGCTTTGGATGCTCATGCAGAGCTCAACCTGAGAATGGCCGACAACCTCGCCGCGCTTGCCCGCCTTCTCTATGCCGAAGTCATCGAGGGCGCCACTGAGATGCGTCTAGACGACGTGGCGACGCAAATCCGAACCTCGGTTCAACCCCTCCGCGCGCCGACCGACGAGTTCGACCATTACAGCATCCCTGCCTTCGATAACGGACGGCTTCCTGAGCGCGTTCTCGGGTCGACCATCAAGTCCGGCAAGACGCTTCTCGACGGCCGAGCGGTGCTCGTGTCCAAGCTGAATCCCGGTCGGCAGTGGCGCGTTTGGGCCGCCGCTCCGCAGGCCGATACCCGTGCGGTCTGCTCAACCGAGTTTCTCGCGGTGCAACCGAGGAAGCCCTTCCCCTTCAGCTACCTCCACGCAGCAGTCCGTTTTGACCAGACGTTCCGCACGTTCGTTCTCGCGCACGTCGCGGGAACGACCGGCTCTCATCAGCGCATCAGACCCGGCGACTTGCTGTCAGCCCCGGTGCCGCGTCCAGAAGAAGAGGCGCTTGGGCGGTGGATTGACTCTGGGCAACCTCTGCTCGAACTAGAAGACCATGCACGGAAACAAAACGTCGTTCTAGAAAAGCTACGCGACCTCACATTGCGCGAGGTGTTCGCCGGGAGACTTAGCCTGCCTCTCCCCATCAATACAGACGGCGCCTTAGTGGCGTAGGCGGATGAGCTCCAGCCTCAAGCTCGGCGAAGACGCGCTGGTGGAGCAGCCGGCGCTCGCATGGCTTGAGGAGCTGGGCTGGGAGCACGCACCCGGACACAAGCTCGCGCCCTCCGCGCCTGCGAGCGAGCGCGGTGACTACCGGGAGGTCCTACTTGTTCGTCGGCTCAGGAACGCCATTGCCCATCTCAACCCGCACCTACCCGATGAGGCGGTCGACGCCGTCATCACAGACGTCCGCGAGTCGACGTCTGTGGTCCTCATCGACGACCATTACGCGTTTCACGAGTTTCTCGTCCTCGGCGTGCCCGTCACCTGGACCGACTCCTCCGGTGAAGAGCAGTCCGGCCGAGCGAAGCTCGTCGACTTCGGCGACCCCACCAACAACGAGTTCCTAGCCGTCAACCAGTTCCGCGTCGAGCAGGGTTCGGGTCCAACGGAGAAGAAGCGTCGGCCCGACATTCTCTTGTTTGTCAACGGCATCCCCTTGGGCCAAATCGAAGCCAAGGCGCCCGGCGACAAGGGCGGGCAAGCGGTCATCAACCAGGTCGCCGGCTACTGGCAGGACATCCCGTACCTCTATCGCTTCATCGAGGTCATCGCCGTCACCGACCGCCGCGAAGCCCGTGTCGGAACTGTGACAACGCCGGCGGAGCACTTCGCCGAGTGGAAGACCATGGACCCGCAGCCCGGCGAGAAAAAGCAGACGGGGCTGAAAGTCATGCTTCAAGGCGTCTACACGCCCGCGCGATTCCTCGACCTCATCGCCAACTACGTGATGTTCGAGACCGATGGCGCCAAGACCTGGAAGGTGATGGCCAAGTACCACCAGGTCCAGGCGGTCGAGAAAGCGCTGGAGGCCACCTGGGCGGCGATGAACGGCGACGGCCGCGCCGGCGTCATTTGGCACACCCAGGGTTCAGGCAAGAGCTACCTGATGGCCTTCTACACCTCGAAGCTCCGCAAGGACCCTCGCTTCGAGTCCCCGACCGTTGTCGCCCTCACCGACCGTGAGCAGCTCGACGACCAGCTGTACAAGACCTTCCGGCGCCAGAAACACCTCGCCGCAGCGGTCAAGCGCGCGGAACGTATCGAGCCGCCCAAAGGCCCGACCGAGGGCCGGAAGGAGGAGTCGCTCCACGAGCTCCTGCGACGGCCGCCAGGTGACATCGTCTTTACGACCATCCAGAAGTTCGACCCCGGCCGTGAGCGCAGCCAGATGCCCGTCCTATCCGAGCGCGCGAACATCGTCGTCATGGCCGACGAAGCGCACCGAACTCAGTACGGAGACCTGGCCCGCAACGTCACGCGCTCGCTCCCGAACGCCATCCGCATCGGGTTCACGGGGACGCCCATCGAGGCGGGTGACCGCAACACCCGTCTGACCTTCGGCGATTACGTGTCCGTCTACCGCATTTCTGACGCCGAGGCTGACGGGGCGGTCGTGCCCATCTTCTACGAGAGCCGGGTGGTCCCGCTCGATGTCAAGGACGAGGAGCTGCTTCGCGAGGCCGAGGAGGTGCTGTCCGAAGAGGACGAAGGCGCCGCCCGCAAGCTTCAGACCGCGTGGGCGCGCTTGGAGAAACTCGTCGGGACGGACGAGCGACTCGATGTCGTCGCCAAGGACATCGCCGAGCATTACACCGAGCGCTGCAAGGTCCAAGAGGGCAAGGCCATGGTCGTCGGCTACAGCCAGCGCATCTGCGTCGACCTCGTCAAACGGCTCAAGGCCCACTTAGGTGAGGATGCGGTCACGGCGGTCATCTCCGCCACCGCCACCGACGACCCGGAAATCTCGGCTTTCCGCCGCACCCGCCACCAGCGCGAGGAGCTCGAAGAGCTCTACAAGCAGCCGGATTCAGCCTTGCGAATCGTTGTCGTTCGCGACATGTGGCTAACCGGCTTCGATGCCCCGGTTATGCACACCCTCTACGTCGACAAGCCGATGAAGGACCACGGTCTGCTGCAGGCCATTGCCCGAGTCAACCGCGTCTTCCGTGACAAGCCGGGAGGCCTCGTCGTCGACTACATCGGCATCGGTGAGGACCTGCGTGCCTCCCTGACCGCCTATGCCAAGCAAGATGTCGACGACGTCGCGGTCCCGCTGGCGGTTGCCGTCAAGCACATGCGCGAGAAGCATGAGGTGGTTGCGGCGATGCTCCACGGCGTCGAGTACGCGGGCTGGGAGACGAAGCCGGCGACTGAAGTCACCGAACTCATCGAGGAAGCCTCGGACCTATTACTCGAAGACCAGGACTCGACCACCGAGTTCCTCAGGCAGTACACGCTCTTCAGCCGCTGGTTCGCGCTGGCCGGGACCACATCTGAAGCAGTGGAGGTGGCCACCGACGCCGAGTTCTTCGGCGCGGTTGCCCGGGAGGTCCGCGCGTACGCGGCCCCGACCGACCAAGCAAGCCCCGAGGCCGAGCAGGTGGTCAAGCAGTTCATCTCTACAGGGCTCGCCGCCGGCGAGGTCGTCGACGTGCTCAAGCTCGCCGGCAAGGAACGCCCAGAGGTCTCAGTGCTCTCCGATGAGTTCCTCGACGAAGTGACGAAGAAGGTCAGCGAACGCCCGAACCTCGCGGTCAACCTCATCAAACGGCTCCTCGACGAGGAGGTTCGCGTCCGGCTGCGGTCGAACCACCTGCAGGCAAAGCTCTTCTCCGACCGCATCGACGAGCTGCTTCAGGCTTACGACAACCGGACCATCACTTCCGCAGAAATCGTGGCCCGGCTGGTCGAGATTGCCAAACAACTTCGCGAGGCCCGCCATCGTCACGAGGAACTGGGACTCACGGAAGAAGAGGCGGCGTTCTACGACGCGCTCGCCGGCAATCCCGAGAACTGGACTGCGGACCCGAAGCTCGTGACCATCGCGCGCGAGCTCGTCCAGGGGATTCGCAGCGACCTGACCGTCGACTGGACTTCAGACGAGTCCACTGAGGCGGCAGTGCGCAAGCGCATCAAGCGTCTCCTGCGCCGACACCGCAGGGACCTTCCGGACCCACCCGCCAGCGGAGTCGACGGCGGCGGAGGCCGGCCCCTTGACATCTACACCGACCTCATCCTCGAACAGGCACTGACGCTGTATCGACGCTGGCCCGAGGTCGAGATAGACGCCTGGTAGGAGGCCCGGCGCCCGGGCAAACGGCTCGGCAGAGATGAACGCCGCTCAGGGACAGCCGCACCGCAGAGAGCTTCGGCTGGTAAACCGGGGCTTGCTGCGCGCCTGTCCGGAGGGGTGGTTTTGGGCGCCTGAGCCGTCGGGACGCGCCAGTACGGTCCGTGCATGGTCGGCGACCTGCTCTTCTACGGGGGCGACCTGCGCGGCACGCTTCAGAACATCAAGGCGCGCTTGTCCCAGGATGTCCAGAAGACTCCGGACGAGCACGTCCTTCAAGCGGACGAGGATGCCTGGGCGGACGCCCTTGCCGAGCGATACCGCGTGGAGCCTCCGGTCCTGCGTCCGGAGAAGATGTGGCAGGACGAGCCGGCACAGGTCGAGGTCGACGTTTCTCACGATTTCAGGCGGGCCGTGATTCCAGGTCGACGCGCGCTAATCCCCGGCTACCGCGTCGTCATCCACATCCCCTTCGACGGCGACCACGGCGTCTTCAATCTGCAGGCGAGCCAGTTCAGCATGAACCCACCGCGGGCGGCGGTGCACGAGCACGAGCTCACCGACGTCATCGAGTACCCCCAAGACTCGCCGGTCAACATCACGGCGCACGCTCAGCAGCTCGCCAGCAAGGTCGAGCAACACCTCACCTGGTCGCGCAACGACATAGACCAACACAACGCGGACCTGAAGAACACGGCCCTGCAAGCCATCCGTGTCCGCCGCGACCACGTCGAGCGCCATCAGCAGCACATCGCCGACACGGGCTTGCCAGTCGGACCGCCAGACCAGCAGGAGAAGACCTATATCGCCGAGGCGCTCTTGCGACTGCCGGCGCCCGAGCTGCCCAGGCGCGAAGAGGAACCGGTCCAGCTGGAACCCGTGCTCGCGAAGGAAGTCTTCGACCACATCCTCGGGGTCATCCGCGCAACCGGCGAAAAGATGGAGTCGAGCCCCGCCACCTACGAAGGAATGGGCGAGGAGGACCGGCGACAGGTTCTGGTCGCGGCCCTACACACCCACTATCGCGGCCATACCACCGCCGAGGCGTTCAACGCTCAGGGCAAGACCGACATCCTCGTCTCCTATGAGGGCAGCAGCCTCTTCATTGGCGAGTGCAAGTTCTGGAGCGGACCCAAGGGGTTCTCGGAGACGATTGACCAGCTCTTTCGCTACACGGCTTGGCGCGACACCAAACTCGCCATCGTGATGTTCGTCCGCCAGCGCGAGCTCACGGAAATCATTGAGAAGGCGCGGGAGACGCTCGAAGCTCACGAGCAGTTCGTCGAGTGGCAAGACCCCGCTGCCGAGACTGAGCTTCGGGCAACCGTCAGCTGGCCCGGTGACGAGCGTCGTCACGCCGACCTGAACACCTTCTTCATCCACACCCCGGGCAAGGAGTGAGCAGAGGCCGTGTCTGGGTGCATGGGTTCTGACCCGCTAGGCGCTCTGGGCCGTACCGCGTAGGAGGCGCGCGTGGACGACGAACCAGAATGGCTTGAGCCGACAGAGGTCGCCCCGCTCGACGGCAGCGAGCGCTTCACCGGGACCGGTACGACAGTGCGTGATTTCTGGAGCTTCGCCTTCAGCGACCTCCGCACCAACATCGTTCGCGGCGTGCTCGCGGAGTTCCTCGTTGCCAAGGCCGTCGGGGCCGAACAACCGGTACGGACGGCGTGGGACAACTACGACGTGCTCACGCCGGACGGAACCCGCATCGAGGTCAAGTCATCGGCGTACCTGCAGAGCTGGGCGCAGCGCAAGCTCTCCGACATCCGCTTCACCGGACTCACCGGGCTCTCTTGGGACGACAAGCGCGGCTGGGGCACAGAGCGTGAGGTGCGGGCGGACGTGTTCGTCTTCGCTATCCACACCTGCAGGGTGCCAAGCGAGTACGCGCCGCTCGACGTCGACCAGTGGGCCTTCTATGTCGCCGACGCCGACGCGGTCCGCGACAACCGGGCGCGCTCCGTGGGCATGGGCTTCCTGGACCGGCACACTCGGGGGCCGGTGGGCTGGGCCGAGCTGAGCAAAGCGGTGGCGGCCGTACGGACCTGACACCGAGTGTTAGTCCCGGACCCACGCGTAGCCCGTCGCCCCGACCACCAAGGCCCAGAGGGGCCTCTACATCGCCATCCGCATGAGCACGCCCCGGACGTCGCGCTCGCCGTCGCCGAGCTCTTCTTGGTCGTGGCGCGCGCAGACAAGCGCCGTGCCGAGTGCGCCGTAGGCATCGAGAAAGTCAGCCGGCGCCGCCTGCTTGCCCGACCATGGCCCATCCGCCAGTTGAGCCTCGGCATCCGGGAAAAGCTCGCGGATGCGCCCCAATCGCTGAACTAGCCCAGCAGCCGAGTGCTTGCTCGGCAGGGCCCCGCCGTCATTTAGCGCGTAGAAGCTGAGCTCGGGATGGCACTCGAACAGCCACGCCTCACTCTCCGGGTGGGCACACACCCACGCGTCGACCTCCCTGACTTTGGTGGTGATGCCCGCCGCCTGGGCGCTGTAACCGCGAGCTGCTGGGTTCCGCTTCTTCTCGGCTGCGACCAGCTCCCGGATGGCGGTGTAGTCGCCGGCGGCTTCGAGCATGTAGCGAGCCGGCGGTGGGAACACCGAATCCCGTCGGCCGCCGAGGAGCTCGCGCGCCTGTTCGTCGCAGCGCCGGTAGCGAACGGTCTCGGGCAAACCGATGGGGATGTCGATGGCCACCGGAGGCCTCGACCCAGCGGCGTCGCCACACATGGCCACCAACTCCTCGACGGTGGCGGCTAGATGAAGTCGCGTCTCCCAAGTAGTCGCCTCTCCTGGCGTGAGCGCGTCGGCGTACAAACAAGCCGCGGCCCAGCCGGCCGGAGCGGCGTCGGCGCCGACGGCGATAAGAGGCGTGCTGTCCATTTGCAGGCGGAGTATGGACTCAGATTGCCGCCCAGTACCCGGTTTCTGCTGTGGGTGGGCCTGACTCCAGCCCCGTAGCCCCGCGCTGACTACTCATCCTCGGCGGGGTCGTCGCCTTCAATGCCGAGTGCGGCTTCGAGGTCGGCCAAGGTCGTGATGGCCTCGCCCGAGTAGTCGGGTTGGCAGGAGACGGTCCAACTGCCCGATGCATGGTGCGAGAGGTTTCGGGCATGCACCTCCCAGCGGGCTTCGCACTCGCCGGGCGGAAGCCGGACCATGAACGGGCGGCCGGTGGGCTCGATTTCGCCGTGGCGTACGGGCTGACGCTGATAGGAGACGCGCAGGCGTCCGTCGGGCATCCGTTCGTAGTCAGGGTCCCAGAGCGAAACCGGCTCGAACTCCGTGATTCCCACTGGGCTCACCCGCGGCCAGTGATATCCGCTCAGCGGCGACGGGTCCATAGCCATAGAGAGCGCGGACTTCCTCAACGGGAAGGCGGGACGGTCAGGAGGCGTAGGCGGCTCAGGGACGTCTGAGAGCTCCTCGGTTCCCGGCGGAAGGAGAACGTAGATGCCGGCGTCCTCGGCGTCGACGGAACTTGAGTTGCGCTGGATGACACGGGCGTGGAGAACCGAGTCCTGAGCGCGGAGCCACTCCTCAGCGGCTTCCGCCCAGGACCGCACCTCCTCGGCGTACGTCTCTACGTCAGCCCCGTACTTCGCGTGGTCTTCCGCGGTGGGCTTGGCGTACTTCAACATCGTGAACATCAGGGCCGACGGGCGCGACACGAGGGCTATCGAGCGCGCGTCCTCAACAACCGCGTCGACGTCAACGGGACGCACCGCCGACCCGACGCTGACGTGCGTCGTCTCGCCTTTGCCGACGGGTTCCAAGCTGAGGGTCGGATGCGGCCGAGCAGCGAACGGATTCCAGACGGTGAAGACAGCTGCGGCGATACCGATGGCGGCGACGATGGCCGTCGCCACGTTCTCGGCGGCACCGACGTAGACAACAGCGGCGATGGTCACTGCTCCCAGCAGCCATCGCCACCAAGGGATGTGCCGTACTTGCTCTGGCATCAGCATCCGAGAGTAAGTGCCGACACTGACGGCAACGGCCGGCGCGTCGCGTCCGGCCGTGGTCGCACGATGCGCTTATGAGCGCCGGAACGCCCACGTTCGACCTAGGGGCCCTTCAGGCGGTTGTCCGGCGCGCAAACGCGAGGCAGAACGAGCCACTGGAGCCCGGGGAGGTCTCCCGTGCATTTCGACCGCTGACCGACTTCTTCTCAGAACCCGACTGGATTCTCATTCGTCAGTGCGCAAGCGCTGTCCGACGCCATCATCTGCAGGTCTTCAGATTGTTCGCGAGCGAGCGCATGCTGATGCGCGACATCGTCCAACAGCTGGTGGATGCGGGCGAGGACGACCTGGGCTTTGAGCAGCTGGTCGACCGTCTCAAAGCGCTCGCCGCAGAGAAGGGACCGTGGCTAGTCGCCACGCCACTCGCGAACGTCAAGCTCGCGGAGGCGTTCGTTGCCATCAACGAGCGCACGGCCTTGATGCAGCCCAGGCAGGAGCAGGACTGGGAGCCCTGGGACGATGGCAACGAATCGCGGTTGGAGGCGAACCGCCACTTTCAGGACTGGATAAGCCCCCGACCGCGTTGGAAGACGGCGTTGACCTCGGCGTTGGTCGGCCAGCCGAGCGACTGTTCAGCTACGAGCAGGCCGAGCGCGTAGACGGTCGTAGCCATGCCGTACGGGCCATTGCCTTCGAATGAGTCCTCCACCTTCACCAGCTTGCGTCTTGCGGTCACGTCCTGCACGACCGGGTGGAGGCTGCGCTCGCCAGGATGGGCGAGGCCGCTTTGGAACCGGTACGCCGTCGCGTAGAGCCCCCGAAACGAGCGCGGTTGGTGCCGAGACTGCAGGCCCTCGACTTTGCCGTTCCAGTAGTCGTCGGCCTCGCCGGCGAGGTTCGCGAGCACGAGCGAGTTCGCGCCCGGTAGTGCATCTCGCTGCGCCTCGAAGTTCTGCCGCTGCGCCGGGGTGAAGAGCTCGACGCCGACGGACTGTGTGTCGTTGTCGGCCTTGAGCCGCTCGGTCAGGTCATGCTTCCGCCACTGACCGATGCGTTCGGCCGACGGGTCGGCGGAGAGCCACGCGAAGTGCACTATGTGCTCGTAGAGGCTGCGCACGAGCGTCATCGCGTCGGAGCCGCGCTCGGTTGGCTGGAGACGAAACACCGAGTCGAGCGTGCCCGTCGTTCGACTCAAGAGCGCGTAGCCGAAGAATGGCCAGGCGTCGTGGTCCGCGGTCACGTCAAACTCAGCGGGAAGCCGGGACGTCACCAGTTCCATCAACGCCTCTGCACGTGCACGCTGCTTCTGGTTCATCTACACGAATAGAGAGGTAGGTCGTCAATGAGCAGGCAGGGTGGCCGGGTCCCAGGCCGTGACGGAAGGTTTCGGGGATGGAATTGGGGATAGCCACGGCCCCAACGCGCCTGCAACGTCTGCTCGCTAAGACCGGCATCCGGGCAACGCCGCTTCCAGAGCGGGTCCTCTTCCGATGGAGCTAGCCGGACTCGAACCGGCGGCCTCCTGGGTGCGATCCAGGCGCTCTCCCAACTGAGCTATAGCCCCGTGGCCGGTCCATGGTAGCGGCGCTGCAGGTGCAGGTATTGCCGTGATTGCCGAGTAGCCTTGTAGATGGGGGTACGTCCAGGATGAGCTTTCGCGGTCGCCTGAGGCTGTTCTTCACGGTCATCGTCATCGTGCCTCTGCTCGCGCTCGGAATCGTCCTGTTCGCGCTGTCGGCACGCAGCGAGACGGGCAAGGTGGACGCCGGCATCGCCGCCGCCACGCGCACGGCCGCCGGCGTCTATAACGAGGAGCTCGACCGGTCCCGGCGCATGCTTGGCCACGTCGAGCGCGATCCGGGGCTTCAGCGCGCGCTCGCGCGCGGCCAGATCCGCGAGGCGGCGGCGCGCGTGCGCCGCCTGGCGCGGCGCTACCGGGTCTCGATTGAGCTGGAACGTGGGAGCGGGGCGCGGATCGCGCATGCCGGGCCCAGCCAGGGGGTCGCCGCAGCCGGGTCGGAGCTGGTCGTCAAGGGCGGCCCCACGAGCGTCCTGTCCGTGTCGGCCACGGACGCGACGCGCTTGACGCGGAGGATCGCGGCGCTCACGGGTCTTGACGTGGCGGTTGTGCGCGGCGAGCGGACGCTCGCGTCAACCGTCCAGAACGGCCTGCGCGCGAGCTTCCCGCCCGCAGCCGACCCGACCAACTTCGAGGTGGCAGGCGAGGAGTACCGCGGCAAGTCGCTCTCCTTCGCGGGCCCGGCCGGCCGCCCGGTGCGCGTGGCCGTGCTGACCCCGACGGCGTCCTTCAGCGAGCACATCGCAACCAATCGCGTGCTGATCGCGAGCCTGTTGCTGGTGTTCGTGCTGCTCGCGCTGATCTCGGCCGGACTCGTGAGCCGCGCGCTCACCGGCCAGATAGCGACCTTCCTCGCGGCCGCCCGGCGGCTGTCGCGCGGGGACTTCCGCCAGCTCGTGCCGCTCCACGGCAACGACGAGTTCGCGGAGCTCGGCCGCGAGTTCAACGACATGTCGGCGCAGCTCGAGGCGAAGATCGAGGAGGTGGAGCACAAGCGCGAGGAGCTCGCCGAGACGATCCGGCGCGTGGGCGACGCGCTTGCCACGGGCCTCGACCGCCGCGGCGTCGTGGCGCTGGCCGTGCGCCAGGCGGTGGACGCATGCGACGCCGAGGTGGGCCGGGCGCTGCCGCTCGCGCGCGGCGCGTTCGGCGGGTGCGAGGTGGGCGCCGTCAGGGGCGGCTTCCTCGAGGCGATCGAGGCTGCGGAACGCGACGTGTTCGCGATCAGCTCGGAGGTGGGCCCGGAGCTGCTGGGCGCGCTGGAGGGAGACGAGGACGCGGAGCGCACGCGACGCGCCGTGGCGGGCCAGGTGCGCGACGTGCACTCGCTCTCGATCGGCCTCCGCTCGGTGGTGGACGGGCCCGAGTACCTGGGCGCGATCTCGATCGCTCGTAACGGAGCGCCCTTCTCGCGCGAGGAAAGCGAGCTGCTCGAGTACCTGGCGGGCCAGGCGGTCGTGTCGGTCGAGAACGCGAGCCTGCACGAGACGGTCGAGCGCCAGGCCACCACGGACGAGCTGACCGGCCTGGCCAACGTCCGCGCCTTCCTGTCGATCCTGAACCGGGAGATGGAGCGGAGCCGCCGCTTCGGCTCCCCGCTGGCCCTGATCATGCTCGACATAGACGACTTCAAGCAGGTGAACGACACTTACGGGCACCAGCAGGGCGACCAGGTGCTCGCCCGCGTGGCGGGCGTGCTGCGCGACGCGTCACGCGACCTCGACGCCGCCGCTCGCTACGGCGGCGAGGAGCTGGCGGTGATCCTTCCCCAGACCGACGGCGCCGGCGCCCAGATGCTCGCCGAGCGGATACGCGCGGGGATCGAGGCACTGGAGGTCCCGCGCGTGGGTGGAGGCGGCAGCCTGAGCGTGACGGCGAGCCTGGGGGTCGCGTCCGTGCCGGAGAACGCGCAGGACGGCAGCGAACTGATCGCGGTGGCGGACGAGGCGCTCTATCGCGCCAAGCGTGCGGGCAAGAACCGCGTGGAGCGGGCTCCCGCGGGCCAGCCCGAGCCGTCCACACGGCCTCGATAAGGTTCCGCCCGATGGGCATACTCGACGATGCCATCCGGGAGCATCTCGAGCTGAAGCGCCAGCACGGCGTGCCAGCGGAAGAGGTCCAGCGCCAGGAGGACGAGGCGCTCGGCCCCGCTCGGCGCGAGGTGGCGCAGCAGCACGAGGAGCCCGCGCCTGCGGCGGGCCAGACCGCGACGGCCGAGGCCGACGAGCCGCCCGACTCCGCTAGCGCGGAGGACGCGACCGCTCTGCTGGACGCGCAGCACCGCGAACCGGCCGACGATCATCCCGTGGCCGAGGAGACGGCTCTGCCGGAGCCGCCCCTCGAGCCGATCGCGGTGGAACCGCCGCCCGTCGAGCCGCCGCCCGTCGAGCCGCCGCCGGCCGCGGAGCCCGAGCCCGATCTGGAGCCCTTCGCCGAGGAGGAGCCCGTCGGCGAGCCCGGCCACGACCCGGAGGCGGGTCACGGCGACGCGCCGGCGCCGGATGACGAGGACGAGGAGTCCGAGGACGTGCTCGAGGACACGCCCGACTTCCTTCAGGAGACGCCGGAGCACGACCGGCTCTGGTTCGAGCAGAAGCCGCCGCGCGACTTCGACTTCGACTAGAGAGTTGCGGCGGGGAGTCGCCCGCCCCGGCGACCCCCCGCTTGGTGCAACTCAGCGGCGTCCCGTGCCGCTTAGTTCGACGGAACCCTCCATGCCGTCGTAATCCACTTCTCGGCTATCGGGAGGTCGATCTACATAGCGATTTTGACCCGCTCGACAGGTGTCAGGGGAAGTGGACGTAGGTACTAGATGTAGCCGCGAGTGGACGCAGCCTCGACAACTCGCTCGATGCCGAGCTCGTAGGCGGCGGGCCGCATGGGCGTGCCGTTTTCGTGCGCCCTGTCGGCCACCTCGCGGAACGAGCGGCGCATGATCTCGCCGAGCCGCTCGTTCACCTCGTCCTCGCGCCAGCGCATGTGCTGGAGGTTCTGGACCCACTCGAAGTAGGAGACGACGACCCCGCCGGCGTTGGCGAGCACGTCGGGCACGATGAAGACGCCCTTCTCGTTGAGGATCTCGTCGGCCTTCGGCGTGGTGGGGCTGTTGGCGCCCTCGACCATCATCCGGCACCGCATCCGGTCGGCGTTGTCCCTGTGGATCATGCCGCCGAGCGCCGCGGGGATGAACACGTCGCACTCGAGCGCCACCAGATCGTCCGGGTCGATCTGGTCGGCACCGCTGTCGAAGTCCGTCACCCCTCCGCCGTCGCGGACGTGCTTGGCGAGCTGCTCGGCGTCGATGCCGTCGCTGTTCGAGATGGCCCCGCTGGCGTCCGCGACGCCGACCATCGTCGCGCCCAGTTCCTGCATCAGCCGGGCCGCCCACGAGCCGACGTTGCCGAAGCCCTGCACCACGAACGTGGACTTGGCCGGGTCGAGGTCGACCTCCGGCGCCGCCTCCTTGAACACGTGGACGACGCCTCGTCCGGTGGCCGCCTCGCGCCCGAAGGAGCCCTCGAGCGCGATCGGCTTGCCCGTCACGCAGGCCGGCGTGTGGCCGTGGAGCTTTCCGTACTCGTCCATCAGCCAGGCCATCACCTGCGCGTTCGTCCCCACGTCGGGCGCGGGGATGTCGCGCTGCGGGCCGAGCACCTTCTCGATCTTGTCCATGAACGAGCGCGCCACCGCCTGAACCTCGCTCGCCTCGAGCTTGGTGGGGTCGACGTTCACGCCGCCCTTCGCGCCGCCGTAGGGAATGCCTACGATGGCGGTCTTCCAGGTCATCAGCTCGGCGAGCGCTCGCACCTCGTCGAGGTCGACCTCCGGGTGGAAGCGGATGCCTCCCTTGTACGGCCCGCGGGCGCCGTTGTGCTGCACGCGGTAGCCGGAGAAGACGTGGATCTTGCCGTCGCCGAGCCGGACGGGCACCTGGACCTGGACCTCGCGATACGAGGAGCGCAGCACCGCCGCGATGTCGTCAGGCAGCTCGAGTCGCTCCGCGGCGATCCCGAACCCGTGCTCGACGATCTCGTAGTTCGAGATCTCGGCGCGGCTCGGCGCCGGCTCCTCCTCGGTCTTCTTGGCCGACTTGTCGGGGCTCCCGTGTCCCGAGCCGGAGTGGGGTCCGGCCTCGCCCTCCTGAGGAACGGACGGCCCGTCGGCCGCCTCGTCCTCCTCCCGCGTGCGCTCGTCCGTGACCTCGTCGCCCATAGGGCCTCGGTATCCCCGTATCCGCAAACGGCAACCGCCGAAACACCGCCAACCGCCCTACCATCTTCGAGCGAGGGGCCATAGCTCAGTTGGTAGAGCGCTTCGCTTGCACCGAAGAGGTCGCCGGTTCGAATCCGGCTGGCTCCATCGGATTCCGGGCGCTAAAGGCTCGCGAAGGCGGCGTCCAGCAGCTTTGGGGCGTGCTTCGCGGGGTCGCGTGAGTTGAGCAGGACGACGGCCAGGGTGCGGCCGTCGCGGCGTGCCACGCCGACGAAGCAGCGTCCGGCGGCGTACGTGTAGCCGGTCTTCAATCCGATCGCGCCCGGGTAGCCCAGGCGGATCAGCGGGTTGTGGCCGTAGAGGTAGAGGCGGCGACCCTTGATCGGGAAGCGGAAGTCCACCTGGCGTCGGCGCACGATCCGGCGGATGCGCGGCTCGGCCATCGCCAGGCGGGTGAGCACCGCGAGGTCGCGGGCACACGAGCGGTTGCCGTCTTCGAGCCCGTGCGAGGAGGCGAACCGCGTGCAGTCGAGGCCCCAGTCCCGCGCACGCTCGTTCATCATCGCCACGAAGCGCCGTTCGGAGCCCGCCAGGTGCACCGCGAGCGCGATCGCGGCGTCGTTGCCCGAGACGATCATGAGGCCGTTCAGGAGCGTTTCGAGCCGCACCCGCTTCCCGCGCGGGAGGAGGCCGATTCCCGAGCCGCTGTAGCGGAGCGCGGCGCCCGTGATCCGCACGGGGTCGCTCGGGTGGCTCCGCTCCACCGTGAGGAGCGCGGTCATGATCTTCGTGAGGCTCGCGATGGGAAGCACCATCAGCGGGCGCCGGCGCCAGAGCGTCTCGCCGGTGCTCACGTCGAACACGAGCGCGGCGCGAGGCGGGCGCCTCAGCTGTACGTGGAAGGCGTCCACTCCCGACAGCGGGACCGCCGGCGTCGGCTCGGCCTCGATCAGGGGCGCGGGCTCGCGCGGCGCCTCGGGCGCGGGCGCGATGGGCGGCGACCCGACCGCGAGCGGCGGGCTCGGGGCTCCGCCGCCGCTGGCATCCCCGAACGACAGGACCGCCGCGGCCGCGACCACCAGCGGCGCGGCCAGGATCGCGATAAGAGCGATCAGGCGCGGCAGGCGCGAGCGCCGGCGGCCGCCGTGTAGGACGGCGCGCGTTGGGAGCGGAGGAGGCTCGCGCCTAGCCATCCGGCGGCGACGAGGTGAGCGCGCCGAGCACGCCGATCCCGAGCAGCGCCAGCACCACCAGCGACACCACGACGAGGATGTCGATGCCGTGTTCGAGCGCGACCGAGATCGTCAGGAACGCCAGCAGGCAGATGATCGCGAGGCTTGCGCCGAGAACCAGCGTCCGTGCCATCAGTACACCGGAATACGGTGCGCGCGCTCGTAGTCCTCGTGCACGTTGTTCGCGAACAGCCGGATCATGGCGAGCCCGAACAGGAAACCGCCGATGTGCGCGAAATACGCGACGCCTCCGCCGTTCGCGCTGACCGGCTCGCTGAACGCCGGCAGGAACTGGAGAAGGATCCACACACCCAGTACGAGCAGCGCGGGCAGAGTGACCACCGTGACGAAGATGACGATGAAGATCAGCGTGACGACGCGCGCCCGCGGATACAGCCGGGCGTAGGCGCCCAGCACGGCGGCGATCGCTCCGCTGGCGCCCACGGTGGGGACCACCGAGTCGGGGTTGACCGCTACCTGGAGTCCCAGCGCGGCCAGTCCCCCCAGCACGTAGAAGAGGAGGAACGTCAGCCGGCCCATCGAGTCCTCGATGTTGTTCCCGAAGATCCAGAAGAACAGCATGTTCCCGCCTAGGTGGATGAGGCTGCCGTGGAGGAACATCGACGTGAAGATCGTGACCCAGAAGGGCGCGTCGCCGGCCACGTCCGTGCCCGGGTGGGTGATCTCGGCCGGGATGGCGCCGTAGTCGAGCACGCGCTCGTTCCCGGTGTCGCCGAGCCCCCACAGCCCCTGCTCGACAACGAAGTAGACGATCACGTTGATCGCGATCAGCAGGATCGTCACGATCGGGACGCGCCGGGTCGGGATGTCGTCCTTGAGCGGGAGCAAGTTGCCTCCGGGCCATAATGCCCAAATGGCGGCCAGGTCCGCGCATCCCTACGACGACACGGACGTGATCGATGCGCGGGCACCGCGCACGAACCAGGCGGTGATTGGCCTCCTGTCGCTCGTGGCGGTCCTGACGGGAGCCGAGTGGCTCCCGGCCGTGCTGGCCGCCCAGCTCGCCATCGGTCTCACGCTCGGGCGGCGTTACTGCCTGCCCTGCCTCCTCTATTTCGAGGTGATTCAGCCACGCTTCGGCGAGGGCCCGATCGAGGACTCACGGCCACCGCGCTTCGCGAACATGGTGGGCGTGGCGTTCCTCGGTGCCGCCACCATCGCGTTTCTCGCCGGCGCACCGGCGGTCGGCTGGACGCTCACAGTGATCGTCGCCGCGCTAGCCCTGCTGGCGGCGATCACCGGGTTCTGCGCGGGCTGCCAGGTCTACCGGCTCACGGCGCGCCTGCGCGGCGTCGCCGCGAAGCACGTGCCGCGCATCGACCCCGACGACGTCCGCCTGGACGGCCCCGGCATCGTCCAATTCACGCATCCGCTCTGCTCCGACTGCCGCGACTGGGAGCGGCGGCTCGCCGCCGGACACGAAGCGCACGCCATCGTTGACGTCTCGGAGCGTCCGGAGCTGGCGCGCAAGTACGGCGTGAGCGTCGTCCCCACCGTCGTGGCGGTGGGCCCCGACGGCGCGGTTCTGAAGCGGCTGGCGCCCTAGCCCGAAGAGGCCTGCGCGAGCGTCTGCTCGGCGTGGTAGCTCGAGCGCACCAGCGGGCCGGCCGCGACAGACTCGAAGCCCATCGCGTACGCCTCGCGCTCCAGCTCCGCGAACTCGTCCGGGTGCCAGTAGCGCACGACGGGCAGGTGCTCGCGCGTGGGACGCAGGTACTGGCCCACGGTGAGCACCTGGACGCCGTGCTCGCGCAGCACACCGAAGGTCTCGAGCAGCTCCTCCCTGGTCTCCCCGAGCCCGGTCATGAGGCCGGACTTCGTGACGACCTCGTCGCCGCCCATCTCCTTGGCGTTCCGAAGCACGCGGCAGGAGCGCAGGAAGCGCGAGCCGCGCCGCGCGAGCGGATAGAGCCGCGGCACCGTCTCCACGTTGTGGTTGAAGACGTCGGGGCGCTCGGCGATCACGCGTGCGAGCGGCATCTCCTCACCGCGGAAGTCGGGCGTGAGCACCTCGACCTTGCAGCCGGGCGCCAGCCGCCGGATCGAGCGGATCACACCCACGAACGCGCTGGCTCCCAGGTCTGGCAGGTCGTCGCGGTCCACGCTCGTGATCACCGCGTGCCGCAGCCCCATCCTCTTCACGGATTGAGCCACGCGCAGCGGCTCGAGCGGGTCGTTGTGCGTCGGCTTGCCCGTCTTGACGTTGCAGAACCCGCAGCGACGCGTGCAGGTGTCGCCGAGAATCATGAAGGTGGCGGTGCCGCGCTCCCAGCACTCGCCGATGTTCGGGCAGGCCGCCTCCTGGCAGACGGTGTGGAGGCCCTCGCCCTCGATCATCGAGCGCAGCTCGCGGTAGGCCGGGCCGCCCGGCGCGGGACGCTTGAACCAGGCCGGCTTTCGCTCGCGGAACGGGCGCACCTCGCCCATCAGCTCGAGCACGCGGGCGCCGCCCGGGTTGGAGCGCGACCGTGTGCTCACGCCGCCACCAGCTCGCGCTCGAGGATCCGGCGTGGCGACACGAGCCGCTGGCGCATCCCGAACGCCTCGGCGAAGCGCCACGCCATCCGCTTGCGGAAGCACGGCAGCGAGCGGTCGCTTCCGGTTTCCCTCGCGACGGACGTCACGCGCACGTGGTCGATGCCGCAGGGCACGATCCACTCGAACGGCTGGAGGTCGTTGTCCACGTTCACCGCAAGCCCGTGCGTCGCGATCCCGCCCGAGACGCGCACGCCGATCGACCCGATCTTCGAGTCGCCGACCCAGACGCCGGTGAAGGGCGTGTCGCGCGCCTCGGCGACGATGCCATCGTCCGCGAGCGCGGCGACGATCGCGCGCTCCATCGTGTGGACGAAGTCGGCCACCCGCTCCACGGACATGATGGGGTAGGCCACGAGCTGGCCCGGGCCGTGATAGGTCACGCGGCCGCCGCGGTCGGTGTCGCACACCTCGATCCCCTGGGCGCGGTACCAGTCCTCGCCCATCGGCAGGTCACCAGGCTCCGTGCGCCTGCCCTTCGTGTACACGGGCGGGTGCTCGAGCACCAGCAGCAGGTCCGGGATCTCGCCGGCCTGGCGCCGGGCGCGCAGCGTCCGCTGGAGCTCCAAGCCGTCCTCGTACGGCACCGTGCCGAGCTGCGCCACCCAGAGATCCACCACGGGCCGAAGGCTACTCTCCGCCCCAGTGGATCGAGACGAGCGCTTCTGGCCCGCCCGCATCCGCTGGCGGCTGCGCGGGGCGTGGATGTGGCCCACGTTCATCTCCGTCACGCTGCTCGACGGGCTCATCCTCCACCTGCTGCCACCGATCGGCACCGGGGTGAGGCTGATCCCCGCGATCCTGATCGCGACGTTCGGCAACCTCGTGCTGATCGGCGCAGTCGCGCCCTGGCTCGCACGGCGCATGTGGCACCGGCGCCCGACGGCCGAGCCCGGCGCTCCGCCGCGCGCGCAGCGCGAGGTGCTCTCCGACCGCATCGGCACCGCCATGCTGGTGGCGAGCGTCGTCGGCGTACTCGCCGCCGGGCTCGCCGCCCGCCCCGTCGTCGTGTCCGAGACCAAGGCGACCGAGCGCAACGCGAAGGCGTTCCGCGCGCTGATCCTCGAGCGCGGCGATCAGGAGCTGATCCGCAACCTCGAGACCGCCAACACCGTGCGCCTCGGCGACGACTTCTTCCGCACCTGCGTGGCGCGCGACGACCGTCAGCGCTACTTCTGCGCCTTCGTGGACACGAGCAAGCGGCCGCCGGACGTCGACGTGGACGGCAGCGCCGAGCCGAACTCCGCCTACCGCGTGCCGTAGATCCGCACGAGCGTCCCGCTCCGCCGGAGCGCGAACAGCTCGAGGCGATTGGCGCCGCGCCGGAGCGTGCTCTCGGGGACGACCAGCGAGAAGAACTCTCGCTCCTTGCGCGACAGGTCGAAGCTGCGCCCGACCGCGCGGATCCGGCCGTTCACCGCGAGCGCGAGATCGACGCGCTTGTCGGCGGGCACCCCTTCGAGGGGCCCGGTCACGCGCGTCGGGAAGTAGTCGGCGCCCGGCGCCACGTCGTCGAGCAGCTCAGCGTTCGCGACCCGCGCCGTGATCGGGCCGGAGGACTCCACCGGGAGCGTCGCGACGCGCCTGCCGAGCAGCTCCGGGTGCGGGCCGATCCGGTAGGCCTGATCCCACGGATCCCCGTACAGCAGTGCACTTCCGGCGCCTGTGCCGAACAGGCGCGCCCACTCGCGCCGCCAGTGCGCCCGGCGGCGCGACAGCTCCGGCAGCCCGATCCGGACGAGACGCGCGAAGTCGCGCGTGCGCACGGCGACGAGCTTGCGGCGGCGCACCTCGGCCGAGAACACCGAGCGCCCGTCCTGCGGGTAGAAGACGCGCGTCCCGAGCAGGTCCGCGATCGTGGCCACGAGGTCGAGGTTCCGCGCGAGGCTCGCGTCCACGCTGCCCCTCATCTGACCCGGTGCCTTCACGAACAGCGGCACCGGCGCGATCTCCTCGACGTTCTCCTCGCTCAGCAGCCGGCGGCTCCGCACGCCGACCTGGAACGAGTAGCCGTGGTCCGCGGTGACGACCACGAGCGCCCGCTTCAGCAGCCCCGTGCGCCTCAGCCGCGTCAGGAGCTGACCCACGAGGTGGTCTGTGTAGCCCACCTGCAAGAGGTGGCGCAGGTGGTTGTGCTCTGACAGCTCCCGGTCGTCGAAGCCGGCCGGCCTGTTCAGGTGCCTCACCGGGTCCTCGCCCGCCGGACGGCTCTGGCGTCCCGACGGGAGGTACAGCCACGGCTCGTGTGGCAGCAGCGCGTGCTGGAAGTAGAAGGTGGGCTCCGGGCGCTGCCGGATCTGCCCGATCCACCTGTGGAAGCGCGCCGGGCGCCCGCCTCCCGCGAGCCGGGCGAGCACGCCCGGCCGCCGCGTGCGCGCACCGGGGCAGATGTCCGGCGGGCATACGGCCGACGCCGACTCGACCTTGAAGACGGTGTACCCGATCCCGTCCATCACGTGGAAGAGGCTCGGCTTGTGGCTGCGCACGTCGGGGGCCGTGCGCCCGCGCGGCAAGCGCCCGTCGAGGATGGCGGGCACGGCCTTGAAGGTCGAGTCGTAGACCGTGTGCGCGTTCGGGAACCAGGTGGAGATCGAGGCGAGCTCCGCGAAGTTGGGGAAGCGCTCGGCGTCGATCGACCCGTCCGGGCGGAGCAGGTCGTCCGTCGGAAACTCGTCGAAGACCACGACCACCACAGGCGGGTGACGATCGACCGACTGAGTGGAATCATCCTCGCCGAGGACGCTGCAGCCGGAGGCGAGGAGGAGCGCAGCCGCAAGCTCAGCTGCTAGCCAGCAGCGCCACCGGACCGTCACGCCCGACCTCCAGCACCTCCACCCTGTTGCGCCCGTCGTGGAGCGCGGCCGCGGGGACCATGACCGAATAGCTCTCCACCTGCTCGCCACGTAGACGGAAGCTTCGCCCAACTGCCTCGATCCGGCCATTCACGGCAACGGCGATGTCGCGCGCGCTGCGCCCGTCGGACGCGTGGATCCGGCCCGCGACCTGGCACGGCACCACTCCGCTCGACCGTCTGACGTTGGCAAACGACCGCTCCAGCGACAGCGTCGCCCTGGTCCCGCCGGCGGCGCGCAGGCGCCCGGCATGCATGCCGATCAGCTCGCGGTGCGGGCCGTAGGCGGTGAAGAGGCTCGGCCAGTCGCCCGAGCCGAGCTCGCCGAGCCGGCGCCGGACTACAGCCGCGCGCCGCTCGAGCCAGCTTCGCTTGGCGAGCCGGACCACCTCGCTGAAGTCGCGCTTCACGATGCTCACCGTGCGTCGCGAGCGGACCGCACGCGAGAACGCCGAGCGCCCGTCGGCGCGGTAGCCGAGCGGCACGTCCAGCACGCCGGCGATCGTGGGCGTCACATCGAGCGTCCGGGCAAGCGCGCCGCTCACGCTCCGCCTGGGCGGCCCCGGGCGCTTCACGATCAGCGGCACCGGTCCCAGCTCGTCGACGTTCGAGCTGTCGACGCTCCGCCTCGTCTCCACGCCGACCTTCCACGCGAAGCCGTGGTCGGCGGTCACGACGACCAGCGTGTCGTCGTACATCCCCTCGCGCTTCAGACGCGTGACCAGGCGGCCCAGCAGCCGGTCCGCGAAGCCGAGCTGGAGCAGCTGGCGCTGCTCGTTGTGGTGGCGGAGGTAGGTGTCGTAGAAGCCGGGGATCGTCTGCATGCCGGGCAGGAGCTCCGGTCCCTCGGGTCGCGAGCGCTCGCCAGACGGGAGGTACACCCAGGGCCCGTGCGGGAGCAGCGCGTGCTTCATCCAGAAGGTCGGGCGCCGACTCGCGTGGATCGAGCGGATGAAGCGCTCGAAGCGCTCGGCCCGCCCGCTCTTGAGGTTGGGGATGATCGCCGGCCGTTTCGTGCGCTCGCGCGGGCAGTAGCGGCGCGGGCACAGAGAGGTCGCCTCCTCCGACGTAACGATCCGGTAGCCGCGGCGCCCGAGCGCGGTGAAGATCGAGCGCGGGTGGTCGCGCACGATCGGCGCGGTGCCCTTCCGCGGCGCGATCCCGTCGAGGATCAGGGGCACGGCCTTCGTCGTCGAGTCGTAGGCCGTGTGGGCGTTCCGGAACCAGGTGCCGTCGCCCGCGAGCGCGGCGAAGTTCGGATAGCGCCCGGCGTCGATCTTGCCGTCGGGGCCGAGCAGGATGTCGCCGTCGAACTCGTCGAAGACGATCAGGACGGCGTGGGGGTGACGTGGCTTCTGGGCGACCGCGTCCGTGCCCTGCGAGCAGCCGCACAGCACCATGCCCGCCAACAAGATCGACGCCAGCACCCGCACGCCGAGCAATCTAGCCAGCGGCGAGCAGGCGGCAGTTAAGAAGCTGTGCGAGGCCCTCCCCGCCCCAGCGCATCACGACGTTGTGGTTGTACTGGAAGACCGGCCTTGCGATCGGGGCGAGCGCGTTCATCCAGGTCCGCGTGGTGCGCACGTTCCACTCGTAGGTCACCGCCGTCACCCCGGCCTGCTCGAACAGGCGCCAGTGGCCGCTGCCCGTGAGCTCGCCGCTGGCCGTCCCGAGCATCTCGCAGGGCGGCTCCACGCGGTCGACCCGGAACTCGAACTCGAGCTCGTACGGGATCCGGCTGCGCCACGCGATCAGGTAGCGCTCGTCGCCGAGCGCGCGCACCCGCTCGACGCCGCGCCACCACTGGGGCCAGCTGCCGGCGTCCTCGAGCGCATCCCACACGGCCTGGCGCTCGCACTCGAGCAGCCAGGCCGTCAGGAATCGATATTGCTTAGCCCTCGAGGTTCACCATCACGTGCTTGACGATCGTGTAGTCCTCGAGCGCGTACTTCGACATGTCCTTGCCGTAGCCGGACTGCTTGAAGCCGCCGTGGGGCATCTCGGTCGCCATCGTGATGTGGTCGTTGATCCAGACCGTTCCGAAGCGGATCGCGTTGGCCACCCGGTGCGCCCGCGCGACATCGCGCGTCCACACCGAGGCGGCGAGCCCGTAGCGGGTCGCGTTGGCCCACTCGATCGCCTTGGCCTCGTCGTCGAACTGCTGGACGGTGATGACCGGACCGAAGATCTCGTTCTGGATCATCTCGTCGTCCTGCTTGAGGCCGGCGACGACCGTCGGCTCGATGAACGACCCGGGCAGGTCCGGCTCATTGCCGCCGGTCACGATCTCGGCGTGGTCGGGCCTACGCTCGAGGAAGCCCTCCACGCGCTCGCGCTGCCGCTGGGAGTTGACCGGGCCGAGCGTGGTCTCCGGGTCGAACGTGTCGCCGACCTTGTAGCCCTTGGCCTCCTCGGCGAGCCCGCTGACCACCGCGTCGTAGACCTTGGACGAGGCGAGCACGCGCGTGGCCGCCGTGCAGTCCTGGCCCGCGTTGTAGAGCCCGGTGCCGGCGATCGTCTCGAGCGCAGTGCTCATGTCCGTGTCGTCGAAAACGATCACGGGCGCCTTGCCGCCGAGCTCGAGGTGCACGCGCTTCAGCGAGTCGGCAGCCGCCTTGGCGATCCACTTGCCGGTCTCGGGCGAGCCCGTCAGCGAGACCATGTCCACGTCGGGGTGGGTCACGAGCGACGAGCCGGCGGGCTGGCCGTGGCCGGTGATCACGTTGAGCACACCCTTCGGCAGGACCTGCGCCGCCAGCTCGGCGAGCTTCACCGTCGAGACCGGCGTGGTCTCCGCCGGCTTCAGCACGATCGTGCAGCCGCTCGCGAGGGCGGGGCCGATCTTCCAGGCGGCCATCATCAGCGGGTAGTTCCACGGAGCGATCTGCCCGACCACGCCGGCGGGCTCGCGCCGGATGATCGACGTGCGTCCCGCCGCGTACTCGGCGGACGCCTGGCCCTCCGGGACGCGTCCCGCGCCACCGAAGAAGCGCAGCGTGTCGCTCACGGCCGGCATCTCGTCCTCGAGGAAGGCGTTGCGCGGCTTGCCGGCGTCCGCGGCCTCGAGGTCCGCGATCTCCTCGGCGTGCTCGTCGAGCAGGTCCGCCAGCTTGAACATGGCGGCCGCCCGCTCGGCTGGGGTGGTCCTGGACCAGCCATCGAACGCGGCCTTCGCCGCCGCGACCGCGCGGTTGACGTCCTCCTCGTTCGAGAGCGGCATGTCGGCGATCACCTCGCCGTTGGCCGGGTTCGTCACCTCCTCGGTCGCGCCGTCAGCGGCGTCCACGAACTCGCCGTTGATGAAGTTCTGGAGCTTGGTCTTGCTTACGGTTGCCATGTGCGGGTCCTCTCTCTCCTGGTGCCTAGGCGACCGCGCCCAGGACGTCCTCGACGGGTGTATATGGCATGCCGGTGCCCTCGGCCACGGCGGGGTGGGTCACCTTGCCGTCTGCCACGTTCACGCCCGGCCTCAGGCCGGGCACCTTCTGGATGGCGCCCTGCAGGCCGTCGTCGGCGAGCGCGAGCACGTAGGGCAGCGTGGCGTTGGTGAGCGCGAACGTGGAGGTGACCGGCACGGCGCCGGGCATGTTCGCCACGCAGTAGTGGGTCACCCCGTCCACCTCGTAGACCGGGTCGGTGTGGGTGGTCGGGCGGGAGGTCTCGAAGCAGCCGCCCTGGTCGATCGACACGTCCACGAGCACAGCGCGCTTCTTCATCAACCCGAGCTGGTCGCGCTTCACCACGTAGGGCGCCCGCGCCCCGTGGACCAGCACCGCGCCGATCACGAGGTCCGCTCGCGGCAGCATCTCCTCCACCGCGAGCGTCGACGAGTACACGGTCGAAGCCCTCCCGCCGAAGTTCACGTCGAGCTCACGCAGGCGGTCGATGTTGCGGTCGAAGACGAACACGTCGGCCTCCATGCCGATCGCGATGAAGGCCGCGTTCTGGCCGACCACGCCGCCGCCGATGATCATCACCGTGGCGGCGGCGACGCCCGGCACGCCGCCGAGCAGCACGCCGCGCCCGCCCAGCGGGCGCTCCAGGAAGAATGCGCCGGCCTGCGTGGCGATCTTCCCGGCCACCTCGCTCATCGGCGCGAGCAGCGGCAGCCGCCCCTGCTCGTCCACGACGGTCTCGTATGCGATGCAGGTGGCACCGGACTCGACCAGGCCCTTGGTCAGGCCCGGGTTCGGGGCGAGGTGCAGGTAGGTGAAGAGCAGGTGGTCCGGCCTCAGGAGCTCGATCTCCTGCGGCTGCGGCTCCTTGACGCCGAGGATCATCTCGGCCTCTTCGAAGACCGCGCGGGCGTCGGGCACAATCCGCGCACCCTGCGCGATGTACTCCTCGTCCGGGATCGTGCTGCCCACGCCGGCGCCGGACTGGACGAGCACCTCGTGGTCGTGCTCCACGAGCTCGCGCACGCCGGCGGGCGTGAGCGATACCCGGTACTCGTCCGTCTTGATTTCCGTCGGTACTCCGACTCTCATCCGGTCTGGATCCTCTCTCTCATTTCACAAGCTCCCGTGCTCGCAGGGCGAGCCAGAACTCGATTCGGTCGCGGGCGTTCGACAGGTCGCGCCCCGTGAGCTGCTCGACACGCCTGATGCGGTAGCGCAGCGTATGCCTGTGGCAGTAGAGCTCGCGCGCCGCGCGCTCCCACTGCCCGTTCTGCTCGATGAACGCCTCGAGCGAGCGGATCAGCTCGTCGCCGTACTCGCCGCTCCCCTCCTCGAGCGGGCCGAGCACGCTGTCGCAGTAGAGCCGGAGCGCATCGTCGTCCTGGAGCGACAACAGCAGCTGGAAGGCGCCGAGGTCGCGGTACGAGGCCACGGGCGGCGACGAGCCGTTCGCGAGAGCGGCCGCCTCGAGCGCGCAGCGCGCCTCGTGGAAGGTGCGCCTGAGGGCGGGCACCGGCGCGGCACGTGAGGCGGCGGCGCGGAGCGCGCCCTCCTCCGGGGAGATCGCGTCACGCGCGCGCCCGGCAAGCGCGACGGGATCCACGTCGTCCTGCGCGTCCACCACCGCGCACAGCAGGCGGTCGCGCGTGGCCACCAGCGCGCCCACCCCCGAGTCCGCGAGGAACCTGTCGAGCTCCGCCTCCGCCTGGGGCTCTGGGGCGCCGTTCGTCCCGCCGAAGACGAGCACCGCCGCGTTCTCGGAGATCCCGAACGGGCGCAGCCGCATCGCGAGCTCCTCCTCCGAGAGCCGTCCGGTGAGCGCCTCCGCGAGCACGTCGCCGGCGAGCCGCCGCTCCGTGTCGCGCATGGCGCGCTGGCGCATCAGCTCGAGCGCCACCACGGTCACCGCCTGCTGGAGGATCAGGCGCTCGAAGTCGCCGAGCCCGCCGGCGTCGCGCGCAGCAACGAGCCAGGCCTGTGGCGCGCCGCGCCCGCGGAGCGACACGGGCAGCACCAGCGAGCGGCCCGCGATGTCCGGGTGGTCGGGGGCGAACTCGGCGTTCTCCACGGCGCGCGTCGTGCCGTTCGAGAGCTGCTCGCTGCGCCGCACGACCTCCGAGCGCACCTGCTCCATCGCCGCGTCGGGGAGCTCTCGCCGGAACGCCTTCGAGGAGATCGTCTCGCCGCGGCCGGAGAGCACGCAGACGGCGCCTCCCGTAGCGGCGGCCAGCGCCCGCACCACCTCGTCGAGGCCGCTCTCCTCGAGCACCAGCCGCTCCAGCCGCTTGTGGATCGCGATGCCACGCTGGAGCACCTCGTACTGCTCGTTCACGAGCCGCGTGAACGCCTTCTCGGTGATCGCGATGAAGGGGAGCTCGTAGGGCACCTCGAACACGGGGAACCCAAGCTCGCGCGCCTCGGCCACGAGCGCCTCCGGCAGCTCGTCGTGGTCGAAGCCCGTGCCAAAGCCGAGCCCCGCCAGGTGGCGCCCGGCCAGGAGCCGGACGAACTCGCGCTGGCGCCTGTCGGTCTCGAGCTGGATGCCGGTCGTGAGCAGCAGCTCGCCGCCCGACAGCCACTGGGTCGGGTCGTGCAGCTCAGAGATGTGGACCCAGCGAACCGGGGAGTCCGCCGCGTCCTCGCCTGTCACGAGCTCGAGCCCCATCTCGGACACGAGCCCGCGTACGGTGAGCATCGCTCAGTGGCGCACGATCCGGTCCCAGGCCTCGGTGAGCACCTGGCGAAGGACCCGATCGATGATCTCGAATTCCTCGCTGTCCGCGATCAGCGGAGGCGAGAGCTGGATGACGGGGTCGCCGCGGTCGTCGGCGCGGCAGATCAGCCCGTTCTTGAAGAGCTCCCCGGACATGAAGCCGCGCAGCAGCTCCTCGCCCTCCTCGTCGGTGAAGCTCTCCTTGGTGTCCTTGTCCTTGACGAGCTCGAGCGCCTGGAAGTAGCCGGCCCCGCGCACGTCGCCCACGATCGGGAGGTCGTCGCGGAGCTTCTCGAGCATGCCGCGGAACTCACCCTCCTTCTCGCGCACGTGACCGCAGAGGTCCTCGCGCTCGAAGATGTCGAGGTTGGCCATCGCCACGGCCGCGGAGACCGGATGGCCGCCAAACGTGATGCCGTGCGTGAACGCGTTCTTTCCGTCCATGAACGGCTCGGACACGCGGTCCGACGTGATCACGGCGCCCATCGGGGCGTACGAGGAGGTGAGGCCCTTCGCGGTCGTGATCACGTCTGGGATCACGTCGAAGCGCTCGACGCCGAAGTAGTGGCCGAGCCGACCCCAGGAGCAGATCACCTCGTCCGCGATCAGCAGCACGTTGTGCCTGTCGCAGATCTCGCGCACGCGCTGCCAGTAGCCGTCCTGCGGAACGAAGCAGCCGCCCGAGTTCTGCACCGGCTCGAGGATCACGGCGGCGACCGTCTCCGGTCCCTGGAACTCGATCATGTGCTCGATCTGGTTGGCGGCCCAGAGCGGGTCGCGGTCCTCCGGCCAGCGGTACTCGTTCGTGTTCGGCACGTGGTGCGCACCCGGCACGAGCGGTTCGAAGGGCGTGCGCAGCGGCGTGATGCCGGTGATCGAGAGCGCCCCGAAGGTCGTGCCGTGGTAGGCGGTCTCGCGCGAGATGATCTTCGTCTTCGTCGGGTTGCCGGTGATCTTGTGGTACTGGCGCGCCAGCTTCCAGGCCGACTCGACCGCCTCCGAGCCGCCGGAGGTGAAGAAGACCCGGTTGAGGTCGCCGGGCGCGAGCGCCGCGACGCGCGCGGCCAGCTCGATGGCGGTCGGGTGCGCGTAGCTCCAGTTCGTGTAGAAGCCGAGCTTCTTCGCCTGTGCCGCGGCCGCTTCGCCCATCTCCGCGCGCCCGTGGCCCGCGTTCACGCAGAAGAGCGCCGACAGGCCGTCGAGGTAGCGGTTGTCGTGCTCGTCGTAGACGTAGGAGCCCTCGCCGCGCACGATGATCGGGATCTCGTGCTCCTGGTCGTACGCACCCATGCGCGTGAAGTGCATCCAGAGGTGCCTGCGAGCCTTCTCCTGCAGGTCGCTGGGCGCTCCGGCGTGGGGCTGCTCGACCGTCTGAGGGGTGGTGGCCACTACGGTTCTCCTGTTCGGGATGCGGAACTAGACGGAGCGGACAACGCTATCGGCGCTCGTGGAGCAACACAAGGGCGCGGGAGGCGCAACTGGGGCACACCGCATGCGCCATTCCGGCCAACTCGCGCACGGGTTTTTCGGCAATTCGCCCCTTGCGGTAGCTACGGTTCGGCCATACCTTGCCGTCCAGGATGAGCCATGAGGGCCAAACGGGCTCGGACACCCCGAGCGTCCGGCTCGACCGCGTTACGAAGCGCTTCGGCGACTTCACAGCCGTGCGCGAGATGGAGCTCGACATTCCGCGTGGTCAGTTCTTCACCATGCTGGGCCCGTCCGGCTGCGGCAAGACGACGACGCTGCGGATGCTCGCCGGGTTCGAGAACCCGTCCGAGGGGCGCGTGCTGCTCGACGGCGACGACGTGACCGATCTGCCCGCCTTCAAGCGGCCGACCAACACCGTCTTCCAGAGCTACGCGCTGTTCCCGCACCGGAATGTCGAGCAGAACGTGGCCTTTGGCCTCCAGCGCCAGAAGGTCGACAGGGCGGAGGTGAAGCGGCGCGTGGCGGAGGAGCTCGAGCGCGTCGGGCTCGCGGCGGAGGCCAAGCGCAAGCCGGCGCAGCTGTCGGGCGGCCAGCAGCAGCGCGTCGCGCTCGCGCGCGCGCTCGTGAACCGTCCGGCGGTGCTGCTGCTCGACGAGCCACTGGGCGCGCTCGACCTGAAGCTCCGCAAACAGCTCCAGGTGGAGCTGAAGCGCATCCAGCGCGAGGTCGGCATCACGTTCATCTACGTGACGCACGACCAGGAGGAGGCGCTCACGATGTCCGACAAGATCGCGGTGATGAACCGCGGCGTGGTCGAGCAGGTGGCGGACCCCGAGACGGTCTACGAGCGGCCCGCCACCACCTTCGTCGCGGGCTTCATCGGCGTGTCGAACCTGATGCCCGGCGAGGTCATCTCGGCCAACGGCGACGGTGCGCAGCTGCGCCTCGACGCCGGGCCGACCGTGCGCACGCCAAAGTCGGGCGGCGCGGCGGCCGGCGAACGCGCTCACGCGGTCGTGCGGCCCGAGAAGCTCGTGCTCTCCTCGGTCGGCGACACGACCGAGGAGCGACCGAGCGTCGAGGGCCAGGTCGAGAGCTCGCTCTACCTCGGCACGGCGACGCAGATGGTCGTGCGGCTGGGCGACGACACGCGCATGACCGTGCTGGTCCCGAACGCCGACGCCGAGGCGCGGCGGGACCTCCCCGCCGCAGGCGACAGCGCACGGCTGAGCTGGTCCGACGACAACATCCACATCGTTAGGGAGGGGCACGCCGAGTGACGCCATCGAATGGAGACCTGGAGCGCGAGTTCGAGCGCCTGCTGCGCAACCCGCTCACGCGCCGCCGCATCCTGCAGCGCGGAGCCGCCGGCGCCCTTAGCGCGTCCGCGCTCGCCTATCTCGCTGCCTGCGGCACTGACGAGCCCGCCGGCGGCGCCAAGAAGGCCTCGGAGGAGAAGCCGATCCCGAAGGGCGAGATCGCCGACTCGATGTACATGGCCAACTGGCCGCTCTACATCGAGGAGGACCGCGGCACCCTCAAGGACTTCGAGAAGGAGTACGGGACCAAGGTCAAGTACGTCGAGGAGGTCAACGACAACACCGAGTTCTTCGGCAAGGTCCGCCAGCAGTACGCCCAGGGCGACTCGGGCGGCCGCGACATCCACGTCGTGACCGACTGGATGGCGGCGCGCATGATCCGGCTCGGCTACGTCCAGAAGTTCGACAAGTCGACGATGCCGAACGCGACCAAGAATCTGATCGAGCGCCTGAAGTCACCGCCGTTCGACCCCAACCGCGACTTCTCGATGCCCTGGCAGTCTGGCCTCACCGGAATCATCTACCGCAAGGACAAGGTGAAGCGGGAGCCGAAGTCCGTGGACGACCTGTTCGACCCGGATTACAAGGGCAAGGTCACCATGCTCAGCGAGATGCGCGACACCGTAGGCGTCGTGGCGGCGTCGATGGGCGCGGATCCCGAGAAGGCCAGCGTCGACGAGTTCATGAAGGCGATCGACAAGATCGGCGAGGCCGCCGACTCGGGCCAGATCCGGGGCTTCACCGGCAACGAGTACACGAAGGACATCACCAAGGGCGATTCGTGGCTGATCATCGGCTGGTCGGGCGATGCCGTGCAGCTCCAGGCGGACGACCCGAACATCCAGTTCGTCCTCCCGGAGACGGGCGGGCACCTCTGGACCGACAACATGCAGATCCCCGTCGGGGCGCCGCACGCATTCACGGCGGAGAAGTTCATCGACTTCGTCTACAGGCCCGAGATCCAGGCCGACATCGCGGAGTACGTCAACTACATCTGCCCGGTGAACGGCGTGAAGGAGATCCTGGCCAAGCGCGACAAGTCGCTCGCCGAGAACCCACTGATCTTCCCCGACGCCGCCTACCTCGAGGACACGTTCATCTTCCGTGGGCTGAAGCCTGACGAGGAGTCGGAGCTCGACAACGCGTTCCAGACGGTGATCGGCGCCTAGAGCCGGAGAGGACCCGTGCCGACCCGGCTCCGAAAGGCAGCGCTTCCCTACCTGCTGCTCCTGCCGGGGCTGGGCTGGCTGCTGCTGTTCTTCGCGATTCCGCTCTGCTACATGGCGGTCGAGTCGCTCAAGACGGGCACGATCGACACGGGCTTCCGGCTCACCTGGGAGTTCTCGAACTACACGAACGCGCTCAAGAACTACGACAAGCAGTTCATCCGCTCGTTCGAGTACGCGGGCCTCGCGACGCTCTTCTCGTTCCTGATCGGCTACCCGCTCGCCTACGTGATCGCCTTCCGCGGCGGCCGTTACCGGAACGCGCTGCTCCTGCTGGTGATCGTGCCGTTCTTCGTCACGTACCTGATCCGCACGCTGTCCTGGGAGACGATCCTGTCCGACTCCGGGATCGTCGTGAACACGCTGCAGACACTGGGCATCGTGTCGTCCGACGGGCGCTTGCTCGACACCACCGTCTCGGTGGTGGCGGGCATCACCTACAACTTCCTGCCGTTCATGATCCTGCCGGTCTACGCCAGCCTGGAGCGGGTCGACAAGCGCATGCTCGAGGCCGGCTACGACCTCTACGGCCGTCGCCGCGACGTGTTCCTGCGCGTGACGCTGCCGCTGTCGATGCCGGGAGTGGTGGCCGGGACGCTGCTCACCTTCATCCCGGCGGCCGGCGACTTCATCAACGCCGAGCTGCTGGGCACTCCGCGCCAGTTCATGATCGGGAACGTCATCCAGTCGCGCTACCTCGAGGTGGCCGACTACCCGACGGCGGCGGCGCTCTCGTTCCTCCTGATGGCGTTCATGCTGATCCTCGTCCTGATCTGGGCGCGGATCGCCGGCACAGAGGCGCTCCTCGGCACCGAGGGCGAGCGGAAGTGACGCTCAGGCGGCGCGGCCTCGACTGGCTCCTGAACGCCTACGCCGGGCTGGCGTTGGTGTACCTGCTGGTCCCGATCGCGGTGATCGTCGTCTTCTCGTTCAACAACCCGCGCGGGCGCTTCAACTTCATCTGGCAGGAGTTCAGCCTCGACGCCTGGAAGCACCCGTTCGCCGTGCAGGGAGTGGGCGACGCGCTCAAGACGTCGCTCGAGGTCGCCGCGCTGTCCACCGTCGGGGCGACGATCCTCGGCACGCTCACCGCCCTCGCCCTGGTGCGCTACGAGTTCAAGGGCCGCGCGCCGGTGAACCTGTTCATCTTCATCCCGCTCGCGACGCCCGAGGTCGTGCTCGGTGCCGCCCTGCTGTCGCAGTTCCTCAACCTGGGCACGCCCTCGCTGGGATTCGCGACGATCCTGATCGCGCACATCATGTTCAACCTGTCGTTCGTGGTGATCACCGTGCGTTCGCGGCTGATCGGCTTCGACCGCTCGCTGGAGGAGGCCGCGCAGGACCTCGGGGCCACGCCGTGGGAGACGTTCCGGCTCGTGACGCTCCCGCTGATCATGCCCGGCGTGGTGGCGGCCGCCCTGCTGGCGTTCGCGCTGTCGATCGACGACTTCGTGATCACGAACTTCAACTCGGGCTCGACGATCACGTTCCCGCTGTTCATCTGGGGCGCCGCGCGTGTGGCGATCCCGCCGCAGATCTACGTGATCGCCACGATGATCTTCCTGTTCACGGTGGCGGTGATGATCATCACCGTGTGGCAGCAGCGGCGCGCCGAGAAGATGGCGGCGGTCCGGCCCGACGAGCCCGGCCCGGCCTTCGCCGAGCGAGCCACTGCGTGAGCCTGGCCGAGCTGATCGCGCGCGAGCGCGAGCTCTTCGAGGGAAGCCACCGGCGCTCCGGGGAGCTGCACGAGGAGGCGCGGGCGAGCCTGCTCGCGGGCGTCCCGATGTCGTGGATGGCGATGTGGGCCGGCGGCCACCCGCTCTACCTGGAGCGCGCGCACGGCTCGACGCTCGTGGACGTGGACGGCAACGAGTACGCGGACTTCTGCCTCGGCGATACCGGCGCCATGGCGGGCCACTCACCCGAGCCGACCATGCGCGCGCTGGCCTCGATCGAGGGCATCACGACGATGCTCCCGACCGAGGACGCCGCCTGGGTCGGCTCCGAGCTCGCGCGGCGCTTCGGCGTGCCCTACTGGCAGTTCGCGCTGACCGCCACCGACGCGAACCGCTGGATGCTCCGCATGTGCCGCCACGTGACCGCCCGGCCGCGCGCGGCGGTCTTCAACTGGTGCTACCACGGGTCGGTGGACGAGGCGTTCGTCAACCGCGACGCCGACGGCGGCACACGGGCCCGCGAGGGGCTGGTCGGCCCGGCGGTCGACCCGGCGACGACGACGCGGGTCGCGGAGTTCAACGAGCTCGACTCGGTGGAGGAGGTGCTCGCGCACGGCGACGTGGCCTGCCTGCTGATGGAGCCGGCGCTCACGAACATCGGGATCGTCCTGCCGGAGCCGGGCTTCCTCGAGGGCGTGCGCGAGCTCTGCACGCGCCACGGGACGCTCCTCATCATCGACGAGACGCACACACTCAGCGCCGGGCCGGGTGGCTGCACCGCTGCCTGGGGCCTCGAGCCGGACGCGGTGACGCTCGGCAAGTCGGTGGCGGGCGGAGTGCCGATCGGCGCCTATGGCCTGACGGCGGAGCTGGCAGAGCGGATCGCGGCGCAGGAGGATGCGGATCTCGAGGACACGGGCGGCGTGGGCGGCACGCTCGCGGGCAACGCGCTCTCGCTTGCCGCGGCGCGCGCCACGCTGGGCGAGGTGCTCACGGACGAGGCGTTCGAGCGCATGGTGCGGCTGCGCGAGCGCTTCGCCGAGGGCGTCGACGGCGCCATCGCCGAGCACGGGCTGCCCTGGACGAACGTGTCGCTCGGCGCCCGCTGCGAGTACCGCTACTCGCCGACGCCGCCTCGCACCGGCGCTGAGTCGGCAGCCGCCGGGGATCCGGAGCTCGATGAGTACCTTCATCTCTACCTGATGAACCGCGGAGTCCTCATAACCCCCTTCCACAACATGGCCCTGATGTGCCCGGCCACGACCGAGGAGCAGGTGGACCTGCACAGCGACGTCTTCGGTGCGGCGCTGGCGGAGCTGGCCGCGTGAGCTCCTACGAGCGCATCGCGGAGCTTCCGCTCGAGGTCGAGTCGCTCAGCTTCGAGGGACGCGAGCTCCAGTTCTCGCCGGAGTTCGTGCGCGCCACGACGCTGATCGAGTTGCGCGGCCCGGGCGGCGAGACCGGCGTGGGCGAGGACGTGGTCTACGACGAGATCGACCACGTGAACCTCCAGGCGGACGGCCCGAAGACGATCGAGCTGGCCGGCTCGTACACGCTCGACTCGTTCTCGAAGCGGCTCGGCGAGACCGAGCTGTTCCCGGCGCCGCCCGTGCGCGGCGAGGTCTCCGAGCTGTACCGCCGCTGGGCGTTCGAGTCGGCGGCCCTCGACCTGGCACTGACTCAGGCCGGCCGCTCGCTCGCCGACGTGCTCGAGCGCGAGCCGCGCCCGCTGAACTTCGTCGTGTCCATGCGGCTCGGTGCCTGGGAGCAGGAGGGCCCCGAGACGCCGGACAAGGCGCTGCGGCTGCTGGAGCGCTATCCGGGCACGAAGCTGAAGCTCGACCCGACGAACAACTGGACGCCGGAGCTGGTGGAGACGCTGGTGGCCACGGGTGCCGTCGACTCGGTGGACCTCAAGGGGCAGTACAAGGGCACGCCGGTGGACGTGGAGACGGACCCGGAGCTCTACCGAATGGTCATCGAGGCGTTCCCGAACGCCTGGCTCGAGGACCCCGACGTGACCGACGCGACCCGCCCGATCCTCGACGCGGTGAGCGACCGCGTCACCTGGGACGCGCCGATCCACTCGGTCGCCGATGTGCTCGACCGTCCCTGGCGGCCCCGCATGGTGAACATCAAGCCGTCGCGCTTCGGCCCGCTCAGCAACCTGTTCGAGATGTACGACTGGTGCGAACGCGAGGGGGTCCAGGCGTACGGCGGGGGCCAGACCGAGCTCGGCCCGGGCCGCGGTCACATCCAGTACCTGGCGTCGCTGTTCCACCCGGACACCCCGAACGACACGGCGCCGTCGGGCTACAACGAGCCGAACCTCCCCGATGGGCTCCCCACGAGCCCGCTCGAGCCGCGCATCGCGCCGTCGGGCTTCCGCTGGCAGCAGTGATCGAGGCTCACCCGCTCCACCCGGGTGGGGATCCGCTGGAGATGGCGCGCCGGATCGAGGCCTTCCTCGGCAAGGCGCGCGAGTCGCTCGACCTGGCGCTCTACGACGTGCGGCTTCCAGGCGAGCCGGGCGACGTCGTGGCCGACGCCCTCCGAGCAGCCAATGAGCGCGGCGTGCGCGTGCGGATCGCCTACAACGCCGATCACCCGGAGCGCCTCACCTTCCCGCCGCCACCGCGCACGAAGCCGGAGCTGCTCGAGGCCATGCCGTTCCCGACCTGCGGCATCCCCGGCATCCCCGACCTGATGCACCACAAGTACGTGGTGCGCGATCGCGAGTCCGTCTGGACCGGCTCCATGAACTGGACCACGGACTCGTGGACGCTGCAGGAGAACGTGGTCCTGGTGGTGGAGGATGCGCCCGAGCTGGCGGCCGAGTACGCGCAGAACTTCGACGAGCTCTGGAGCACGCGCAACGTGGACGCGAGCGGGCACCAGGATCCGCGCCGGCTCGAGCTGGACGGGCGCGAAGTGCGCGCCTGGTTCACGCCGGGCCACGGCGAGGAGCTGTCGCACCGCATCGGACAGGCGATCGGGCGGGCGCGCAAGCGCGTGCGGATCGCGTCGCCTGTGATCACCGCCGGCGCTGTGCTCGGCACGCTCGCCGAGGTGGCGGCCGAGAGGCGCGTGGACCTGCGCGGGGTCATCGACCGGACGCAGATGGAGGGCGTGGTCTATCAGTGGCGGACGAACGGCCACTCGGCCTGGAAGATCCCGATCCTGGCAGCCGTGCTGTCCAACGCGGACTTCAAGGGGAAGCACTCGACCCAGTACACGCCCGAGACGCCCCACGACTTCATGCACGCGAAGGTCACGGTCGCGGACGACGTGGTCTTCGCCGGCTCGTTCAACCTCTCCCGCTCGGGCGAGATGAACGCCGAGAACGTGGTGGAGGTGCACGACGCGGAGCTGGCGGACCGCCTCGCGACGTTCATCGAAGCGATCCGCGAGCGCTACGAGCCGATGCCCGTGCCGTCGATCGCCTAAGCGCGCGCCTGCCGGTGGGCGGCCGCCATTAGCACGTCACGCACCTCGGCCGGGTCGTCGATGACCCTGAGGAGTTCGAGGTCGTCCGGCGCGATCATGCCCTCGTTGATCATCCGGTCGCTCACCCAGTCGAGCATGCCGCGCCAGTAGTCGCTGCCCACGAGCACCACCGGGAATTCCCGGATCTTCTCGGTCTGGATCAGCGTGAGCGCCTCCCACAGCTCGTCCATCGTGCCGAAGCCGCCCGGGAAGACGACGAAGCCGCTCGCGTAGCGCACGAACATGATCTTGCGCACGAAGAAGTAGTGGAACTCGAGCGCGATGTCGCAGTAGGGGTTGCCGCCCTGCTCGAACGGCAGCTCGATGTTGAGCCCGATCGAGAGCGCGCCGGCGTCCTTCGCGCCGCGGTTGGCAGCCTCCATGATCCCGGGGCCGCCGCCGGTGATGATCGCGAGCCCGCTCTCGCCGACCATGCGCGCTGTCTCGCGAGCGAGCTTGTAGTCGGGCTCTTCCGGGGCGGTGCGCGCGGATCCGAAGAAGCTCGCCGCGGCGCTCACGCCGGCCATCGCGTCGAATCCGTCGCGGAGCTCCGCCGCGATGCGATCGATGCGGTCCTCGTCGCTGAGCGTCGAGCGGACCGCCGTCTCCTGCGCGGCCAGGATCTCCTCGTCGAGGGTGCGCGGTTCGCGGGGCATCGGAACCTCCGAGACTAGATGGCCGGCGTCTGCAGAACGCCGGCCACCCAGGTTCCCCCTTCCCCCCACGGAAAGTACAAATTGGCACTTACCCGCCGGAGGCGGAAGCTATGCGCGCTGCGCTTGCGCTACAGCGCGAGTGAGAGCGGCTGCTCGAGCAGGTCCTTGACCCGCGCGAGGAATTCGGCGCCGTCGGCGCCGTAGAGGATGCGGTGGTCGCAGACGAGCGACAGGGTCATCGCGTCCCGCGTGACGATCCGCCCGCCGTCGTCCACGGCCGGTCGCTTCTTCAGGGCGCCCACGGTGAGCAGCGCCGCCTGGGGCGGGTTGATCACGGCCGAGAACGAGTCGACGCCGTACATGCCGAGGTTCGAGACCGTGAACGTGCCGCCCGACAGCTCCGGCGGCGTGATCTTGCCGTCGTGCACCTTGCGGATCAGCTCGCGCGCCTGGCGGGCGATCTCGCCGAGCGACTTCTTGTCGGCGTCGTGGATCGTCGGGACCACGAGCGTGTCCTGCGCCGCGACAGCCACCCCGACGTTG